>NZ_VOGZ02000007.1:0-213190 GCF_008033395.2 Flavobacterium sp. XN-5
AAGCTTTATTTTGATTTATTTTAGAAATAATTCCTAAGCCTAAACCCCTTTATAACCTGTCAATATTCTTATGAACTTATTCGCTGTTGCGGGTGCAAAAGTAGTTCCTTTATAGCCTTAAACAATACTTTTTATTGACTATTTTTTTATGTTTTCTTAACGCATGACTTAACTCGCTGGAAATAGGAATCTTGAAGTGGAAAGTTTTTTTCCTCTCCCCAGCCCTCTCCCAAGGAGAGGGAGACTTTATGGACGTGGTTTGCCCTGTTTCGTTGTAAATACAGCATTTTTTATTGACTCCGTAGTAGTGTCAAATAGCATAACTAGCCTTGATTCCCGAATAATTTAGTGCTCTTGCTTTATATACTATTATATATAAGCGTTGTTTTTTGGAGATTTTATTACTAATATTTAAATCTCACTTCTAAAAGCGACTCACCTAGCCCCAATAGCAGTGGAAATCCTATCAAGCCAGTCCCTTCTCGTCTTTTCGCGCGAGAAGGGATGGCGAAGTAGATTGTAGCGCCCCAAAGTGTCGGGGGCGGGAAATAGCCTCTAAAGAAAAGTGGTTACTCCTTATATATAGGTATAGTCTATTTTTTATGTAATGGGGAACTCCCAGACACTATATTAATCAAACAGACATTATTCTGTTAGTTTATAAAACGTGAGTTCAGGTTTACCTTCTACACCGGCCTCTTTCATTAATTTCATCTTTTCTGCTGAAGCAATACTTGCTTTTGCCTTCTTCATGTCTGAAACTGCAAATAATAATGCAACGAAATTGGGGTCATCAATACTTCTTGCCATTCCCCTATCTATTAAGCCCTCTTCCATTCTTTTAGTCATTCCTTCATTGTCATACACTTTTAACCATGTATCAAAATCTTTTACACGGTGAATAACCATCAGCCTGTCTCGCAAATTAATTCTGGCATCATCATTTCGTATTACATCATAATAAGAAAACATAGCTGGACCTTTAACTCCTGCCTTTTTCATTTTTTCTTTTAAATCGGGAAGCATACTAAACTCCTTTGCTTTATTGACATCACTGATTTTATCAATAACAATTATCATATTATCATTATCCATTTCTCGACCAATAACAAAATGAGAAATTCCGTGTACCCGTCTAATGGAATCGTGAGCATCATATTCAGACCTCCACTTATTATAATCAGCTACTTCATGTTTAATAACAATTACTTTAAATGGCTCAAAAGCAACACTTACGGAATCGTTTTCCGTCATCGCCGGATCTTCTTTCTCAGCTTTATCGTTTTTACAAGATAAAAACACAACAGCAATAAATACTATTAAAACTGGTCTCAAAAAATGTTTACTATTTTTCATACCCTAATCATTTTAAGTTAATTAACAATGTAAATTTAACTCAAAAACATTGATTATCAACAGTTTAAATGTTTTTTTTTTTTATACTATGACAATACTATTTTAAAGTATTTAGTCATAAAGTTCCTGTTCCTAAATCAAAAAAAAGCCGTTTTGTTGAATTCAACAAAACGGCTTTTTAAAAATATTAAATTATATACTACAAGATATAATCAGTTGTTATAAAGTTAGACTCATCACTATTTAATAAACTTTGCAAGATTTGATTGTTGTAGTCATTATCTTTGGACGCAACAAAAGTTCTTATTGAGAAAGAACGCAAAGCATCATGGATACTTAATGTTCCAACCGCTGAATCTTTACGTCCAGTAAAAGGATAAATATCCGGTCCTCTTTGACAGGAACTGTTTAAGTTGACGCGACAAACTAGATTTACAAGCGTATCAATAAGCGGGGCAATTGTCTTTATGTCTTTGCCGAATAAACTTACTTGCTGCCCATAATTAGACTCGGCCATATCGTTTAGAGGTTCTTGAATATCTTTGAATGAAAGAATAGGCACAACTGGTCCAAATTGCTCTTCATTATATACCCTCATTTCCTTATTTATTGGATATAAAACCGCAGGGAAAATATAATTAGGACTGTGTTCTCCTCCTTTTTCATTAATAACTTTAGCTCCTTTACTTACTGCGTCATCAATTAATTCTTGAATGTAAGCTGGTTTTTCCTTCTCTGGTAATGGAGTAAGTGAAACTCCTTTTTCCCATGGGTTTCCAAAAACTAACTCATCTACTTTTGCTGCATATCTTTTATTAAATTCTTCAACTAAATCTTCGTGAACATATAAAATCTTCAATGCGGTACAGCGTTGACCATTAAAAGATAGTGTTCCTGAAATACATTCTTGGATTGCTAGATCTAAATCAGCATCAGCTAATATAATCGCAGGATTTTTAGCCTCAAGTCCTAGAATTAAACGCAGTCTGTTTTTGTTAGGGTGCTGATCTTGTAATGCGATCGCAGATTTACTATTTCCTATTAATGCAAGAACCGCCACTTTTCCAGATTTCATTATTGGCGAAGCCACTTCTCTACCTCTACCATAGACTATATTTATTACTCCAGCTGGGAAGCTATTTCTAAATGCTTCTAATAAAGGTGAAATTAAAAGAACTCCATGTTTAGCAGGTTTAAAAACTACGGTATTCCCCATAATTAGAGCAGGAATAAGCAAAGCAAAAGTTTCGTTCAATGGGTAATTGTATGGCCCTAGGCACAAAACCACTCCTAAAGGTCCTCTACGGACCATCGCATTTACTCCTTGGCTTTTTATAAATTTAGCGCTATCACGATCTAGCTTCTTGTAATCTTCAATGGTATCATAGATATACTCAACGGTTCTGTCAAATTCTTTTTGTGAATCACCGAGTGATTTCCCAATTTCCCACATTAGGTATTTAACAACCTCCTCTCTTGTAGTTTCCATTTGTCTAACAAAACTACTCATGCACTTGATACGATCTTTGACTCTCATTGTAGGCCAAAGCCCTTGACCGTTATTGTAAGCTAAATCAGCAGCTTCCACTGCTTCCAAGCCTTCTTTCTCACCCATAAATGGGATAGATCCTAATATTGTTGGCGCGTATTCTTCAGTAGATGAAATAGTTGAAAAAACGGCTGATGTTTGCCCTTCCCATTTTTTCAATTCACCGTTTACTAAATAAGTATCTTGGTTTAATAAATCTTTTATTTGAAATTCTTCTGGTATTCTAGTCATTGTGGTTGCTTTTGACATTCTGTTTTTTTTTAGGTATAGAAAATATTTATATTATCTTTTAATTATCAAGGAGATACGATCTCTCCATTCCATGCTAAAATCCCGCCTGTTAAATTAAAGGCGTTTTCAATACCTAATTCATTCATTACTTCGCATGCTTTGGCACTTCTAACTCCAGAACGACAATAAACATAGTAGTTTTTATTCTTGTCTAAGGCTTCAATTTCTGAAATAAAAAATTGTCCTTGATGGATATCGATATTTACCGCGTTCGGAATGATTCCGTCATTAAATTCGTCCTCCGTTCTCACATCCAGGATCACTGCATTGGTATCTGCTTCAAGATTAGAAGCCCAATCTTCTTGTGTTAAATTCATAATCGTGTTTTTTGTAAAATTACAATACTTTTCGATAACAATAAAACCGTGACTTTAGAATTAAATAATATATCGTAAAAAACGTTTTCGCGACCATTTAATAATCAGTTAATTATCTTTTTTACTACTAATTGCGAAATATAGTCCAGTAAATCGATAGACAAATTGAAGATACTGTAAAGTCCATCGCAAAAATAATAGCACGACCAAGTACGCATTCCGTTTCCTAAACTTATTCAATTTTTAATGTACTTTTACACTAACGCGCACTAAATTAAAATCAAATAAGAACTCAAAATGCAAGATTCTCTAAAAAAAACTTTCCCTACTTTTTCCAATGAATTGATCCAAGAAATTCAAGAGCATGCATCAATTCAATCTTTTAAAGCGGGTGATGTCATGATGCGAACTGGTCAATATATCAATAATACAATGTTAGTTACTAAAGGTCAGCTTAAGGTTTTTAGAGAAGGAGAAAATGGCGGTGAATTTCTAATGTATTTTTTGCAACCTGGACAAGCTTGTGCCGTTTCTATGATTTGTGCTACTAAAAGTCAAACTAGTCAAATCACAGCTGTTGCAGTTGATGATGTAGAGTTAATAATCGTTCCGCTTTCTTTAATGGAGAAATGGATGATGGAACACCGCAGTTGGAATGAATTTGTAATCTATACTTATCGTATTCGATTTGAGGAATTGCTAGAAGTAGTAGACAACATCGCCTTCAGGGCAATGGACGAACGCTTAGAGTTTTACTTAAAACGTCATTCAGATGCATGCGGATGTAAAGATGTAAAATTATCCCATCAAGAGATTGCAAGAGATTTAAATACCTCAAGAGAAGTCATTTCTCGATTACTCAAAAAAATGGAACAACGGGGTTTAGTGCAATTGCATCGCAATCACATTGAGCTTTTGAACTAAAAAAAAGGTCTATGTGACAATTGTTACTGTATGAGAAATAAATACGACCAACCTTTGTAAGAAAAATTTATAGATGGAATATTTTGGTTATTTAGCTTCAATTATAATAGGTCTTACTTTAGGTCTTATAGGTGGCGGAGGATCTATTCTTGCTGTTCCAATTTTAGTTTATCTTTTTAAAGTAAACCCAGAACAAGCGACAAGTTACTCTTTATTTATCGTTGGAATTACTTCCATGGTAGGATCTTACAGTCAATATGTGTTAGGAAATCTAAAAATAAAGTCGGCCATATATTTTGGCGTGCCTTCGATTATTTCTTTACTATTTATTCGAAAAATTTTATTACCTATAATTCCTGATTCCATTTTTTACATTAGGACATTTGAAATAACAAAGAATCTTCTCATCATGCTTGTTTTTGCTGTTCTAATGATCGCAACATCAGTTTCGATGGTAAGAAAATCAAAGCCACAACAAGAAGATATTCATGTAAATTTTGTGAAATTATCTTTTATAGGTCTAGTTGTGGGATTAGTAACTGGTTTTCTAGGTGCTGGAGGAGGTTTTCTAATTATCCCTGCGCTTTTATTTTTTGCTAATTTACCAATGAAAAAAGCAGTAGGAACTTCACTCTTCATCATTTTTGTAAATTCCATTATTGGATTTAGCGGCGATATTATTGGCGGAGTTAAACTTAATTACGAATTACTTTTAACCCTTTCATTCCTGGCGATAATTGGTTTATTTATTGGAACGCAATTATCAAGAAAAATTGACGGCGCAAAATTGAAACCTGCTTTTGGCTGGTTCGTATTAGTAATGGGATTGTATATTATCACTAAAGAAATCTTCTTTAAATAAATGTTAAGTAACAATAGTCACTGATAAATCGCTTTACAAGATTTATCTTTGTTTAGAATAAAAATAAAAAAACAGAATCATGCAAATAGAACAAATATATACAGGATGTTTAGCACAAGGTGCTTATTACATAACTTCAAATGGCGAAGCGGCAATTATAGATCCCCTTCGTGAAGTACAGCCTTACCTTGACCGATTAGAACGCGATAATGTAAGACTAAAATACATTTTTGAGACCCATTTCCATGCTGATTTTGTTTCGGGACATCTTGATTTAAGCAAAGCTACGGGAGCACCAATTGTGTACGGTAAAAATGCAAATCCTGAATTTGAAGCAATAATTGCAACTGATAGTCAAGAATTTGTTCTTGGAGATATCAAAATAAAAGCTTTGCATACTCCTGGACATACTATGGAAAGCACAACTTATTTATTGATTGATAAAGACGGTAAAGAGCATGCTATTTTCTCTGGGGACACCTTGTTTATTGGCGATGTCGGAAGACCTGATCTAGCACAAAAAGCAGCTGCTATGACTCAGGAACAATTAGCAGGAATATTATTTCATTCTTTAAGAGATAAAATAATGACGTTGCCAGATGATGTAATTGTATATCCAGCTCATGGTGCGGGAAGTGCTTGTGGAAAAAATATGAGTAAAGAAACAGTTTCGACTATTGGTAATCAAAAAGAAACTAACTATGCTTTGAGAGCAAATATGACCGAGGAGGAATTCATCAAAGAAGTAACGGAAGGCCTATTGCCTCCGCCAGCTTATTTTGGAATGAATGTCGCTATGAATAAAAAAGGATACGAAAGCTTTGAGACTGTTTTAAACAACGGTATGAGAGCAGTAAATCCAACTGATTTTGAAGCGGTAGTCGAAGATACTGGAGCTTTAATCTTGGACACCCGAAAAAATGGAGATTTTGCTAAAGGATTTATTCCACAATCTATAAACATCGGAATTGAAGGTGATTTTGCTCCTTGGGTAGGTGCATTAATTGCTGATGTAAAACAACCAATTATTCTCGTTACAGAAATTGGCCAGGAAGAAGAGTCAGTCACTCGTTTAAGTCGTGTAGGATTTGATAACTTAGTAGGACATCTTGAAGGCGGATTTCAAGGTTGGGAAAAAGCAGGTAAAGAAACGGATACAATTAATAGGATCACGGCCGAAGAGTTTGCAAAGACAGTGAAAATTGGAGAAAGTAAAGTGATCGATATCCGTAAAGACACGGAGTATGCTGCAGAACATGTGGAAGATGCTTATAGTAAACCTTTAGCAAGTATCAATAATTGGATCAAAGACATAAACCCTAAAGAGCCCTTTTTTCTTCATTGTGCCGGTGGATATCGCAGTATGATCGCTGCATCGATATTGCAAGCGCGAGGATTCAGAAACTTCTCAGAAGTTGAGGGAGGATTTAATGCTATCGCAAAAACTACGACACCAAAAACTGATTTTGTGTGTCAAAGTAAAGTTTTATAAAATACAGTTAAATGACAATAGGCTGTTAAAGGACTTGGTTATTAGCTATATATGCCGTACTTTCATAGGAACATATTAAGAATTTTAATTTTTATTAAAAATCAAAATTATGAAAAAGAACTTAGGTACAACTGACAAATTGATAAGAGCAACTATAGCAGCTATTATTGCCATAATGTATTTCGTAAACATCATAAGTGGCACAACGGCTATAGTTTTAGGTAGTATTGCCCTCATCTTGTTTATTACAAGTTTGATAGGCTACTGTCCCGCGTATAGTATATTTGGACATAGTAGTCGAAGAAACAAAACCAACATTTAATCTATGAAAGACACAGTCAATAAGGACTTGATCTTAAGAGAACAGCTCGCCTTGCAGCGAACCACATTAGCAAATCAAACCACAATTTTAGCTTTTGTACGCACAGCAATGTATTTTTTTGTAGCAGGTTTAAGCACTAGAAATCTATTGCAGATTGAAAACGGTCTTTTCATTGAAATTACGTTTTACACAATTGCATTTGTCATTCTAATTTTAGGCCTTTTTAATTATTTTAAACATAGAAAAATGATTACTAAAAATGAAAAACATATTGGAGATTATAAATTAGATTATTATGAATAACGAATCATGTTGTGTGGTATCCTGCGAAAAGCCATTAGACCAAGAATATTGGGATGCACAGTACAAAGCAAACGCCACTGGCTGGGATTTAGGCTTGGTCTCTCCCCCAATCAAAACTTATATAGATACTTTAAAAGATAAAGATATCGCTATTTTAATTCCAGGATGTGGCAACAGCTATGAAGCTGCATATCTACTGGATCAAGGATTTACAAATGTTACAGTAATAGATATTGCGCCTACATTAGTAAAAATTATTGCAGAAAAATTTATCACTAATACTCATATACAAGTATTATTAGGTGATTTTTTCAGTCATAAAGGGGAATACGATTTGATTATCGAACAAACATTTTTCTGTGCTTTGCCCCCGGTAATGCGTCAAAAGTACGTTTGGAAAATGCACGAGCTTTTAGCAAAATACGGAAAAATTTCTGGTTTGCTTTTTAATCGAATATTTGAGGTAAGCCCTCCTTTTGGTGGAAGCCAAGACGAATACGAACTTCTTTTTAAAGACGCATTTGACTTTATTACTTTAGAAAAAAGTGCTAATTCTATTGCACCCAGAAGTAATTCGGAATTGTTTTTCGAATTTAAAAAAAATAGTACTGCTGTGGTCAACCTTTATGAATTTGAAGGAATCACTTGCAGTGGGTGCATGGACACCGTTACTAAAAAGTTTGCGGCAATTAAGGAGGTACTCAATGTAAGTATGAGCAGCAATTTTGCCGAAATACTTATTGTGAGTACTATAGAAATTCCATTAGAAGAACTACAAAAAACAGTTTCTTATGATGAGAAGTACAAAATTAAGAAGATAACGTAATGAAACAATTACTAATAACAAACTGGCATAGCATGCGCTGGATTCGGCTTGTAATTGGACTGTTTTTAATACAACAAGCGGTACAATATCAAGAATGGTTATTTGGTTTCATGGCAGCATTTTTTCTATTCCAATCGATTTTTAATACTGGATGCAGCCTTAATGGATGCGCAGTACCACCTTTAAAGAAAAATAAAAATGAATAATAGTTTTGACAATCTTATAAATTCAGAAAAACCGATATTGATTGATTTTCATGCTACCTGGTGCGGACCATGTAAAGTTCTTGGTCCCATTTTAAAAGAAGTGAAAGATAATTTAGGTGATCGAATTTCGATTATAAAAATAGATATTGATAAAAATCAACCACTTGCTTCTAAATACCAAGTGCGTGGTGTACCTACGATGATTCTTTTCCAGAATGGAAAACAATTATGGCGTCAATCAGGAGTTATGGAAAAGAAAGCCATAATCGACGTCATACTAGAAAAAAGTAATAAATGATAAAAAACGTAATAGTGCTTTTGCGCAATTTAGGAATAGAGGTTGGAGTTATTGCAAGATATAAGCGCTAGTAAACAGTTTGTGTAAGTGGCGCTTTTAAAATCAAATAGGACCGTCCGTAACTTGTACCAAAGCTATAAAATTAGCCACAGATTAAATTGATTTTCACAGATTCCTTTAATAAATTGTATAAACACTGTGTGAATCCGTGAAATTCCTGGCGAGAAAAAAAGACTTAGTACAAGATGCGGACAGTCATGAATTCAAATTAAAAACGTTCATCTCTTATTTGTATCGAATGCAGATAGCCGGTTTGCTATTTAATATGTTTGTAAAAAAAGAAATAAAGTAACTCTAGTTGCTTTTTTTTCTACCTTTGTTAACCAAACGGTTAAACCGAAAAGTTAAACTCAATGAATACGGAAGAAAAAATATTTTATGCCGCTAGAACCGTGTTCCAAAAAAAGGGATTCGCGGGAGCACGCATGCAAGAAATTGCAGACGAAGCCGGTATAAACAAAGCCATGTTGCATTATTGTTTTAAAAACAAACAATTACTATTTGAAGCTGTGTTTATGAACGCCTTCAGCCAATTAGCTCCACAGATCAACGAAATTTTTAATTCGGAAGCTTCTATTTTTGAAAAAATAAAAAACTTCACACACAATTATATTTCATTCGTAATCGACAATCCCTATCTGCCACCATTTGTAATTCAGGAAATGAACAACAACCCTGAATTTGTCATGCAGTTTTTAAAGAATGAAAGCAGACCCAATCCCAGCCTCCTATTAGCACAAATCGACAAAGAAATCGAAGCTGGAATAATAAAACCAATAAATCCCAAACAACTTTTAATGGACATTTTCTCGCTGACCGTGTTTCCTTTTGCCGCACAAATGTTAGTGAAGGGGTTAATACAAATTTCTGAATCAGAATTTAACACGATGATGCAAGAACGAAAAACCAGTATCGCTACACAAATTATTAATTCGATAAAAACATGAGACAATTAAACATCCTATTGCTACTGCTCTCGCCTTTATTGTCTATCGGTCAGCAAACGCTGTCTTTGGAAGAATGCTATGTTTTATCGAATAAAAATTACCCTATTGCCAAACAAACTGTTTTACTGCAACAAAAATCAGCATTGGAAATTGAAGCTTTGAACCGCTCAAAACTTCCAAAAATTGACCTTAATGCACAAGCAACCTATCAGTCAGATGTAACACAACTACCAATAAGTCTACCAAATTTCACCGTCAATCCGCCCAACAAAGATCAATACCGCGCTACACTCGATATCAACCAATTAATTTATAACGGCGGATTAATTGATGCCAATGCGAAAATAAAACAAGCACAAACTAAAACGCTACAACAGCAAACTGAAGTCAACTTATACCAACTCAAATCCAGAATTAACCAGCTGTATTTCTCGACCTTTCTCTTGCAAGAACGTAATGCTATTTTGGTTTCGAAACAAGAGCAATTGAATTCTAAAATAAAAGAAATAAAATCGGCAATAAAATTTGGTGCTATCCTTCCTGCATCCGAAAAAGTTCTTGAGGCAGAAAACCTAAAAATAAAACAACAACTCATAGAAATTAAATTCGACCGGAAAAGAACATTAGAAAGCCTTTCGCTTCTAACGGCCTCTCCCATAAATGAGAATGTCACTTTGCTTAAACCTGTAATTGATGGGGAAATAAACACCGTAAATAAACGCCCAGAATTACAATTATTTGATTTACAAAAGGAACAAATTGAACTATCTAGAAACACGGTTTCAAAAAACAATTTACCAAGAGTAAATGCTTTTGGTCAGGCAGGTTACGGGAATCCCGGTCTTAATATGTTAGATAATTCATTTCAAACTTTTTACATGCTTGGCTTGAAAGCAAATTGGAATGTATTTGATTGGAATAAATCCAAAAAAGAAAAAGACGCTTTAGTCATTTCTGAGGCCATCGTGACTACCGACAAAGACGTCTTTTTACTAAATAATAATCTTCAGTTGCAGGAAATGCAAAATGAAGTCTATAAATTGCAAGAAGTCCTCAGCACAGATCTAGCGATTATTTCCTTAAGGGAATATGTCGTAAAATCAGCCGATGCACAGTTGCGCAATGGAGTAATCACTTCTTCTGACTATTTGGTCGAATTGACAAATTTGTACGAAGCCAAAACGAATCAGAAATTACATGAAATTCAATTGCTTTTGGCGAAAGCCAATTACCACGTTATAAATGGAAATTAGAGAAATAGTTCGACTTACAAAGCGGACAACAATAAACAAACAAGTATGAAAAATATAATTATTGCTCTAATGATAGTAAGTCTTAGCTCTTGCGGCAAAAATAGCGACCTTGCAGATGGATATGGTAACTTTGAAGCTACTGAAATTACTATTTCGGCAGAAGCCAATGGTAAAATAGAATTTTTAAATTTAGAGGAAGGAGCCGTTCTTGAGGCTAATGCTTCGATTGGATTAATAGACACCACTCAATTGTACTTAAATAAACAACAGTTACTCGCTTCTAAAACTACCATTTTTTCGAAATCAAAAAATGTCGTTTCCCAAGCTAATGTCTTGCAAGCCCAACTCAAAGCAACGATTATTGAGCAAAAACGAACACAGAATATGTATGCTGAAAATGCGGCTACGAAACGCCAAGTTGACGAAATCGAAGGCAAAGTGAATGTATTGAAAGAACAAATCAATAGCGTGGGAACTCAAGATGAGCCTATTTTAAATGAAGCCAAATCTATTGATGTTCAAATAGAAAAAATCAACGATCAAATCGATAAAAGTAAAATTATCAATCCCGTAAAAGGAACGGTTTTATCGAAATATGCAGAACCAAATGAAATTACATCTTTCGGAAAACCATTATACAAAATTGCCGATTTATCTGAAATGACTTTACGCGTATATTTTAGCGAAACACAATTGCCTAATATAAAAATTGGACAAGAAGTTACCGTTTCAATTGATAATGACAATGGTACAAAATCTTATAAAGGAAAAATTTCCTGGATAGCATCGGCGGCAGAATTTACGCCTAAAATTATCCAAACAAAAGAGGAAAGAGTCAATTTAGTTTATGCTGTAAAAGTAACCGTTAAAAACGATGGCAGTTTAAAAATAGGAATGCCAGCCGAAGTAAAACTATAACCACAACAACAATTTAAAACCTTTAATACTCATCTAAAATGAATTTAAAAGACTTACATCCCGACAATAAAACCGTTCAAACTAGCATATTATTCGACCCAACAGAAAAAGTGATTTCTTTGCAAATTGCAAAAGGCAAACAGCTAAAAGAACATCTCACAAAAACACCAGCCTTATTAGTTTGTGTTTCAGGAAAATCAATTTTTAACGACGAAAACGAGCAGAAAATCAATTTACAATCAGGTGATTATGTAAAAATAGAACCTAATATGAAACATTGGGTAGATGCTATTGAAGATACTAACTTTCTATTAATTAAGTAATCAGCTGGTAAAAAAAATTGAAATTGATAATGCAATTTAAATTTAAAATATGAGTATTTCAGTCCAGAACATATCCAAATCCTACAAAAACATCAAAGCTATTGATGCGGCGTCCTTTGAAGTAAATTCGGGAGAATTATTTGGATTAATAGGACCCGATGGCGCTGGGAAGACAACTATTTTTAGAATTTTGACGACACTCTTACTAGCAGATGAAGGTAAAGCGACGGTAGCCGGTTTTGACGTAATTACGGATTATAAAGCGATCAGAAATTCCGTTGGTTATATGCCTGGAAAGTTTTCGTTATACCAAGATTTGACGGTGGAAGAAAACTTGAGTTTTTTTGCCACGATTTTCGGAACTACGATTGAAGAAAACTATGAATTAATTGAAGATATATACGTTCAAATCGAACCATTTAAAAAACGTAGAGCCGGAGCATTATCTGGTGGAATGAAACAAAAATTAGCATTGTGTTGTGCCTTAATCCACGCTCCAAAAGTTTTGTTTCTAGACGAGCCAACAACTGGAGTTGACCCAGTCTCTCGAAAAGAATTTTGGCAAATGCTAAAACGTATACAGCAAAAGGGAATCACGATTTTAGTATCGACACCCTATATGGATGAAGCTTCCTTATGTGATAGAATTGCTTTAATACAAAAAGGAAAAGTATTAAAAATCGATTCACCACAAGCAATTACCGCCAAGTATGAAAAAGTAATTTACGATGTTCAATCTACAAATACTCATGGTTTAATTCAGGATTTAAAAAATTACCCCAGTCAATATAGTGTTTATGCTTTTGGCGAATTCATTCACTATATTGATAAAGACCCAAATTTTAATCCAAATGAAATAAAAATCTATTTAGAAAATAAAAATCATTCTGACATCATTATAAAAAAAGCAGCACCAACGATCGAAGACGTTTTTATGGACCTTTAAATAATTATGAGATGAAGTATGAGCTAGAAACTGAATCATTCTGTAGAATCAAAAGCAATTAAATTCAGTGAAAATTAAAATTAGTGAAATAAATTAAAGCCCTACAATTCCAGCTAATTCGTGTAAAAAAAATGAAGCATCAAGAAAATCCATTACTATCAAGACTTAGCTCTCCTCCTTCGGAGGGGTTGGGGGAGGATAAAATCATACAAGTCACAAACCTCTCCAAAAAATTTGGCAGCTTCATAGCGGTCAAAGGCATTACGTTTGACGTTTACAAAGGCGAGATTTTCGGATTTTTAGGAGCAAATGGAGCTGGGAAAACTACGGCTATAAAAATGCTCATTGGAATTTCAAAACCAACTTGTGGAAGCGCCATCATAGCCGGTTTTGATGTCGCCACACAAGCCGATATAGTTAAGAAAAACATTGGTTACATGAGCCAGAAGTTCTCTTTGTATGATGATTTGACGATTAAAGAAAACATTACTTTTTTTGGCGGAATTTATGGTTTGTCGCGCAAGAAAATCAAAGAAAAAACAGCGCAACTTATCCTAGAATTAGAAATGCAACACGTAGCTGATCATTTAGTGAGTTCCTTGCCATTAGGTTGGAAGCAGAAATTATCGTTTTCAGTTGCCCTATTACACGAACCAAAAATAGTTTTTCTAGACGAACCAACAGGAGGCGTAGATCCAATTACAAGAAGACAATTTTGGGAAATGATTTACGCCCAAGCCCACAAAGGCACCACCCTATTTGTAACTACACATTACATGGATGAAGCCGAATATTGCGATCGAGTTTCCATTATGGTTGATGGAGTTATTGAAGCACTAGACACCCCAAAAAAACTCAAAAAACAGTTCAATGTAGATTCAATGAATGATGTGTTTTTAAAATTGGCGAGAAATATAGAATAGAAAATAGAATAAAGAGGAAAGAGAAAAGACAAAAAAATATTTCTTAAAACTCTCGAAACTGTGTTCCAAAAAATATTTGCGCACATTGCGGATAAATAAAACAAAAAATGAAAAGATTTATGGGTTTTGTAAAGAAAGAGTTTTATCACATTTTTCGTGACAGACGCTCTATGTTTATCCTTTTCGGAATGCCTATTGCTCAAATTATGTTATTCGGTTTTGCCATTACAAATGAAATCAATAATGTCAACATTGGTATTCTAGATAAATCAAAAGACAGTGAAACCCAAAAAATAATTAATAAAATCGATGTATCAAAGTATTTTCACATCGAACAGAAACTAACAAATGAATCCCAAATTGAATCCCTATTCAAGAAAGGAAAAGTAAAAGCTGTATTAGTTTTCGAAGATTATTTTATAAAAAATCTGCAAACCCAAAAACAAGCCAAAGTACAAGTTATTACGGATGCGACGGATCCAAATATTGCCAACACAGTGACAAATTTCATCAATGCTATTCTGCAAAATCACACCAAAGAAATCAACAACACTAGCCAAAATTCGTATCAGGTTCAGACACAAACTCAATTGTATTACAATCCAGAACTCAAAAGCGTATTTACTTTTGTTCCAGGAGTGATGACGGTTATTTTAATGCTGGTTTCAGCAATGATGACCTCGATTTCTATCACTCGAGAAAAGGAATTAGGTACTATGGAAGTGCTTTTAGTTTCTCCATTAAAACCGTTTCAAGTTATCATTGGCAAAGTTTTTCCGTACATCTTTTTGTCTGTAATAAACGCTACTATTATTGTTCTTTTAGGTTATTTTGTTTTCGAAATGCCCATCGAAGGAAGTCTATTTCTATTAGCCATAGAAAGTATTTTGTTTATAGTATGTGCATTAGCATTAGGAATATTAATTTCCACCTTGTCAGATACACAACAAACAGCGATGATGATTTCACTTTTCGGTCTCATGTTACCCGTAATTTTGCTGTCAGGATTTATTTTCCCTATTTCGAGTATGCCACTTCCATTGCAAGTCATCAGTACTATTATTCCCGCCAAATGGTTCATCATTATCATCAAAGCCATCATGCTCAAAGGCGCTATTTTTTCATTAATTTGGAAAGAAACTTTAATTTTAATTGGAATGACATTGTTCTTCATAGTGTTAAGTATCAAAAAATATAAAATACGATTAGAGTAATCAATGGCAATTGTAATTGTAATTGTAATTGTAATTTATGATAGAAAAACTATGGCAGTTGTGTTTTAATAAAAAAATTTATGTCTTCGTGACAAAAAACGAAAAATGAAAACAATCTTATTCATAATCCAAAAAGAGTTCAAGCAAATTTTTAGAAATAAAAGTATGCTACCTATTATATTTATTTTGCCTTTATTACAACTTGTTATTCTTTCTAACGCCGCTAGTTTTGAAGTTAAAAACATTAAATTTTCCTTTATCGATCATGATCATTCGACAGCTTCACGTGAATTGATCAGAAAATTTCAAGCATCTGACTATTTCAATATAATTTCGGAATTTTCATCTAAAAAACAAGCTAATCTACAAATGCAAAAAGGCGAAGTAGATGTTATTCTCGAAATCCCCATTTACTTTGAACGTGATTTAATAAAACAACAAAACACTAATCTTTCGGTTAGTATAAATGCAATAGATGGCGCTGCGGCTGGAATTACTAATGTTTACATAACCCAAATTATTTTGGGCTTCAATCAAGCCATACAAACGAAACTACAAACTTATAGTCCAGGAAACGTCGAGCAACTACAAAATATTGTCACAATTCCATCCTTCTGGTACAACAAAACTCTAAATTATAAAACGTTTATGGTTCCCGGCATTTTAGTTTTATTGGTTACCATGCTATCCTTATTCTTATCTTCAATGAATATTGTAAGAGAAAAAGAAGTGGGTACCTTAGAGCAAATTAATGTGACACCTATTAAAAAACACCAATTCATCATCGGGAAATTATTTCCATTTTGGGTTTTAGGATTGGTGATTTTATCCGTTGGCTTAATTATCTCAAAAGTTATTTTTAACGTGCCTATTTTAGGAAATATTTTCTTGATTTATGGTTTTACATCTATTTATCTCATTCTAATTTTAGGTATTGGACTTTTTATATCCAATCATACCGAAACCCAACAACAAGCCATGTTTATTGCTTGGTTTTTTACTGTGATATTTATCTTAATGAGCGGGCTTTTTACACCAATTGAAAGTATGCCCACTTGGGCGCAAAACCTAACTTATTTCAACCCAATTCGTTATTTTGTAGAAGTTATTAGAATGGTAATGCTAAAAGGTGCAGGCTTTAATGACATAAAAATCCAAATAGGTATAATTGCATTTTATGCTTTTGTAATCAATGGCTTTGCCGTTTGGAGTTATAAAAAAACGAATTAATAATACGAATCAAGAATTAAAATTAGATTTTAAACCCTTGTTCGTATTAGTAAAAA
Source organism: Flavobacterium sp. XN-5 (assembly GCF_008033395.2). Classification (NCBI taxonomy): domain Bacteria; kingdom Pseudomonadati; phylum Bacteroidota; class Flavobacteriia; order Flavobacteriales; family Flavobacteriaceae; genus Flavobacterium; species Flavobacterium sp. XN-5. Next base: position 16,617 of record NZ_VOGZ02000007.1, read on the forward strand.
ACTTAAGAAATAGAACTCATACTGATCGCTACTTATCAGCATAAATCTTTGCAAAAATTCACCTTATTTATGAAGCCATTTCAGTAACATTTGTTCTAAATCACCTTCAATAATTGGTTTTGACAAATAATCATCTAAACCTGACTCCAGACATTTTTCTTTATCACCAGTCATTATACCAGCGGTTATCGCGATGATTGGAGTGTTTAAACCTCCTTCTAAAAGTCGTATTTCGTAAGTCGCCTCGTATCCATTTTTATTTGGCATTTGAATATCCATTAGAATAATATCCGGTCTTTCTTTTTCATATTGTTCCACAGCTTCATTTCCATCCCTAGCTTCGTAGATTCTGCAATTAGAAATTAATTTTTTAACCAATGTTTTTGCTAAAAGCATGTTGATTCTATTATCCTCAACAATTAAAACCTTTTTATCACTAAAGCTTTCAATTACTAATTTTTCAGGTGTAGTACTGTTTTCAGGAGCTCGTTTCTTTCTGGCTTTGGGTTTTTCGAATTTAATTTCGAAGAAAAAATCACTTCCGTCTCCATACTTACTCACCAGCTGTAATTTACTGTCCATTAAGTCCAATAGTTGATTTGAAATAGCCAATCCTAGACCGGTTCCTCCAAACTTTCGATTAGTAGAATTATCCTCTTGTACAAAGGAGCTAAATATTTTTTCCTTGTTGTCTTCCTTAATTCCAATACCGGTATCTTTTACAGAAAATTGTAAAGTTGTAATTTTGCCATTTACAACTTCGATTTCAGAAACATCAAGACGTATTTCTCCAAAACTTGTGAATTTTACTGCATTACTCAATAAATTCACCAAAACTTGTTTTAATCTAACAGAGTCCGCTAGTACATATTTTGGCACATTCCCATTGAGATTTAATACTAAATCAATATTCTTTTGGGTTGCCTGATAGCTGAATAAGTCAATAACCTGACGCGTCAATTCATACAAATTTACTTCTTCAATATGCAATTCTAATTTCCCGGATTCAATTTTAGAAAAATCCAGAACATCGTTTACAATTTGCATTAAAGAAGTCGCAGAATCATTGATGGTGGACATGTATTCTGACTGATTTTTTTCCAGTCCTGACTTCATTAGCAAATGGGTAAACCCAATGATTCCATTCAAGGGAGTTCTAATTTCATGACTCATATTAGCCAGAAAATCAGTTTTGGCTTTGTTCGCTGCTTCAGATTGTTCTTTTGACTGCAACAATTCAATTTCCATTAATTTTCGCTGCGTAATATCAATAAAACTAATTACAATTTCAGTAATTTCATCTTTAGTGTCTAAAACTGGAAAGCCATTTACTAAAACCCATACTATCTTTTCAGTATTAGGATGATTAATTCCTAATGTAAAATTTTTGACCGCTTCTTTTGTTGTAAGAATAAGGCTTATTGGGTGTTTTTCAATATCTATAATCGAATTATCTTCATTTAAATATTTCCAAATTGGATCTATCGCCTTTTTGCCTAAAATTTGTTCGGTGATTAAACCCAATAATTCCGAAGCTTTGTTATTGCTCATAATGACGGAAGTATCTGCTGCATGAACGACGATACCTGCATCCAAATTATCTAACAATCCGCGATACCTTTCTTCACTTTTCGCAAGTGATTCATCAACAAGTTTGACTTTTGTAATATCACGCGAAAGGCATATAAAATGAATTTCATGTTCTTCCGTTTCCTTCATTGGTGCGATCGACAACTCATACCAACGTATTTCATTTTTCTTTTCCAAGGTGTATTGTCTCCCGGTCGAAAACCCATTTTCAGCAGCTTCACGAATGGCCGAAAAAGCTAAATTAGCGGCCTCAGCAGGCAATATTTCTGATATTTTCTTGCCAATAAATCGATCTGCAGATTCCGTAAATAAATCTTTACGATGGGAATGATAGTTGTAGATAGTTCCATCTAAACCTACTTCTATCATTAGATCTGGGATGGCATCGATGATTGCCTCCATCTTTTTATTTGCCTTCTTGAATTCTTCTTCCGCTTTTTTAAGGTCTGTAACATCTAACATCGATCCTATAAAACGAGTGGGCTTGCCTTGATCATCTCTTATAATTAAAGCACGTTCATAAAAGTTCCCATAAGTACCATCTGCTCTTAAAAAACGAAAATCCTCTGCCCAAGAGTTTGAGGTTCCAGCGTAACATGCTTCAATTTTTTTAATAATTCGATCTCTATCGTCAGGATGTAGGTTAGATCTCCACAATAATTTATTCTCCTCGGTTGATAAATTTTCATCATACGAATTTAAATTATTGTACGATACTTTATTATGCCAGCTTTTGCCGGTACTAAAATCCAATTCAAATACAGCATCATTTGTTGTTGACGAAATTAATTCGAAGCGTTCATTAGCGCTTTTAATTATTTCTTCTGCTTTTTTTCTCTCCGTTAAGTCTAATGCCATCGCTAGAAGGCATCTTTTTCCTTCATATTCTATAGCTGTTCCACTAATATAATAGGGTACTCTATTATTTGTTTTTGAATAAATATCAACTTCAATACTAGCGTATCCTTCTTCTAATACGGTCATGATTTTTGAATTGACCTCTTCATGCTCCTCTTCATGAAAAAAATCCAAAGGAGTCATTTGACTAATTTCAGAACCACTGTATTCTGTAACATGTTCAAAATTTTTGTTCCATTTTAAAGATTTGCCAAATTGATCACAGAGATAAAACAAACCGGGTAGATCATTTATTATCGTCTCGGAAAGTAGTTTTTCTTTAAAAATTATATCTTCAGCGATTTTACGTTTTGTAATATCAGTAACGGTACCAATGTAGCCCACAATCTCGTTTTCTATATTTCGATCAGGAATAGCTTGCCCCATCACCCACACAATTGTACCATCAGCTCTTTCAAAACGATACTCAGATATTGATTCTTGATTTGTTACGGTGGCATCATTCCATCCTTTAATAATTACTTTTCGATCGTCCTTATGAACAGCACTAAGCCAACCATCACCCAAAGCTTCTTGAACTGACAGTCCTGACATCGTACACCAACTTGGATTAACATAAGTAGTAGACCCAGCTACATCAGTACGGAATATCCCCACTGGAGAAGCTTCTGTAAGTGCATGGTACCTTTTTTCACTTTGAAAAACAGCTTCTTCCGCTTTTTTATTTTGAATTTCTTTTTCAAAAACATCAAGTGCAAAAGATACATCATCAGTCGCCTTATCTAATAATGCAATTTCTTCTGCATCAAAAAAGTTTTTTTCAGTAGAATAGAGACATAGAACTCCAATAATTTTTCGACTTTTTTTAATAGGTAATACCATTACAGAATTATACCCTCGACTTAGCGCTTCTTCTTTCCAAGGCGTCATTAGAGTACAGTTTTCTATGTCATTACAAATAACATACTTTTCATTCCTTATTGCTGTGCCTGCAGGCCCTATTCCTTCTAGTATTTCATTAATAGAAATTGCCTTAATTGCGCAGAGATACCCTCTATCTTCTCCTATAACCACTGCAGGTACTAATTCATTGTTAACTTCATCTATTAACCCAATCCAGGCCATTTTAAATTTACCCGTTTCAACAGCAATAGTACAGGTCTCTCTAAAGAGTGTTTCTTCATCAGCAGTACGAACAATCATTTGATTAATTTGACTGATAAAATGATACAATCTATTGGCTTTTATAATTTTTTGCTCCGCTTCTATTCTTTCAGTGATATCTGTAATAATACCATGACAAATTACGGTTCCTGCGGGCTCTACAACAGGCAATGAATTCACTTCATGCCAAACTAATCCCTTTGTAGGATGTAAATAGCGATAGGTCCCTTTTAATGGAACTAATTCTGTTTTAGTTTTGTTGATTTTCTCAATAACCATCGCTAAATCATCTGGATGGATTCGTTTAAAAATACTATTGGAATCTTTTTCGACCTCCTCAAATTCAAGTCCGTAAATATCCTTTATCGCATGACTTGCATAAGGATAACTCAATGAGCCGTCTTTGTTTTTACGCATCGAATAAATCAAGCCCGGAGCTGTCGTTGCTATTTTAAAGAATTTATCTCTTTCATTTTCTAATAACTCGATTGCTTCTTTTCTTTCAGTGACATCATTTAAGTTAGCTATAACTCCTAAAACACCTTTTTGATTAATCAAATTTGTCAGAATCCCTTCTAGCCATATATACCTCCCGTTTTTATGTTTAACCTTAAACAAAACTGGATTTGGAGTATCTGGATAATCCAAAGTTTTTTGGATTTGCAGTTTCATATACTCTAAATAATCGGGGTGAAAATAGTCTTTGTCAGCCAATTCCTTAAATTCTTGACTGCTGTAGCCTGTAATACGAGTGGAAGAAGGGCTGCGAAATATTGTCTTTAAGTTTTTGTCTAATACAGCAATAATACTTTCATTATTTTCGACCAAGGCACGAAAATATCTTTCGTTTTCTATGACTTTTAACTCCGATTTTTTTTGCTCCGTAATATCTCTAAAATTTGTAATAATCCCATTTATACTAGGATCAGCAAGCTTATTATTCAACACTCCTTCTAACCATATGTACCTCCCGTCTCTATGTTTAACCTGAAACAAAAGAGCAATAGGAATATTAGGATTCTCAATAGACTCCTTAATCTTAGTGTGTACATACTCTAAATAATCCGGATGGTAATAGACTTCATCTGTAATTGCATCAAATTCTTCATTTGTGTATCCAGTAACACGGGCCGATGAAATACTCCTATAAACAACTTTTAATTCTTCATCAATAACAGTAATTATTCCTTGATTATTTTCTACTAAAGCTCTAAAGCGGTCTTCGTTTTTTCTAATAATTTCATCAGCCCTTTTCTTTTCAGATATATCTCTAAAAAAAATAGAGAGACCATCAGCCGAAGGGTAAATATGGTTTTCAAACCACAAACCTGAGTAACAATCAAACTCTTCAACAAAAATATATTTTTGGTCCGCTAACGATTCCTGGCACGCTTTAAAAAAAGATTGATTTATAGCTTTAGGATATTCTGTCCAAATGCTCTTACCAATCAAATCCTCACGATTTCGATTATAAATCTCCCCCGCTTTTTTATTCAAATAGGTATAACGCCAATTATTATCTAGAGCCACGAAAGCATCACTGATCCGTTCGAATGTATTATTCAGTAGCTCAGCTGCGGCTTTACTTTGGGTGATATCTTTTACAAACGCAAGAAATGAATTTGCCGAGAGTTTAACGGCATCAACTAACACAGTAACGACTGCTCCATTTTTGTGAGTAATTGTAAGCTCTCCTTTCAATCTACCAGTTACCAGTAAATCTTTGAATTGCTTCCTGGAGTTATCAACAGTCTCTGGAGACGATAACTCGCCAAATTTCATAGCTAGTAGCTCTTCTTTTGAGAATCCAGTTATTGAAGATGCAGCTGCGTTAACTTCTAAATAATTTCCTTTATTATCAACTACAAAAACGCCATCAGGGGCGTTATCTATATAATTTCTGAATTTAGCGTTACTTTTCTCTTTAATTAACTTAGCAATAAGAGCAATTTCATTTTGCTCCTTGACTTTTAAGGTTTCTTCTAATTCTTTTTTCGAAGAAATATCTTGTGTATTCCCTCTAAGTGCAATTACATCTCCATTTTTATCTGTTACTGGAACGACAACTACATTAAGCCATTTTATTCTATTATTAGAAAAATGCGCCGCCGCCTCTATTTCAAAAGGTTCCTTGTCAATCATACATTGATTGATTTTATCTTGAAATAATATACGATTTTCTTTTGAAAAGCACTTTAAGTAGGACTGAAACAACTCCTCATTCGGTTTCTTTTCGGCTTCATAAATGGAATACAATTCTTCCGACCAAATCATTTTATTAGTGATCATATCGAATTCCCAACTTCCAATCTTAGCTATTTTTTGGGCGTAATTTAAGAGTCGCTCGCTGGTAATTAAATTCTGTTGGGCTTCTCTTATTTGGGTTAAATCCCTTCCTATTCCGTAAATAAGTTTTCTTCCGTAATCGACATTAGTTGTCCAATGAATATATACAACGGCACCGTTTTTTTTAATATATCTATTTTCGAAACTAATAGAAGTATGATCAATCGACAATCTTTGTATTTCACGATTTGTTCTTTCAACATCTTCTGGGTGAATAAACGAAGTGAAACTAGTACTTATCAAATCCTTTTCAGTATATCCTAACTTTTTTAAGAAAGATGGATTAACCTCTTTAAAGCCCCCATCCATTCCTGCAATGCACAATAGATCCAGATCCTCGGATTCTTTAATATTTAATTCAAAATTGCCTAACTCTAACGGTTCTTTCCTAAGTTTCTTTATTACTTCCTCTTGATTTATTATAACCTTGAGTAAATCTTCATAGCTTGGCTTGGCTTCATTCATACTCATAAACGCAGATAATTATCAATTACTCTTTCACTTGTAAAGGCTAAATATAGCAATATATGATTAGATACAAGATAAGAGTCCCCTATTTAAAAAAGAAATTAACAATTGTTGTATTGCGACACTTCTTCTGCTACAAGTGTACAATCGTTTCAATTTTTCCTTCTAATCTAAGAAAGAAAATTAAAGCGAACCTATCGAAATCAGAACTTATAATTCGTAAAACAGAAAGACAAAACAGGATCAATAAGTAAAAAAAGTTACAGCAGAATTATTTAATTTTTCAAATGAGATTAGTTCTGCAGCTGTTGAAAAAAAAAAAAACAGAATATATCCTAATTACTCCTACCTCCAGCAAACACAGATTGCAACTGATTTGCAATGAACAGCAAAGTATAAGGTTGCAACATTCAAATAATCATCTCGCGATTACACAAATACAAAATATTCGTTAAATAGACTATCGAAAAGTTAATAATACTTACATTTGCATCGTACGCGATATTAATGACTGCGATATAAATTAAATAGATGACACAAAAGCTAGAAACAACATTGACACAAGATATTTTCAGAATACTATTAGCCCTATTCATGATTTATGCTGGATTTAGTCACTTGACTTTTAATAGAGCTGACTTTCAGGCACAAGTACCAGATTGGGTTCCGCTAAATAAAGATCTAGTAGTACTATTATCAGGCATAGTAGAAATGGCGCTAGGTTTAGGATTAGCGATTTGGAAAAAGGAAAAAGCGAGGTTCGGTTGGGCACTTGCCTTATTTTTCGTTTTAATTTTCCCTGGAAATATCGCTCAATATTTAGGCGGCAAAGATGCTTTTGGAGTTTTAAATTCAGATAAAGCGCGTTTTATACGTCTGTTCTTTCAACCTGTACTTATAGTTTGGGCTTTGTGGTCAGCTGGATCTTTTAAGGCTTGGAAAAACAATAAAAAAGAAAACTAATGGAAGACGTTCAATTAAAATTAAGCAGCCAAGTATGCTTCCCAATCTATTCTGCTTCTCGTCTTATCACTAAAGCATATCGCCCTTATCTAGAGGAAATGGGGATTACTTATCCGCAGTATTTGGTACTAATGGTACTGTGGGAAAACGATGGCCTTACGGTAAATCAAATTACTGAAAAACTACTTCTTAACACTAATACGCTATCGCCTTTACTCAAACGCATGGAGAAAATGGAGCTATTGCAGCGCAATCGTTCCTCTGAAGATGAAAGAAGTGTTATTGTACACTTGACAGAAAAAGGAAAAAATCTAAAAGCCCAAGCTAGACCTATACCCGAAAACCTCATCAAAATATTACTTACTGAAAACATTAATTTATCTGATGTCATTCAGTTAAAAGACATGTTAAATGAGTGGATCAGAATGCTAACAGAGAATGACAAAAATTTAAAATAAATACAATTAATAAATATAGACAAAATGGAATTATTAGATAAATTAAATTGGAGATACGCTGCAAAAGCAATGAATGGTGATAAAGTATCACAAGAAAAAATAGACCGTATAATCGAAGCTGTATCTCTTGCACCAACCTCAAGTGGACTTCAACCGTTTGAACTAATTGTAATTACAAATCAAGAAATAAAAGAGAAAATTAGACCTATTTCTTGGAATCAATCTGTAGTCACAGATTGTTCTCACTTGCTTGTATTTGCAGCTTGGGATACTTACACAGCTGACCGTATCAACAAAATGTTTGATTTGACAAACACCGTTCGTGGATTTAAAAATGAAGGCTGGGAAAATTACCGTCAAATGCTTTTAAATAGCTACCCACAAAAGGACGCCGAAGAAAACTTTAACCATGCCGCTAAGCAAGCCTACATTGCTTTTTCTCAAGCCATTGCTGCTGCTGCATTTGAAGGAGTTGACAGTACGCCTTTAGAAGGTTTTGATGCTAATGCACTAGACGAAATATTAGGATTAAGAGCCAAAGGACTTAGAAGTTGCGTTATGCTACCTTTGGGTTACAGAGATACTGAAAATGACTGGTTAGTTAATCTTACTAAAGTGAGAAAACGCAAAGAAGATTTAGTTACATTAATTGATTAATAACTAATATTATACATGTTAAAAGCGGTTTGGGCCATAACTCAAACCGCTTTTTTTGTCCTGTATTCTCGACAATCTAACTAAAACACGGCAGAAAAACTTTCAAGCGTAAACCTACATCTAGCTCAGGTTTCTCTTTCGTCGAAAGCAAAAGTTTTTAGATAGATAAAATACTGTTGCCAAAAATCAATATTTTAATTATACCCGTTTATTTCATAAATTCGTTCCACACAAAACGCAATAATATGAATTTCAAATCTTTTCCGGAAATAAAATCAGAACGTCTAATACTAAGAAAAATTGAAGAATCTGATGCTGCCGTTATCCTCTATTTACGCTCTGACGAAACAATCAATCAATTTATAGAAAGACCAGAACACCGAAAAACAAAGACTGTCGCTCAGGCGATCCAATTTATTAGTGAAATAACAGAAAACTTCCGAAACAGTAAATCTCTGACTTGGGGTATCCTGTATAAAAACGAACCGCAACTGATTGGTTCGATTTGTTTATGGAATTTTTCTGAGAACAATACAATTGCCGAAGTGGGTTACGACCTAAATCCCGCATTCCAAAACAAAGGGATTATGACTGAAGCGCTAAAATGCGTTGTTAAATTTGGATTCAACGAATTAGAACTAGACAAGATAGAGGCGTTCACACATCATAAAAATGAGAGTTCTAAAAAATTATTAGAAAAAAATGGCTTTCACTTTATGGAAAACCGAAAAGATCAAAACAATGATTCTAATTCTATCTATGAACTTGTAAATAGTCAGCGCTAACTTATTGCAAGATTCTCCACTAAAAAAAGGGCATTATGACGAATAACACCAAAAAAGAGTTGACGCCCCAACAAAATAAAGAACTATTTGGCATACTAAAAACCCGTTTTGAGAAAAACAAAAACCGCCATGAAAATCTGGATTGGACAACGATCCAAGCAAAGCTGGAAGCCAATCCTGAAAAACTGTGGTCACTCTATAAGATGGAAAGTACGGGTGGCGAACCAGATATTGTAGCTTATGATACAAAAAAGGACTAATTTCTGTTTTATGATTGTGCTGCCGAAAGTCCACTAGGTCGAAGAAGTTATTGTTATGACCGAGAAGCATTAGAATAAAGAAAAAAATTCAAACCAGAAAACAATGCTCTTGATGTGGCAACTGCTATGGGAATTTCCCTTTTAACAGAAGAAGAATATCGCGAATTACAGCAACTTGGAAATTTCGATACCAAAACATCAAGTTGGATACAAACACCAGCAGAAATTAGAACTTTAGGAGGTGCACTATTTTGTGATTTTAGATACAATACCGTATTTGTGTATCACAATGGTGCCGATTCCTATTATGCAACCAGAGGATTCCGTGGTGTACTGCGAGTTTAAATTGTATGGGTACTATCTTGCAAATAAAATTTGGATAGAAAAGAAAAAACTGAATTATAAAGCCAATAGTTACTATCATAATCAGCTATAAACAAAAGCTAGTCTTATTTAAAACAATATAATACTGCTATAAGTAATCAGAAAAAACAATACAACACACTGATTTTAAATTAATTAAAAGCACAAACACCTAACTATTTCGAACTAACTAATTTAATTTTAACAAAAAAATAATATTATACTTGTATATACAAATATAAAAAGTGTTACATTTGTACCAACAAACAAACGAACGCTGGTATGAAAATTGAAGACATTATAAAAACTACTGCTGTTTTGAGTAATTCAAATCGAATTATACTAAATATAATGTATGCTCAAAATGTAGTCAATGAGAAGTTCAATGAAGTTTTGAAACCATATGACTTGTCAGGAGAACAATATAATGTGTTGCGCATATTAAGAGGTCAAAAAGGAAATCCCGCTAATATGAGTGTAATTCAAGAGCGCATGATTGCCAAAACGAGTAACACAACCAGATTAGTAGACAAGTTATTATTAAAAGAATTAGTTACCCGAAAGGTTTGTCCAGAAAACAGAAGAAAAATCGAAGTCTTGATTACTCAAAAAGGATTGGATGTTTTACACGAATTAGATCCTAAAGTAATTGAACATGGAAATTATTTTTCGAAGAATTTAAATGAGGAAGAATTAGAGCAATTAAACACATTATTAGAAAAATACAGAAATCAATATATATAAGTTATGAGTACTTTCTTAGAACATCAGAATTGGAGATACGCAACAAAGAAATTTGATGCTAGCAAAATAATAAATACAGAAGATTTAAATACTTTAAAAGAGGCGATTCGTTTAAGTTCTTCTTCTTATGGATTACAGCCATACAAAGTTATTATTGTTGAAAATCCAGAATTAAGAGCTAAAATTCAGCCTGCCGCATGGGGGCAATCACAAATAGTTGAAGCTTCACATCTTATCATTTTTGCAAATGAAACTAAAATAGAAGAGCAATCTATTGATAATTTTGTAGAAAACATAAGTGCAACTAGGAACATCCCTCTCGATTCATTAAGCGGATACTCCGACTTCATGAAGTCAAAAATAGTAACCCTTGACAATGACTCAAAAAATATTTGGTCGTCAAAACAAACTTATTTAGCAATGGGTAACTTATTGAATGCAGCTGCTGAACTAAAAATTGACGTTACTCCTATGGAAGGTTTTGTACCTGAGCTAGTAAACGAAATATTAGGCTTAGAGAAACTAGGGCTTAACGCTTCTTTAATAGCAACTTTGGGATACAGACATGATGAAGATGCTACTCAATATTACAAAAAAGTTAGAAAATCAAACGAGGATTTATTTATTACACTATAATTATTATTTCAAATCAAATTAAACAAATTAAACAAATTAAGCACATGAAAAATTTAAAAGCAATTGCATTAGCATTAACAGTAGTATTTTCTACACTATCAGTATCTGCACAAACGAAAAAAGTAGATGTTTCAAAAAGTACAATCAACTGGGTTGGGAAAAAAGTAACAGGACAGCATAGTGGTACTGTAAACATAAAAGCGGGAACTTTAATCTTCAAAGGAGATAAATTAGCTGGTGGAACTTTCACTGTTGATATGACTTCATTAAATGCAACTGATATTTCTGGTGAATCCCAAGGAAAATTAAACGGTCACTTGAAATCAGAAGATTTTTTTGGAACTGAAAAATTCCCAACTGCTACTTTAGTTTTCAAAACTGTTGCAGCTAAGGCTAAAAATGTATATGCTATAACTGCAGACTTAACTATCAAAGGCACAAAAAATTTAGTAGCATTTGATATTACTGTAAAAGGAAATACTGCTACAACAACTTTCAATGTTGACAGAACTAAATATGACATTAAATATGGCTCAGGAAGTTTCTTTGACAACTTAGGAGACAAAGCGATCTCAGATGAATTTGAATTGGCTGTAGCCTTAAAATTCTAATATTTTTCAAATAAGCATATCAGCCCCATCAAGCAATTGTTGGGGTTTTTTGTTGCCTTCTGTAAAGTAATCTAACAAAAAAGACTGAAATTTTAGTTTTTTTTTATTCCTTTCCAATTGAATAACCAAATTACATTTATATATTTGTAATATGAAAATAACAATGAACAATACTTGGTGGTGGAACAATTTACGTCAAACGTCGTGAACTAAGCTCCTATGGTATTATTTACTATAAATATAAAAGGCTTGTCATCACGACAAGCCTTTTTTTTTGTGCTAATTTATTTTTAACATCACTTAAGACTTTAAACCTTAAAAAAACTTACAAATTGAGACCATTTATATTTAATACAAATTACAAACAAATACTCGCTGACACCATTACTCCCGTTAGTGTGTACCTAAAAATACGCGATAAATTCCCAAACAGTCTACTTCTAGAGAGTAGTGATTATCACGGGAGTGACAACAGTTTTTCATACATCTGTTGCAATCCAATCGCTTCTATCAAAATAGAAAACGAAGCGATTTTTAAAACCTTTCCCGATGGCACTTCCGAAAAGATAATTATTGATGCTAATACGAATATTCCTGAACTAATTCAAGAATTCTCGGGACAATTTAAGTCAGAGAAAAACGACTTTAAATTCATCAATAATGGTTTGTTTGGATACATTTCCTATGATGCCGTTCGTTATTTTGAAAAAGTAAGCATTGCCAAAAAAGACAATAGTATTTCAATTCCAGATGTATATTATGCGGTGTACCAAAACATCATCGCAATCAATCATTTTAAAAATGAAGCATATATCTTTTGCCATAGTGTAGACGGAAAAAACAACATCTCTGAAATCGAACAATTGTTGCAATCTAGAAATATTGCTTCCTATAAATTTTCGAAAGAAGGTAACGGTTTTTCAAATTTGACTGACGAAGAGTTCAAACATAATGTGGCTTTGGCCAAAAAACATTGTTTCCGCGGTGACGTATTCCAGTTAGTATTATCTCGAAGGTTTACCCAAGGTTTTAAAGGAGACGAGTTTAATGTTTACAGAGCATTGAGAAGCATTAATCCTTCCCCCTATCTGTTCTTTTTTGATTATGGCGATTTTAAAATATTTGGTTCTTCACCCGAAGCCCAAATTATTGTCAAAGATCGAAAGGCTGAAATTCATCCAATCGCTGGTACTTTTAAGCGAACAGGTGATGATGAAAAAGACGCGATATTAGCGAAACAATTATCAGAAGATAAAAAAGAAAACAGCGAACACGTGATGCTTGTAGATTTGGCTCGAAATGATTTAAGTCGCAACGGTCATAACGTGAATGTAGAAAAATACAGAGAAGTACAGTTTTTCTCGCATGTGATCCATTTGGTATCTAAAGTGACTGGCCATTTACATGAAAAAGCGACCACTATGCAAGTAGTCGCCGATACTTTTCCAGCAGGAACTTTAAGCGGAGCGCCAAAACACAGAGCGATGCAACTCATCGAAGAGTACGAAAAAACAAATCGTAATTTTTACGGTGGTGCAATAGGTTTTATGGATTTTGAAGGAAACTTCAATCATGCTATTATGATTAGAACGTTTCTGAGTAAAAATCATCAGTTACATTCCCAGGCGGGAGCAGGAATCGTTGCCAGTTCAGATGAAGAAAGCGAAATGCAAGAAGTCTACAACAAACTCCTTGCACTAAATAAAGCATTGGATCTAGCAGAAACTATTTAAAATACGAATTTAAAGATTTAATAATATAAGAATTTAAAGGTTGTCAAAACGCATAATTTTTCAATCTTTTAATCATTCAATTTTTCAATAATGAAAACAAAAAAAGTATTAGTTATAGATAATTACGATAGTTTCACTTACAATCTAGTCCATTATCTGGAAGATTTAGAATGCGAAGTGACAGTGTATAGAAACGACGAATTTGAAATCGACGAGATTGCAGAATTCGATAAAATTCTACTTTCACCTGGTCCAGGAGTTCCTGATGAAGCTGGATTGTTGAAAGAAGTAATTCGGAAATATGGTTCTACCAAAAGTATTCTTGGCGTTTGCCTAGGACAGCAAGCAATCGGTGAAGTATTTGGAGGAACACTTTCAAATTTAGATAAAGTGTATCACGGGGTTGCCACAATTGTAACGCAATCTGTAAATGACGAACATTTATTTGATGGTTTAGAAGAAGAATTTGAAGTGGGACGCTACCACTCTTGGGTTGTAGATACTACCTTACCCGAAGCGCTGGAAGCTACTTCCTTTGATGAAAATGGGCAAGTTATGTCCTTACGTCATAGAACATTTGATGTTCGCGGCGTACAATTTCACCCAGAAAGCGTCTTGACTCCAAATGGGAAAAAGATATTAGAAAACTGGATAAATAGTTAAACCCTCCTCCCGCCCCCTCCGAAGGAGGGAGAGCCAAAATGGATATAGATAATTGATAAATATTTACTGTCATCGTTTACAGAAAAAAAATGCACACAAAATTTACAGACAAAATTTAATCACCCGGTCACCCCCTCCTTCAGAGGGGGCCGGGGGGAGGAAAAAACACAATAACTTATAAAAATGAAAAATATATTAAACAGATTGATTAATCACGAAATGCTTACCGCAGCGGAAGCAAAAGAGGTCTTGGTCAATATATCCAACGGCAGTTATAATCCGAGTCAGATTTCTTCTTTTTTAACGGTCTATATGATGCGTAGCATTAGTATTGAGGAACTTTCTGGTTTTAGAGAAGCTTTACTGGATTTGTGTATCCGTGTGGATTTATCAGATTATAACACCATCGATTTATGTGGAACTGGTGGCGACGGAAAAGACACTTTTAATATTTCTACGCTAGCCTCTTTTATAGCTGCAGGAGCAGGAATAAAAGTCGCTAAACACGGTAACTACGGCGTTTCGTCTATTTCTGGCTCCAGTAATGTGATGGAAAAACTTGGAATCAAATTCAGTAATGATGCTGACTTCCTAGAACGAAGTATTGACAAAGCGGGTATTTCTGTTTTACACGCCCCTTTATTTCACCCTGCGATGAAAAACGTAGGGCCTATTCGAAAAGAACTGGCGGTAAAAACCTTTTTTAATATGTTAGGGCCGATAGTTAATCCATCTTTTCCAAAGAATCAATTAGTTGGGGTTTTTAATCTAGAACTGGCCAGAATTTATTCTTATTTGTATCAAAATACAGATGTGAATGTTACCATTCTACATTCATTAGATGGCTATGATGAAGTTTCATTGACTGGACCAACTAAGATTATTACCAGTTCGATGGAAGGAGTTTTAAACCCAGAAGATTTTGGCGTTAGTCTCTTAGCACAAAGTGATATCGAAGGTGGAAAAACAATTGAAGAATCAGCTCAAATGTTTACTGATATCATTTCAGGAAAAGGAACCGAAGCGCAAAACAATGTGGTTTGTGCCAATGCTGGAATGGCCATCGCAACAGTAACAAAATGCACACCGCTTGAAGGATTTCAACTAGCTAAAGAAAGTTTATTATCCGGAAAAGGATTGAAAGCTTTGAATACATTACAAGAATTGAGTAGATAAAAATGTTTAATGTTTAATGTTTAATGTTTAAAGTAGTTTGCTATTTGCTCAACTTTAAGCCTTAAACAAAGAAAACTCTAAATTAAAACAAATGAATATCCTAGATAAAATTATAGTTGATAAAAGAAGAGAAGTCATTCTCAAAAAATCAATCATTCCGTTTTCCCAATTAGAGGCTTCTGTTTTTTTCGATAAAAAGACTATTTCATTAAGTGAAAGCTTAAGAAATAGCGCTACAGGAATTATTGCCGAGCACAAGCGACGTTCACCTTCAAGATCAGTAATCAATCACAGTTTTACGGTGGAAGAAGTGGTGAAAGGATATGAACATGCAGGAGCCTGCGGAATTTCGGTACTAACGGATGGGAAATATTTTGGTGGCTCATTAGACGATTTACTTTTGGCAAGAGCCTCTGTAAATGTTCCTTTACTTCGAAAAGAATTTATTGTAGACGAATACCAAATCCTCGAAGCCAAAGCCTATGGAGCTGATTTAATTTTGCTAATCGCGGCAGTTTTAACACGAGAGGAGATAAAATTATTATCGGAATTTGCCAAAGGATTAGGGCTGGAAGTATTATTGGAAGTACACAATCAAGAAGAACTGGAAAAATCAATTATGCCTACTTTGGATATGATTGGAGTGAACAATAGAAACCTAAAAACTTTTGAAGTAAGTTTAGATTTCAGTAAGCAATTAGCTTCACAAATACCGGATGAATTTGTAAAAGTTTCAGAGAGCGGAATCTCATCAATCGAAGCGATAACCGAATTAAAGCCCTTTGGCTATAAAGGTTTTCTTATAGGCGAAAACTTCATGAAAACGGATGATGCTGGGAAAGCGGCAACCGAATTTATTAGGAAACTAACCCACTAGATCCCGAAGAGAGAACTATCCTTTTATGGGAAAGATGACAAGAGTAAAGAAAAAAGCAACGATTAATTAAAGCGTTCCAATTTTGGCCAGAAAATCAGAACGCTAAATCTAAATACAATGAAAAACCCAATCAAAGATAACACAAGGTCTCCCTCCCCTTCGGGGAGGGCTGGGGTGGGGATCAAAATCTGCGGCATGAAATACCCCGATAATATTCTCGAAGTAACTGCACTGCTACCTGATTATATGGGTTTTATCTTTTGGAAAAAATCAGCTAGATATTTTGACGGTGTGATTCCAAAGTTACCAAAATCCATAAAAAAAGTTGGCGTTTTTGTCAATGAAACAGCAGCGATTATTGCCGAGAAAGTTTTGAAACACGATTTACAGGCTGTTCAATTACATGGCCAGGAATCAGTTGCTTATTGTGAAGCATTGCGCAACCAGCTGTCACAAGACATCGAGATCATTAAGGTGTTTTCAATGCAAGATGAATTTGACTTCAAAGTTCTAGATCCGTATGAATCTATATGTGATTATTTCCTTTTTGATACTAAAGGAAAATTACCCGGTGGAAACGGAACTACTTTCGACTGGAAAGTATTAGAAAATTATCCGTCTAAAAAGCCCTTTTTTCTAAGTGGCGGCATTGGACTCGAAGAATTAGAAGCGGTTAAAGAAATAATAAAAACGGAGTTAGCTGTTTATGCTATTGATGTAAATAGTAAATTTGAAACAGCGCCTGGATTAAAAAATATAAAATTAGTGAGAGAGTTTCAACAAAACTTGAAGCCTTAAATCTTAAACAAAACAATAATGTCATACCACGTAAACGAAAAAGGCTATTACGGTGAATTTGGAGGAGCCTACATTCCTGAAATGTTATATCCAAATGTTGAAGAATTACGTCAGCAATATCTTAAAATAACTGCTGAACCTAGCTTTCAAGCTGAGTTTGATGCGCTTTTAAAAGATTATGTAGGTCGTCCTACTCCTCTTTATTTTGCAGAAAGATTATCTAAACAATACAATACTAAAATCTACTTGAAAAGAGAAGATTTATGTCATACCGGAGCGCACAAGGTCAACAACACTATTGGCCAAATTTTATTAGCCAAACGTTTAGGTAAAAACCGCATTATTGCTGAAACCGGAGCCGGTCAACACGGTGTGGCTACAGCCACTGTATGTGCCTTGATGGGATTGCAATGTATCGTCTATATGGGCGAAATTGACATCGAGCGTCAGGCGCCAAATGTGGCACGAATGAAAATGCTAGGTGCCGAAGTTCGTCCTGCACTTTCAGGTTCTAGAACTTTAAAGGATGCTACAAACGAAGCCATACGCGACTGGATTAACAATCCCGTGGATACCTATTACATTATTGGTTCAGTGGTAGGACCTCATCCTTATCCTGATATGGTGGCACGTTTTCAAAGTGTCATTTCCAAAGAAATTAAAGCACAATTATTGGAAAAAGAAGGAAAGGAAAACCCTGATTATGTGATTGCTTGCGTAGGTGGTGGAAGCAACGCTGCCGGAGCCTACTACCATTTTCTGGATGATAAAGAAGTAAATATAATTGCAGTGGAAGCAGCAGGTCACGGAGTGGATTCTGGGGAAAGCGCCGCGACTTCTGTACTAGGGAAAGTAGGTGTAATTCATGGTAGCAAGACTTTGTTGATGCAATCTAATGATGGCCAGATTACCGAACCGTATTCCATATCGGCAGGATTGGATTACCCTGGTGTTGGACCAATGCACGCGCATTTGTACGCATCAGGAAGAGCACAGTTTATCTCTATTACTGATGATCAGGCAATGCAATGGGGACTGAAACTTTCGAACATGGAAGGAATTATTCCTGCGATAGAAAGCGCTCATGCTTTTGCCGTTCTCGACGAAATGAAATTCAAACCTGAGGATGTTGTAGTGATAAATCTATCAGGACGAGGTGATAAGGATTTAAATACATATATTGAATATTTTAAATTGTAAATTGGGCTTACCCTGAATATATTTCAGGGTATTCGAAATTACTTTCTGGATCGAAAGAGTATATTTCAAGGTAAATGTTGAATTATTTTCAGCATTTTTACTAAATTTATTTCAGACCAAGATTGATCGCAACATTTCGACCATGCCACTTGCACAGCTAAAGCAATCGAAATCAATAAGATCTAAACCAAAATAAATTAAATACACAAAAAAATGGAAAATTTATTTGCTTACGGCTCCTTACGGGAAGAAGAAGTACAAAAAACTGTTTTTGGACGAATCCTTAAAGGCGTTCCAGAGAAATTATTGCGATATGCTGTAAGAGAAATACAAATAGAAGAAGAATTTGGAATAGAAAGCTACCCGATAATCACGCCTACCGACGATATCGCTGACTCTATTGATGGAATAGTATATGAAATAACGTATGAAGAACTCCAACTTTCTGACACCTATGAAGGAAATTCTTATACCCGTATTAAAGTTTCACTGCAATCCAATCAAACAGTATGGGCTTATAGCGCCAAAATATAAACTAACAATTAAAGACATGCAAAACAGATTGAGAATCTGATAAAATAATAAAAATGAACAGAATAAATCAAAAATTACAGGCAGACAAAAAGATATTTTCAATCTATTTCTCGGCTGGATATCCTAAGCTAAATGATACAGTACAAATCATTCAAGATTTAGAAAAAAACGGTGTCGATATGATCGAAATCGGATTACCATTTTCTGATCCATTAGCTGATGGACCTACCATACAAGCCAGCTCCACTCAAGCATTACATAACGGAATGACAACTCAAGTTTTGTTTGACCAACTAAAAGACATTCGGAAAACAGTTTCTATTCCACTTGTAATCATGGGCTACTTTAACCCGATGTTGCAATATGGAGTAGAGAACTTCTGTAAGAAATGTGCAGAAATAGGTATCGATGGCTTAATCATTCCTGATCTTCCCGTTGATGTTTATGCTGATGAATACAAAGCTATTTTCGAGAAATATGGCATAATCAACGTATTTCTAATCACACCACAAACTTCTGACAAACGCATTCGTTTTATCGACAGCGTTTCTAATGGATTTATTTACATGGTGAGCTCCGCAAGCGTTACGGGATCACAATCTGGTTTTGGAAGCGAGCAAGAAGCTTATTTCAAACGCATCGCCGACATGAACTTACAGAATCCACAAGTAATAGGTTTTGGAATCAACAATGCCGAAACTTTTAAGCAAGCTACACGTTTTGCCAAAGGAGCCATTATTGGTAGTGCTTTTGTTAGCCATCTAACCGAAAATGGAACAACTAAAATCAATGAGTTCGTAAAAGCTATTCTATAAAATATATATTTTTATCTAAAAATAAGCGGCGTTTAAATTTGATTTGAACGCCGCTTATTTTTTGATAATAACTATATTTGAACTAAGATTGTGTTTTAATATATGTTATACGGTAGCATTTTTATAAAAAAAACCGCACTATTTATAAAAATAATGCGGCTTTATTAAAGTTATTAAAATGTATTAATCAAACAATTCGTTTAACCAATGCTTTTTCTTATGTTCCTTGTAATAACCCTGTTGCGGCTGGCCTCCAAAAGGCTGTTGATTGCTCTGAAAATTTCCTTGTGGTTCATTTACTGACCTTTCAATTATCTTATCAAGCTCACCACGATCTAACCATATTCCGCGACATTGCGGACAATAATCAATTTCAATTCCTTGTCTATCTGACATTACAAGCGGAACTTTACAACTAGGACAATTCATATTATTTATTTTTAGTTATTTAATAATTCTTTATTTTTTGGAATGATAACAGAAAGTAAAACAGAGGTAATTAAGATACTTCCTATTACCATCAATGAATACACAATGGGTATTTTATATAAATCTACAATTGTCATTTTTACACCTACAAAAACTAATATTGCCGATAAACCATATTTTAAATAGTGAAAGTATTTTGTAATTCCGGCCAAAGCAAAATACAACGCTCGTAAACCTAATATTGCAAAAACATTAGAGCTAAAAATTATAAACGTATCATTTGTAATAGCCATAATTGCAGGTATCGAATCGACTGCGAAAATCAAGTCCGTAAATTCCACCATTAGAAGTACAACAAATAGTGGTGTTGCAACTGTTCTACCATTCAATTTCACGAAAAATTTATCTCCATGCTCCTCTTCAGTTACAGGAAAGAATTTTTTAAATAAGCGTACTAATGGATTCTTATCCGGTTCAATTTTCTCGTCTTGATGAAAAAGCATTTTAATACCTGTGAAAATCAGTAAGGCACCAAAAATATAGATAATCCAATGAAACTTATTAATAAGAGCAACGCCTGCAAAAATAAAAACAGCACGCATTAATAAAGCCCCTAAAATCCCCCAAAACAATACTTTGTGTTGGTACTTTGTATCAACATTAAAGTACGTAAACAGCATGATAAACACGAACAAATTATCAATACTTAATGACTTTTCTATAACATAGCCAGTTAAAAACTCAACTGCTTTCTGCTCACCCATAAAAATATAAATCCCATAATTAAAAATTAACGCAAGGGATATCCAAACACCACTCCAAATAAGGGCTTCTTTTATTTTTACTTCGTGTGATTTACGATGAAAAACACCTAAATCTAAAGCTAACATTACTAGGATAAATCCTAAAAAACAAAACCATACAAAACCATCTATGACCATATATATTTAAATTACATATTTAATTAAAACAAAACCACCAATCAATACAGCCGTAACTGTAATAGCCAAAAGATTAAAATATTTTTCTATGAACAACTTAATACTTGCTCCATACTTCCAAATTAACCAGGCAATAAGAAAAAAACGAGCCCCTCGACTTATAATAGAGGCTAAAGCAAACATCATTATATTAATATTAAAAGCACCTGCAGTAATGGTAAATACTTTGTAAGGAATTGGCGTGAAACCTGCAGTAAAAATCACCCAAAAATCCCATTCGACAAATAAACTTCTAATACTCTCATATAGTTCAACTGAAAAGCCAGGAACTGAATCAAAAAAGAAATTGGCGAAAGCTGAAAATTCTCCAGTGGCTGTAAGCCAGCTGTAATTCCCTATAGAATATCCAATAAAAGCTCCTGACACCGATCCTAAGGTGCAAAGAAGTGCGTACTTAAATGCATTGCTTGAGTGACCTAACGCCAAAGCAATTAATAAAATATCAGGTGGTATGGGGAAGAATATCGATTCTACAAAAGCTAGAATGAAAAGAACACTTGCGCCATATTTAGTTTGTGCCCAACTTAAAACCCAATCGTATAAATCTCGTAACCAATTCATTCTTTAAAATATTTGAAAAATTATAAATGCATAAATTACAAATCGCAAGTACCTGAATAATGCCACTAAAAGATACTGTTTGAAATTGTACTTTATGAGTCCGCATGCTAAACTAACTATGGAATGTGGTAAGGGTAACATGGCTCCAATAAAAACAAAAAAACCGCCCCACTTTCGCAGATTGACAATATGAATTGCTATTTTATTTTCGATGTGATTCTTGATTGCAGGTATTAAAAACAATCGGTTTCCTAAAAAGTACGCTATTATACCACCCAAATAAGACATTGTTGCCAAAACAAACAGAAACAACCATGGCGTTTCTGATTTTGAAGCCCAAGCAATAAATAGCTCTGGCGGCACTAAGCCCAACACCGTTTCTGAAAGTAGAAAGAATGAGAAAATTATAGGGGGAGAATAGGTCGCGACAAGCGTATTAAGCAGCTCGTTAAAGTCTAACAAAAAGTATTCTAAAGCCAATAGAATTGTCACAAATACTACAATCACAACACCTCCTTTGACAGCAGTATCCTTCAAAAAAGAATAAAACTGTGTCATTTTATAATACCGATTCAGTAATTGCAACCTTTTCATTCTCATCTGAAAGTCAATCAATTTATTATTATCTACCATACCCTCTTTTGCTTAAAAATTTGACATCTTCATCTACTACTCTTTACTCAACATTCTGCAAAATGAAATTAATTATTGCCTCAATCAACGGAAAAGCAAGTGCTATTATTCCAATAACCAAAGCGATCACAACAATTAAAATACCAACTAAAACATACTTGAGTTTCTTGTTTTTTAGTAAACTTTCAACAAGCATCATTGGATTAAAACTTGCATTGCTGCTAGAGTAAAATTTCTTCTTGTAACTATCTTTAGAGGAATAGCTTTGCATCATGTTTTTTTTATGATGCTTACTTTCCTTATTTATAAAATTTTCAAAATCCATAGTACTGTATTTTAGTTATATAACACAATTTTTTCAACACTACGATACTGTAATGCAGATATAGCGAATGAAAATTAATCAAGCACTAAAAAATAAATTAAAGTAAATTAACTAAGTTTTGGCGGTTGCCAAACAGGGAAATGAGGTCGAATTGACCTACTATTAAAATGAGAACGGGCAATATTGGTACTGTTTTCGACCACTGACCAAAATTCTATCGAGCAAATAATTGGGTCCTCTTCGTTTAATTCAAAATCAGCGTCAAAACAATCAGAAATTGAAACATCTTCGGAACTTAACTCTTTTAATGTAGAAGAATCACTTTGTTGAAAACAAATGTTATAGCATAGTAACATCCCTACTAGGATCACTATACTGTTAACAAAATTTTTTCGACTAGCTTTCATGGCGCAAACTTAATTAAAAACAAATATATTTCAATTCCAGACGTAAATTATTTAGAGTAATTTAACAACAATGAACTTTATTCTGGAAACAAATGATATAATAACTGGATAACACACTGTCTGGTTTTGCAATATAGCTAAAACCTCATCTAATTATAACCAACAAATTCGCAAATTACAATCCAATTTAGGAATTCATAATTTGCGAATTTGCAGTATTATTAAATCCGTTTCTTAGGAAACTGTTTCTTCTTCAATGGCAAATTCCATGGTGTCTTCTGCTTCTACCTCTACTTCTGGTTTAGATGCTTTCAATGCATTAAATTTTTCTATTTTCTCCAAATCCTCTTCCTCTCCAGAAAAATAAGGAAATACATCCATAATTGGAGATTCGGAAATTGCGGGTATAGTATATTCCCCCATAGTAGTTTTCATAATTCCAAGGGTATTATCAAAAGCTTCCCTTACATCGTTTGCCTGCACTAAGAAATACATACTGCTCTTACGTTCTTTTCCGCTTTCCTCATCATAAGCCAGCAAAGATATTTTTGACTTAAACCAGCGATCACAATTTTCAAAAGGATGAATTTCTGCGTAATTCGCCACTTTTATATTCGTGATTTTAAACTCTTCACTGATATAAGCCGACATTTCCTCAGTAATTCTACTTTCGGCTTCCGTGTACGACAAAGCATCTACTAAGTAAGGTTCTGTCGTAATCTTTTGTCCTCCAGTTTCATCTGTTTTTCTATATTTTATTTTGCATTCGTACCAAGTTGTGCTCATCTCTTTCTTTTTTAGGATGTCAAAGATAGATTTTAAAGGAAAAAAAATCGGCTATTCATAAAATAGATATTCACAATTTTTCGAGCTGCTTCTATTGTTTTTAATTCCAATGTATTATACAATTTCATCCTTATATGAAGTAAATTACAAAATCAAAATCGGTTCCTAAATAATAGTATAAAACATAAAATTTAACCTAAGTATAAAAATTTAGTATAATAGACAAGTTGATCTAAAACAACTGAATATGAACACCTAAGACACTCCACTCAGCATTTTTAATTATGTTAAATTTATGTTAAATTAAAATTAAACAACTGTTTAAGTTAAACAGTTGTTTAATTTTACAGTCTATTTAAATTCTATGTTTGCTACTGTCGACTTTAACGAAAAACAAATACAAATTCTACTGGTGGCAGAAACCTTATTTGCCGACAAAGGATTTGAAGGAACTTCCATTCGAACTATCGCAAAAGAAGCCAAGATTAATATCGCGATGGTTTCTTATTATTTTGGCTCAAAAGAACGTTTGCTGGAATCACTAATATTTTATAGAACCAAAGATTTAAAGATTGAAATAGAAAACTTGTTGGTTGAAGATCTAGAACCCATTGCCAAGATCAACAAGCTGATCGCCCTATACATCAATAGAATCAATTCTAACAAAGGGATTTTTAGAATTCTTCATTTTGAGATGGCCACCCAAAAAAAGGAACTAAATATTAAATCCTTTTACGACTTACGAAAAAGCAATTTAAAATCGCTTGAAGTCATCATTAATGAAGGTCAAAATAAAGGCGTATTTAGAAAAGACATTTCGATTCCGCTTTTAACGCCAACGATTTTGGGGACCTTTTTTCATTTCTACATGAACAAGGAGTATTTCATGGATATACTACAGCTCCCTACCGAAGATTCATACAACAATTATATCACCGTCGACCTGACAAAACACATTCAACAAACAATAAAAGCACTTCTGATTTATGAAAGTTAGTCAATTCATGCTCTTTGGGATATTCTTCATCGGAATGTCGCCAATAGAAGCGCAAGAAAAAACGAGTTTAACTCTCGATGAAGCCATTCATTTGGCTTGGGCCCAAAGCAACGAAGTTTCCTTGGCCAACACAAAAGTTGCCACTAAAAAATTCGAATTACAGCAGGTTAAAAACAAGCAGTATCCAGATTTGAAAATCTCAGGTCAATACCAGCGTTTAGCCCAAGCATCCTTTAATCTAAAATTAAACAAAAGTACAACTACTGAAGCACTTCCTGTAGTAGACCAGTTAATGATAGGTCAAGTAAATGCTAGTCTTCCCTTATTTGCCGGTTTTAAAATTAAAAATAGCATTAAAGCCTATGATAATTTATATCAGGCCGAAACAGCTAGTGCAATGCAAACAAAGGAAGAAGTTGCAATGATGGTGGTTAATTATTATGCCAGTTTGTATAAAGCACAAAAAACAGTCGAACTTTTAAAAGAAAATCAAAAAAGCGCACAACAACGCGTCACTGATTTTATAGAATTGGAAAAAAACGGAATCATTCCAAGAAATGATTTGCTAAAATCACAACTTCAAGTTTCGAAAATACAGCTGTCATTAGACCAATCCATAAGCAATTTAAACATTGTCAATTTTGAGCTCTTGAGTCTGTTAAAAATGGATCCAAAAACAAAATTAGAGGTCAAAGAAAGTGATTTTATTGACTTCCAAATGAGTAATATTCTAACGAATGATGCGCTGGCATTAGAAAACCGTAAAGATCTCGAGGCCATTCGTTTGCAAGAAAAAGCAAGTTTAGCTAACGTTCAAATGTCAAAAAGCGGCTACTACCCTGCTATTTCAATCATTGGTGGCTACACAGCATTAGATTTAAAAAATGTTATTACCGTAGAAAACGCTATGAATATAGGAGTTGGAGTATCTTATGATTTAAGTGGCATACTAAAAAACGGAACAAATGTAAAAATAGCAGAAAGCAAAGCACTTGAAATACAAAATCATCAAGCGATTTTAACTGATTACATAAAAACACAGGTGCAAAAAGCAATCGAAGATTACGATTTGGCACTTAAACAAGATCTCGTTTACAATGAAGCGGTGGAACAAGCATTAGAGAATTACAGAATTATAAAAGACAAATACGACAACGGTTTATCTGATACAAATGATCTTCTTGAAGCTGATGTGGAACAACTGGGTTCTACTATCAATAAAACGTTGGCACGAGCTAATGTTATTCAAAAATACTACGAATTGCTTTCAGTAAGCGGGCAACTAAACCAAACTTTCAATCTTTCAAAAATATAATCGGCACCTACAATGACTAAGAAAAAGACAAATACCAAGTTTATCACCATAATCACTTCCTTAGTATTACTAGGTGTTACTTATGGAACCTATAAATACGTTCATTCCCTTTCTCACGAAGGAACAGATGATGCACAGATTGAGAAAAACATGAATCCAATTATTCCAAGAGTATCCGGATATGTTAGCAAAGTGTTTATTAAAGACAACGATTTTGTAAAAAAGGGCGACACTTTGTTTACAATTGACAAGAAAGATTACCAATTGAAAATTGATGAAGCAACGGCAAACTTGGCTGTAGCCGAAGGAAACTTAGAGGTTACAAAAGCTGACATCGGTGGTCTTTTAGCTAGTATTTCTGTATCTGAAGCCAATGTAAAGTCGGCCGGCGGAAACATAGAAAGCGCAAAAATCAGATTAGATCGCGCTACTAGTGACTACAATAGGTATAATAATTTATATAAAAACCGTACAATTACTAAACAGCAATATGAGCAAGCTTTAGCAACAAAATTAGAAGCTGAAAATCAAGTTCGTATTTTGCAACAGCAAGAAAAAGCTAGTGCTTTTCAAAAATCGGTTATTGTGGCAAAATCTAAAGCCACTGACAAACAAACAGATGTGGCTGATGCCAATATCAAACGTGCGAAAGCACTGCTTAACTCTGCAATTTTAAATTCGAGCTATACCGCAGTCACAGCAGCAATTGACGGTCAGGTTTCTAAAATTGATATTCAACCGGGACAATTGGTGCAACCGGGACAATCTCTTTTTTACATAATTAACAACAATGAAGCCTGGGTTGTAGCTAATTTTAAAGAAACACAATTGAACAAAATGATGGTTGGTCAAAAGGTAACTCTAAAAGTAGATGCATATCCTGATTATGATTTTAAAGGAACTGTGGTCTCTTTTTCTCCTGCAACTGGAGCGCGCTTTTCAATTTTACCTCCTGATAATGCTACTGGAAATTTTGTGAAAACGATTCAGCGTTTACCAGTAAAAATTAGTATTGATGCTGATAACGATATTGAAAAAATAAAATTATTACGTCCAGGAATGAATGTGGATGTTGACGTACATATAAAATAAAAATGGTAACAGGACAAGGAGAAGACGATTTAGTCGAATACGGCTTTAGACGGGTTATTATTACAATTACGGCTGTACTCTGTGCGTTACTGGAAATTGTTGATACCACTATTGTCAATGTAGCGCTAACGAATATGAGAGGAAGCCTTGGTGCCACATTAACTGATGTGGCCTGGGTAATCACCGCTTATGCTATCGCAAATGTTATCATTATACCAATGACTAGCTGGCTATCACAGCAATTTGGAAGAAGGAATTACTTTGCTGTTTCCATAGTTATTTTTACTGTTGCTTCTTTTTTGTGTGGTAATGCGACTAATATTTGGGAGTTAGTAGCTTTCCGATTTATTCAAGGTCTAGGAGGAGGAGCCTTGCTAGTAACTGCACAAACCATTATTACTGAAAGTTATCCTATCGCAAAAAGAGGAATGGCACAAGCCATTTATGGAATGGGTGTCATTGTAGGACCCACTTTAGGGCCGCCATTAGGTGGCTACCTTGTGGATCATTTTTCATGGCCTTACATTTTTTACATCAATATTCCGTTAGGTATTATAGCCACACTTTTGACTTTAACATTTGTAAGAAGTCCAAAATACGGAGAAAAACTAAAGTCGCATCAAGTCGATTGGGCGGGAATCATGCTCTTAGCAGCCTTCATTGGTTCCTTACAATTTGTACTGGAACATGGACAACAAGACGACTGGTTTAACAACAAATTAATTGTTTTATTGAGTGTTATTTCCCTTTTTGGATTAATTCTATTTATCTGGAGACAATTAACTTATAAGTATCCTATAGTTAACTTAAGCGTTCTAAAAGACGGGAATTTGAGAATTGGTACTCTAATGGCATTCATTTTAGGTTTTGGTTTGTATGGTTCCACATTAATAATTCCCATATATACACAGTCCATTTTGGGATGGACCGCTACTGATGCTGGTTTATTGCTGATTCCTGGTTCGATAACTACAGCTTTCATGATGCCTATAATTGGTAAACTGATTCAAAAAGGAGTTCCTCAAGGATACATGATTGGTCTTGGCTTTTTAGTATTCTTTTTATTTACGTTAATGATGCACAATAACATGACACCAGATACTGGTGAAGAACACATGTTCTGGGCATTAATTTTAAGAGGCGTTGGTTTAGGCTTACTTTTCGTTCCTATCACTACTTTATCACTATCTACTTTATCAGGAAAAAATATTGGAGAAGGAGCTGCATTTACAGGTATGATGAGACAATTAGGTGGTTCTTTTGGTATTGCCATTATCACCACTTTTATCACCCGATTCAGTCAGGAACACCGCGTGAATTTAGTTGCCCATTTAGATGGAACTAAATTTGAAGTACAACAGCGACTACTGCTTTTACAAAAAGGGTTTATGTCTAAAGGTTTTACTGCCAATGAATCTATGAAAAAAGCATATCAGGCAATCGATTATTCAGTCTTAAAGCAAAGTACTGTTTTATCTTACATGGATATTTTTATGTATCTGGGTATACTATTTCTCTGTTGTATTCCAATTATTTTCTTCATCAAGAAAGGGAAGAACAAGATCAATCCAGCAGATGCCATGCATTAAAACACAAAAAACTCCGATTCGACGTCGGAGTTTTTTTATTGGTTAAACTAGGATTATCTGGTAAATACTAAATGATTCCCTTTTGAAAGCGTGGCGTCAAATTGATAGCCATCATAATTAAATCCTTTCAAATCGTCAACCGTTTTGGCTTCGGTATCGATGATGTAACGCACCATCATTCCTCTAGCTTTCTTAGCAAAAAAACTAATTATTTTAAGCTTTCCATCTTTATAATCCTTAAAATCAGGAGTGATTACTGGGACTTTCAAAGCTTTAGTATCTACGGCCGAAAAATATTCATTACTTGCTAGGTTAACAAACAACTCATCTTTTTTCAACTCTTTGTTTAGTGCTTTTGTAACCTTCGATTTCCAAAATTCGTATAAATTTTTATCGTCGCCAATAGGCAATTTTGTACCCATTTCTAATCGATAGGCCTGAATTAAATCCAAGGGTTTAAGTATACCATACAAACCTGATAATATTCGTAAGCTATTTTGTAAGCTTTCTAATTTTTCTGTGGGGATCGAATATGCGTCTAATCCAGTATATACATCTCCGTCAAATGCATAAACGGCAGGACGCGCATTCTCAGCGGTAAAAGGCGTTTTCCAGTCTTGATTGCGTTGCCAGTTCAAGTCGGCTAATTTTGTCGAAATATGCATTAGATCAGAAAGGTCTTTTGGAGATTGTTGTTTCAACACTTTCTGGATTTGTCTTGATTCTTTTAAGAATTCAGATTCCGTATAATTTGAAGTAGGTAATGCTGTTTCGAAGTTTAAAGATTTGGCTGGCGATATAACAATTTTCATAAATAATCCTGTTTCAGGTTCTTTTTTAATACAAAATCAAAAGTACTACTTGAAAAACAATAAACAGATAAATCCACATCAATTTGTTTAATACTGATATAGAAAATAGAAATGTGATCCATTAATTACTGTCTAAATCTCAATTTTTATAGCCATTTAATTTTCAGGGGGATAGTATTCGAAAAATAAATAATTTATTGACTTTTATTAGCATAACTTTTCGAAAAAAAAGCGCTGTATTTTTGTAAAAAAAGGGGCAATAAATAATAAAAACCGCAGTAAACCAGCGTGTAAATCAATCTTAAAAACTAATTAACGCTCCTTGTTTCAATAATAATATCAATTTCTAGGAGGAGATTAGTAACAATTTATCTATTTTTGTGAATCTTAAAATAATAACCAAAACGGGAATAATTCCTGTTATTCGATAAAAGAATACAGCATACAAAAATGAAAAAAACAATAAAACGCATTTACAATTCAGATTTATTCAATGAATTTTTTGAGAATGAAAAATCAACCGGACTTATACTTATCGCCTGTACCCTATTTTCGTTGGTTATGGCTAATTCAATCTTCGGTTCACAATACATTCATACCTGGCACATGGATCTGGGAGGACAGAGTGTAGAATACTGGATTAATGACGGTTTAATGACCATCTTCTTTTTACTAATTGGTTTAGAATTAGAAAGAGAAATCTATAAAGGGGAATTGTCAAACATAAAAGACGCTTTATTTCCAATATTTGCTGCCTTAGGAGGAATGTTAGTTCCTGCAGGACTGTATCTTTTACTAAACCACGGAACTATTGCACAAGCGGGGGCAGGTATCCCTATGGCCACCGACATTGCTTTTGCATTAGGAATCTTATCCTTATTAGGGAATCGAGTACCACTAAGTTTAAAAATATTCTTAACCGCGCTTGCTGTAATAGACGATTTAGGAGCTATCATGGTAATTGCGATCTTTTATACTAAAACCATTCTTTGGGCAAATCTATTTTACGCTTTAGGTACCATGCTAATTTTATTTGTACTTAACCGTATGAAAGTTAAAAGTCTTATTCCGTACCTTATTGGAGGAGCGATTATGTGGTGGTTTATGCTAAATTCAGGAATTCACGCTACCGTTACTGGAGTATTATTAGCATTTGTTATTCCTTTTGGAAATGGGGAGAAAAATTCTACCTCCTACATTTTACAACACTTTTTACACAAACCAGTTGGTTTTATAATACTTCCACTCTTTGCATTGGCAAATACAGCTATCGTAGTTAGTTCAGACATAGGAGCAACGATTGCTCAACATTACAGTATTGGTATTGCTTTAGGGCTAATAGTAGGAAAACCATTAGGTATTTTTCTGTTTTGTCTTCTAGCTGTTGGACTAGGAATTTGTAAACTTCCGAATGGCTTAACATGGAAAACGATTATAGGTGTAGGATTTTTAGGAGGTATCGGATTTACAATGTCTATTTTCATTACCTTGCTTGCTTTCGACGACCAAACTATTATTAGCAACGCAAAATTCATTATTTTACTTTCGTCTTTAGTTGCGGGCTTACTAGGCTTTATGTTTTTGAAAAACACATTAAAAGAAAGTATTGATGAAAACAGTATTAAATAGCATTTTCACCTATATTAACCTTAGTAAGGGCGAGGAAGAAAAAGCAAAAGTATTGGATTTTGTAAAATCTAGTATTTCCTTTAGAGGGGCAAATTTGTGGATTTTAGCCTGCGCCATTGTTGTGGCCTCTGTTGGGCTAAATGTAAATTCTACAGCAGTAATCATTGGTGCGATGTTAATATCTCCATTAATGGGTCCTATTATTGGAGCCGGTTTTGGACTAGGTATTTACGATTTCGATTTATTGAAAAAATCACTCAAAAATCTGTTGATTGCAACCATCGTAGGATTGGTAGTATCTACTATTTATTTTTATATTAGCCCATTTAAAGAAGCGCAGCCTGAATTACTATCCAGGACTTCTCCAAATATTTATGATATACTTATTGCCTTCTTCGGTGGTTTAGTTGGCGCTATTGCAATAACAAGAGTAGAAAAAGGAAACCCCATTCCGGGTGTGGCGATTGCAACAGCACTTATGCCACCACTTTGCACTGCAGGATATGGATTAGCAATGGGGAGTTATAAATTCTTTTTTGGCGCGATCTACTTGTATTCTATCAACTGTGTGTTTATTTGTATTTCGACTTTTTTCATTGTGAAATATCTAGATTATCCTACGAAAAAACAACTAGATGAGAAATTACAAAAACGAGTAAAATACACGATAACAGCTTTAATCATAGTATTAATACTTCCAAGTATCTATTTTGCTTATCAATTAATCGAAGAAAAAAAATACCAACAACAGATTGATCTCTTTATTCATAATGAATTTACCAATAAAGGCATTACGGTTGTTTATAAGAAAACCAAATTCATTGAGAAACCAAAAAAACTGGAACTCGGATTTCTTTCAAAAAGATACCAGCCAGACGAAATAAAGACGCTAAATCAAAGTCTTAAAGAGTACGAAATAAAAGACACTAAGCTTATTGTAATTCAGGACACAACCGACTTAAAGAGCGATATTCTGAACGAAATCAACTTTAACAAGTCAAAATTAAGTCAAAAGGATGTTTCGATTTTAAACCTGAAAAAACAACTGGCTGCAAATACTTATGACAACAAAGCCTTACTGGCTGAAATAAAAATATTATTTCCTGAGGTAGATAACATTTCAATGTCCAATCATACTTTTAATGAAAATTCAGACAGTACTGCTACGGTGCCTGTACTAATTTACACTAGTAAAGCACCACTAAAAGACGAATATACAAAGAAGATGACTTTATGGCTACAACAACGATTAGCCAAAAAAGATATTGAACTCTACAGAAGACCTCTTAAAGCCTTCAAAAAAATACAACCAAAAAAGGTAGTTCAAAAATAATTTTTCTAAAACATATGCATAAAAAAAATCTGCTTGAAAGCAGACTTTTTTTTATGCAATTATATTGACTTATATAGTATTTACAATCCATGCGCTTCGCTCAATCTTTTATTTGATTTTTTTTCATCTCTTTATAGCTGTATTCAAAACTGAATTTCAAGGTTATCTGTTATCGACTTCCTAAATTAAAAAATTACCAATCGAAGCAATTCTTGATTATACTTTTTATATGTGAGAATATATTTACTTAACTAAATCCATTAATTTAGCCCTTACTACGAATAACACTCTTTATCGTATTTATATGGTTTTCAACGATTAGTTAATTATTTTGGCTCTTTATTTTTTAAATTTAGATGGTATAATCCTCTAATAAAATAAAAAATGAGTAAACCTTTACTTTGGTATTTTAGAAGACATTCTTTATTATATAAGATACGATTCAAAATGGTTTCTCGAAAATCAACAATGAATCGTATTGAAAATTTTTGTTACAATACTATAAACCCAAAGTATGACATTCCGCCAATTTATTTTCAATTGAACAGTATAATTTTGCCGAAACCCAAGGCAGAACTGAGTGATATTAAAAAAGCAAAAAAGATAGCGAAATGGCTTCGAAACCATATTAAAGGAGGACCAGGACTTGGAAAATCATCAAATAACGCACTTCGTAAGATGTTAAGAGGAGAAGGTGGTGTCTGTAGTGACTTCTCACAGATCTATAATAATTTTTGCGTCATCAACGATTTAAAAGTTAAAGAGTGGGGCATTAAAGTGATAACCACTAACCAAGCGGTTCGCGGCGGACATTCGTTTAACGAAGTATACTCTAAGGAATTTCGCAAGTGGGTTCTAATCGACGTATCCAAATCAATATTTTTTTACCATACCAACTCTAAAATACCTTTATCTGTTCTTGAACTTCTTCAATTGAAAAAGGAAAACAAAGAAATTTATTATTATGAATTCAATAAAAAAATTGTTGTGGATAAACAATATATAGAAGACCTCTATCTAGTGCCTAACTCATTTCCTTTTCTGATTACCGATTATTGTAATAAAACCTATGATTACTTTTTAGACAAATTCAGTTTTCTGCCGGAATCAATAATACATGGACTGGTCTTCCTAACAGGTAAAAGTTATCATTTTGAGTTTCCTACCAAGGAATATAAGATCGTAGTCCCGTTTGTCCCACCGATACGTACAAAAATAATTGAAAGGTATACGGTGAACTCAATATAACAAAAAAGTCTGCTCGAGAGCAGACTTTTTCAATGGTATTATTTTGATTTATTTAGGATCTAAAATCAACGAAATTCTTTCAATGCAATCGGCATAATGGTATTTCATTTCTGTAGTAGCAGCACTATTTTTTGCTGTTGCTAATACTGATTTCAAAGCCGTTAATTCTCCTCTTACCAATGCTCTAACGTCAGATTGTGCTACATTATAAAACTCGCCAGAGCGGCCTGGCTTGATTTCGTCCTTCATCAAGTATTCCATTCTTTCAATATAAGCACGTTGTAAGTTTCGGCGATAAATAGTCACTGGAGTAGCAGTACTAGCTTCTTTCCAGATTCCTTTGCGTAGTTCACTTAATAAATTCAAAGCACTGTAGTTAGTAGCGCCTAGAATTTCAGCATCCATCAATCGACCGATACGTTCAAAACTCAATACACTATTCAAATGTCTAGCCTGTAAATTTCTAAAACGCTCTGTATAACCAGCGTAATCGATATTTTTAAGCGTTTTTAGATTCACTAACCAAGTAGGCGAAGCAAAAGCATTTGCCTGCAACCACTTCATCGCTTCTTGCTGTTGTGCTTTGGGTGTTACCGTATAAACAACTCCGATTTGATTTGGTTTTTTAGTGTCTTCATATACACCTCCTACATTGGTTACAACATGACCAACATAGCGACTCCACACACTTAAAAGTTCGTCATACAATTCACTTAAGTCTTCATAATTATTAGTCACATCACTAGTCCATTCTGATAAATGTGCCGCAACATATTCTAGATTTTTAAGTCCGTAGCTACTGGCTTTCATCGAATTATTTCCAATGTCTTCTGTTTGTGAACTTGGATCAAAACTACTACTTTGCTTCCCAAACTTATACATTGGGTCGCCCGCTTTTTCAAGAATCCATTTGTCTAATGTAGCAACTTCTGATTCTGGAGAAACCGAGTTTGGAATTACTCTATACCCCCAGTTTAATGCATAGTGATCATAAGGTCCCATTTGACGAATGAAACGAACTCCTTTATCGCCAGGCTGAGCGATATAATTAAAACGAGCATAATCCATTAAACTCGCTGCGATTCCGTTTTTTTGTGTAAAAGCACCATCTCGATAACTCTCTGTATCATAAGCGCAACTTGCGCCCATATTATGAGGAAAACCAAGCGCATGTCCTACTTCATGGGCAATAACCATACGCATCATTTCTCCCATTTCCTCATCACTGGTGTTTAAAGTTCTTGCAGAAGGATTTGCAGCGCCTGTTTCTAACAAATAGCGGTTGCGATACGAACGCAAGTGGTTGTGGTACCAGATAACATCACTCTCGATTATTTCTCCCGTTCGTGGATCAGAAACACTAGGACCAACTGCATTACGAGTCGTACTAGCAACATAACGAATTACCGAATAACGTATATCCTCTGGACTAAACTCAGGATCTTCTTCCTTTGTGGGAGCATCCTTTGCAATAATCGCATTTTTAAAACCTGCGGTCTCAAATGGTTTTTGCCATTCCTCAATTCCTTGTCTAATGTACTTACGCAACTTTTCTGGCGTAGCTGGATCTAGGTAATACACGATGGGTTTAATGGGTTCTACCAATTCGCCTTTGGCATA
The DNA here is from genome assembly GCF_008033395.2 of Flavobacterium sp. XN-5. Lineage (NCBI taxonomy): Bacteria > Pseudomonadati > Bacteroidota > Flavobacteriia > Flavobacteriales > Flavobacteriaceae > Flavobacterium > Flavobacterium sp. XN-5. The sequence goes on from NZ_VOGZ02000007.1 coordinate 52,093, forward strand.
AGCCACAGGATCTTTCGGCTCTAATCTCCATCTGCGGATGTAGGTCTTTTGATCTGACTTTAATTCCTCACTACCATAATCGTACTGACTCATTGTAAACCAACCTACTCTTGGATCAGCAAGACGGGGCTGCATCAATTTTTCAGGTAGCAAAATCATCGATTGATTCATCTGCATACTTATCGTCTCTGTATCTTCCTGCACTGGCGGCTTACTCGCATTATAGGTAAAATCTTGAATTACCTCGATATTCATTGGAAAACTCTTCATCGCAGTGATAAAACTACGAGAATCATCCATCCCTTTTACCTTGTACGTCTCTCTCATACTAGCAGATAATCCACTGATAGCCTTAACATCAGTTCCGTAAAATTTAGTTACATCGATAACGGTATTGGCGGAGTCTTTGCTGAAAGCAGCAATATCAAATGCAAATAAGGTCGGTTCGTAATTATTGTTTTTTACCGAAATACTAATAGGTAAACTATCATTGGCAACTGCATTATAGGACTTTAATTTGATTAGAATTTTATCTTGAAAACGCTGCCAAACGATCAATTGCTCATTAGTTTCTGAACCTGCATTTACATAACCACCTCCAAGATTAGATGGCAGTTTAGATATCCTACTTACAAGAAGCATGTCTTTATCTAATAAGCGATTGGGAATCTCGAAATAATATTTTCTATCTACTTTATGTACTTTAAACAAACCATCATCAGTGATGGCGCCTTTAGTAATTACCTTATCATAGTCCTTAATGGTGGCTTCAGGTTTTTTTTCGGGCGGAGTAACTGCTTCCGTTTTTTTGTTTTTCTTACGCTTCGATTGCGCAAATTGAGTATTTGGAGCCAACATAAAGGCGGCCAAAGTGGTCAAAATGAATAATTTCTTCATTTATAGGTTATTTATTGATTAATCAAGCTCAAAAATAATTTTAACCCCATCCTTTCTCGTTTTTATGAAAAAATTTAACTTATAATTAACAATTGTTGCGAGTTTTTGGACGGGTCCCTATGGGACGGGTTTTCTGTTACAATCACTTTTATCACGTCTAGTACCAAAAACAAGATAATATAAGAGGGGATTTCACCCTACGCTTATGGATCAACCCCTCACGCAAGGCAAAGTCAACCAAAGCACACACGCTAAACAAAAGACAATAGCATATAAAATATCAGTAAATCCACCTCAATTAAAAATCGTTTTATTTTCACTTTAGCCAAAAACAATTCAAAACATTTTCCGACCTTGTCATTCCTTAAAATAGCATAGCAACTAATGGATTTATTCAGCACTGAAATTGGAGAAAATAAAAACCTGCTTCCCAAAGATGGAACCGTAAACTATTACGGGCATATTATGACTATGCAGAAAGCTAACTTCTACCTGAAGAATTTACTGGAAACCATCGCTTGGAAAAACGACGAAGCTATAATTTTTGGTAAACTCATTATTACAAAAAGAAAAGTCGCTTGGTACGGAGATACAAATTTTAACTACACCTATTCTAATACAACGAAGCACGCCTTAATCTGGACTGCGGAATTACTAGATTTAAAAGCCTTGGTGGAAGAAAAAACCGGCGAAACTTACAATTCCTGCCTGCTTAATTTATACCATAACGGCAGCGAAGGCATGGCTTGGCACAGTGACGGCGAAAAAGATTTAAAGAAAAACGGTGCGATTGCCTCGCTAAGCTTTGGTGCTGAACGAAAATTTGCCTTTAAACACAAAGAAACTAAAGAAACCGTATCGCAAATCTTAGCCCACGGAAGCCTACTGGTTATGAAAGAAGAAACCCAAACCCACTGGCTGCACCGCCTCCCTCCCACTACACGTGTTACTAGTCCTAGAGTGAATCTTACTTTTAGAACAATTGATTTGAAATAATCTCCTATAATTTGAAAAAGTTTTGCGATATCACTAAAAGTAGGTATTGTCTTATTCGGATTTAAAGTGTTTCTTTACTACAATCTATATACCCTAAAAAGCAATGGCTTTTTAATGTTCCATAATAGATTTTATTACTATAGAACAAGATTAAACCTAAACAACCAAATAAAACTAACTATGAAAAGTGAATGGACCACAAACTACGAAGGATCTGAAATAAAAGTAACCAATAGCTGGTTTTCTGGTGAAAAACTATATGTAAATAATGAGTTGCAAGACGAACAATTAAACTTCATTACACCAAGCCAAATGACTGGAAAACTAATCGCTAAAAATGGAGAACAAATGGATATTAAAACCAATCTCTCTGGTTTCTTTCGCGTGAGTTGCAGGATGTTCATTAATAACAAAAAAGTCGAATTGCAACAAATTAAGTAAAGTGCTTTTATTTAAAAGCTCAATGTCTTGTCCTGAAATAGGTTTACACAAAGGTGTAACAAAATGGAAAGATTTTCTAAAAAATCATCATCAAAATGGCACGATGGATATAGTGAAGAATTTAAAAGATTTGTTTATGAAAAATTTTTAAGAAGTTTTGCAACAAAACAAGAAATTGAAATTGAATATAGTATTGGAAAACCCAATAGCGGGGAAATTCTTTCCGTGCCCGCAATAAAAGAAATATTAAATCAGACCGACCAGCTAAATTAATCACGCAACGCAATCAAATGACAACTTTTCCCGTACTAGCTTCCACATTATCAGAAAAAGATTTAGGCAAATTTATAATAGAAAAATACAACTTAAATAGCAGTTTTGAATGTAAATTATATAGAACTGGAGTAAATCACACTTATTTTATTTCAGACTCAGACAAAAAATATGTTGTTAGAGTTTACTGCTATAATTGGAGAAGCAAAACAGAAATAATAGAAGAATTGCAACTTTTAACAATACTTAAAAACAATAATCTTTCGATTTCATATCCAATTTCTGATGAAAATGATGAATTAATCCAGGAAATTAATGCTCCCGAAGGAGTTCGTTATGTTGTGCTTTTTTCATTTGCAAAAGGCGAAAAGACACGATTTATGACAAATGAAAATTGTTTTAAAGTTGGTTCGATTATGGCAAAGATTCACAATCTAACAGAAAACAAAAAAATCAACAGAATAAATTATACTTCCGAAATACTTTTAGAAAAATCTTATAATTATTTGAAAACCTTTTTTTCTGAAGATTTAAATGAAATGCGTTTTTTGAAAGAAACAGGAATAGAAATCGCAAAAACCTTTGGAGAAACTAATTTAGTCGAAAATCAAAAAGGAATAGTTCATCTTGACATTTGGTATGATAATTTTAGCATAACTGTAGAAAATGAAATCACACTATTTGACTTTGATAATTGTGGTAATGGAAATCTTATTTTAGACATTGGCTATTTCTGCAAACAATTATTTTTTATCGAACAAGACAAAAAGCAATATGAATCTAAAGCCAAAAGCTTTATTGATGGCTACAAAAAATTTAGAGAATTATCAGATACAGAGATTAGTTTAATTCCAGAAGCTGGAGCATCGATTTTCATTTTCTATCTTGGTGTACAAGCCCAACGATTTGATTGGTCTAATATCTTTTTAACAGAAAACTATCTAAAAATGTTTGTTGGAAGAATAAAAAATTGGATTGATTATCATGAAAACAAAAAATTAACGGCGACTAACAGCTAAGAACCCGATAGCACGGAAATCTGGGCCCACATAAAAGAAATACTGAATCTCATCTATCTAATAAGTTACAACACTAGAGCAGGCATAAAATAAGTTAGATCCAAAACATTGGTATTCAACTTCACAAATAAGCCCTCTCGATTGCTATCAAGAGGGCTTATTTGTTGTAAATTAGACTATTTAATTAAGGCGGTTATTCTCCTTCTTCGGTTAAATTCGTTTTAGAATATCCTCTCCATTTCTCAATACAATCCTGGAAATCCTGAGGTAATTCAGTATCAAAACGCATCATCTCGCCCGTTGTAGGATGAACAAATCCAAGGGTTTTAGCATGTAAAGCTTGTCTTGGTAATATTTTGAAACAATTATCAATAAACTGTTTGTATTTAGTAAACGTAGTTCCTTTCAAAATCAAATGACCGCCATAACGCTCGTCATTAAATAAAGTATGACCTATGTGCTTTAAATGAACGCGTATTTGATGCGTTCTTCCTGTTTCCAGTTGGCACGAAATCAAAGTCACATAACCAAAACGTTCCAAAACCTTGTAATGCGTTACCGCTGGCTTCCCTATTTCAGGATCGGCAAAAACAGCCATTTGCATGCGGTCTTTTACGTGACGTGCCACATTTCCTTCAATTGTACCTTCATCAGCCACCACATTTCCCCAAACCAAAGCTACATACTCTCTTTCAGAAGATTTGGCTTCAAATTGTTTGGCTAGATGCGACATCGCCGCATCGGTTTTGGCAATCACTAATAATCCTGAAGTGTCTTTGTCAATTCGGTGTACTAATCCTGGTCTTTCGCTGCTGTTCATTGGCAAATTATCAAAATGATAAGCCAAGGCATGCACTAAAGTTCCAGTATAATTGCCGTGTCCGGGATGAACTACCATTCCTGGCTGTTTGTTAATCAACAACAAGGTATCGTCTTCATAAACAATATCCAAAGGGATATTCTCCGGTATAATATGATTTTCATAAGGTGGATGCGTCAACATCACACGCACCACATCAAAAGCTTTTACTTTATAATTCGACTTTACAATAGCGTCATTTACAAAAATATTCCCTTCACTAGCTGCAGTTTGAATTTTGTTTCTGGTGGCATTTTGAATCAAACTCATCAAATATTTGTCAATTCGCAAAGGCGCTTGTCCTTTTGGAACTTCAAATTTAAAGTGTTCGTATAATTCTTCTTCTAAGTCAATCGACTCTACATTATTGTTCATTTGGCATTTCTTCTATTGGACTAGCAATACTATCCGTTACTATATCTTCTTCATAACTCGCTTTTCCATCGCCTAAAACCAAATCGATTTTAGAAGATTTCAAGACTTTATCCCCCGCTTGTATGTTTCTTCCTTTAAAACGCATTTCTAGCACCATGTCTTTTCCAAGATTTGGTATGTACGTTATTGTTCCCTCCTCTAGTCCTAAAGCTCTTAAGGTAGGTACCGCTTCGCGATACGTTCTATTTACTAAATCCGGAACTTTCACTGATGAAAAACCGGAACTATTAATTTTAATATAGACTTTTCTACCCACTTTTACTTTCTCGCCTGGCAATGGATCCTGCTGTACGACAGAGAACTTAGGATAATCACTTCTATAATTTACACTATCCAGTAATATATATTGAAGATCTAACGCATCCAGTTTCTCCTCGACTTGCTCCTCTGTTAATCGGCTTAAATTAGGAACTGTAATTTCATTTCCGTGATCAGTTGTAAAAGTCAACCAATGCATAAAGAGATATCCCAGAACGGCAATAATCAAAACGGCTAGAAATACTTGAACAAGAAAAACACGGCTGGTAAGATACTTACGTAAACTCATAAATTTATTTTTATAATACGGCAAAGATATAGCATATTCGTTTCAAAAAAAATGATAATTTTGTTTAATAGTATTTAACGTCGGACTTTAGAGAAAGTGCGAAAACATTTCTATTTTTGATCAATAAGAAATGAAGCTACATTTAAGTTATCGCAACACTAGTTCAGCCAAAAGTGGAACTTTTATAGAGTTGATATTAATTAGGAGCTATTTCCCGTTATCCGCTATATCTTTTTCTTTTTCGTTAAAAAACGAAAAAAGAAAAAGGATGTCGCTTCTACCGGGGCTAAAACACATTCGTTTTCAAAACAACAAGCCTTAAAATTGAGTTTAAATCTAAAAATTTTAAACCTAAAACCTTAAACAACAAAGAATGAAAAATATTGCCATTATCATGGGCGGTTATTCCAGCGAATATAAAATATCACTAATCAGCGGGAATGTTGTGAACCAATACCTGGACAAAACCAAATACAAGGGATTTTGCGTACACATATTACCAGAAAAATGGGTCTATGTAGACGAAGCCGAAAATGAATTTCCCATCGATAAAAATGATTTCTCAGTAACGATTGACGGCGACAAAATCAAATTTGATTGCGTTTTTAATGCCATACACGGTACTCCCGGTGAAGACGGACTCATGCAAGCCTATCTAGAATTGCTAGGGATTCAGCAAACATCATGTGATTATTACCAATCGGCACTTACTTTCAACAAAAGAGATCTACTGTCTGTTTTAAAGCCATACGGAATTAAAAGTGCCCTTTCTTACTACTTAAACAAAGGAGACAAAATCGACACAAATGAAATCGTACAAAAAGTAGGATTGCCTTGTTTTGTAAAACCCAATAAAGCAGGTTCAAGTTTTGGGATTTCGAAAGTAAAGACAGAAGCCGAGTTACCACTTGCAATTGAAATGGCTTATCAAGAAGACAACGAAATCATAATAGAAAGTTTCCTTGACGGTACAGAAGTTTCGGTGGGTGTTATCAATTATAGAGGAAAAATAACTGTTTTGCCCATTACCGAGATTGTTTCCGAAAATGATTTCTTTGACTACGAAGCTAAATATCTTGGGAAATCTCAAGAAATTACGCCAGCCCGCATTTCTGATGAAATGACGGAAAAAGTAGGCACTATCGCAAAGCGTGCTTACGAATTATTAAAAATGAAAGGGTTCTCGAGAAGCGAGTTTATAATTGTAAACGACGAACCCTTCATGTTAGAAATGAATACTGTTCCTGGAATGACGAACGAAAGTTTACTACCACAACAAGCGCTTGCAGCAGGAATTTCACTCGAAGATTTGTTTGCAAATGCGATTGAGTTGGCATTAAAATAAGGGACTATGTCCTCACAGATATAACACAAACTTGTCATTTCGACGAAGGAGAAAACCCATATTAAGAGATTTCTCCTTAGTCGAAATGAAAAATAGAAAAAAGTATAATGAGAAAAGCCATATTTCCTGGATCGTTTGATCCTATAACATTAGGACACGAAGACATCATAAAAAGAGGCGTTTCTCTTTTTGACGAAATAGTCATTGCTATTGGTGTTAATGCCGATAAAAAATACATGTTTTCTATAGAAGACCGAAAGCGTTTTATCGAGGAAACTTTCAAAGACGAACCAAAAGTATCAGTGATTACTTATGAAGGATTGACCATTGATTTATGTCAAAGAATCAAAGCTGATTTCATTCTGCGTGGTTTGCGCAATCCCGCCGATTTTGAATTCGAAAAAGCCATCGCACACACGAACAGACATTTGTCAAAAATAGAAACCGTATTTTTACTAACTGCAGCGCGTACTTCTTACATCAGTTCGAGTATCGTGAGAGACGTTCTCCGTAATGGCGGCGAATACCAAATGTTAGTTCCAAAAGCGGTGAGAGTTAAGTAATTTTCAGGGGCAGTGGTCAGTAGATAGTGTTCAGTTTTCAGTTTTCAGAAAACAGTTAGCCTTGTATTCTAATCAAAATGGAATGCCTTTTTACACCTATAAAATCTATGAATGGATGTGGTTAAAAAATATCATCCCTAATTATTGAACAATAAACTAAATACCACATATCACAAACTTGCAGGAAGTACTTAATAAGCGTATTTTCGCACAATCATAACAAATTTCAACAATGAGTATAGAAAGAGAATTAAACAAAAGAAGCGGATCGAAATGTGAACTTTGTGCAACAACTGAAAACCTAAAAGTATACGAAGTACTACCTACTAAAAAAGGTGGAATAGACGAAAGTATCATGGCTTGCAGCACCTGTATTGACCAAATCGAAACTCCGGGTAATGAAGATCTAAACCATTGGAGATGTCTTAACGACAGCATGTGGAGCGAGCATACGGCAGTACAAGTTGTGTCTTGGAGAATGTTGAGCCGTTTGCGTTCTGCAGGTTGGCCTCAAGAATTAATCGACCAAATGTATTTTGATGAAGATACTCTAGCTTGGGCACAAGCAACAGGTGAAGGAGAAGAAGATGAAAACAAAGTTGTTCACAGAGACAGCAACGGAGTTATTCTGGAAGTTGGTGACTCAGTAGTTTTGATCAAAGATCTAAAAGTAAAAGGTTCTAGTATGGTTGCAAAACAAGGAACTGCCGTGCGTAACATCAGACTAGATCATGAAAATGCCGAATTCATTGAAGGTAAAGTTGACGGTCAAACGATCGTGATTATTACACAGTACGTGAAGAAAATATAGTAATCAGTCGCAGTTTGCAGTATTCAGTGTCCAGTCTCAGTCTCAGTTTACAGTGTTTGGGATGAAAAAGTATTCAGTCTCGGTTAACAGGATTAGCGAGATAAAAACATAAAAAAAAACGTTAGCAGTACATTTTCTGCTAACGTTTTTTTATACATTATTTTTATAACATCAAATGACTCTTTTCATTTTCAGCGCATTCAATAACTGATCACTATAAACTAAGACTCTTCTTCTTTCTTAATCACTTTCCTCGCTACTTCAATTTTAAACTTCTTGCCTTTCATTTTTTGATCTTGAATACTGTGAAGCAAGTCTTTTACTTTATTGAATTTTACGGCCGCAAAAGAAATAAAATCTTTCACTTCGATTAATCCTAAATCGCCTTTTTCTAGCTTTCCTTTTTGAGAAAAGAAACCTACGATATCAATTTTATTCAATTTGTTTTTCTTTCCACCACTAATATAGATGGTTTGAAATTCTGGAGGTTTTGGTAAAGAAACATTTTCTGCTACTTTAAAAACTTCCATTCCATAATCTACATAGTCTAACTTCTTCTCGCTTTCATGTGCAATGATGTAAGCCGTTCCCGAAGCAGTCATACGAGCTGTTCTACCGTTTCTATGTGTAAATTCATCCTCTTTTAATGGTAAATGATAATGAATAACATGATTCATTTCGGGGATATCAAGACCACGAGCCGCTAAATCTGTAGTAATTAAATAACTCACACTTCCATTTCTAAATTGGATTAATGCGCGTTCTCTCTCGTCTTGATCCATTCCGCCATGATAGTAGGTCGAATAGATTCCTTTTTCGTTTAGAGTGTCACTAATGCGCTCTGCAGCGTCTCTATGATTGCAAAAAACGATAGCCGATTGTGATTTCAACGAACAAATAAGCGCAAACAAACTTCCTATTTTGTCCTTTTCCTTAGAAACAACAATTTTTGTAGAGAGATTAGTTTCTTCCTCATTTTCTGGAATAAAATCCAAAATCGTTGGGTTAACAACTCTAGTATATTTTGGAATCTCAATATCTGAAGTTGCCGAAACTAAAACGCGTTTGTTTAGTTTGGTCAATTTCCCAATAATAAACGACATTTGCTCGTGGAAACCCAGTTGCAATGACTTGTCAAATTCATCCAAAATCAAGGTTTGAATTTTATCAGTTCTAAAAGTTCCTCTGTCAATATGATCTGCGATACGCCCAGGAGTTCCTATTAAAACAGCTGGCGGATTGCTTAAATTCTTGATTTCTGTGTCAATAGAGTGTCCACCGTAACATACATTTACTTTATAATCTGTACCCATTTTTTTCCAAACCTGCTCAATTTGAAGCCCTAATTCTCTCGAAGGAACTAGAATCAAACATTGAACCGAAAGGATTTCGGGTTGTAACATTTCTAATATTGGCAATAAAAAAGCCAGGGTCTTCCCTGAACCTGTAGGCGAAAGCAACAGTACATTGTTATCATTTAAGATCGTTTCTTGTGCTGCTTCCTGCATTTCATTTAGGTTATCGATTCCTAAATTAAATAGTATATTATTCGAATGGTGTCTCTTATTCATTTTGCAAAGGTAAATATGAAATATGATTTATAGGTTATGAATTACGAGTTTTATTACTATTGCCATTTGTATTACTATTTTTATTGATACTGCAATTGATGTTCCCGTTGATATTATCATTGAAATTGTAATTGGCATTGCCATTGAAATCCCCATTAAAAAAATATTATATTTGATTTCTGTAAAAAACTAAAACATGAAATTTTTCACTATTCCGCTATTACTTCTCACAATTTCAATTTTTGCTCAAAAAGATGCTAAGTACAGCACACATTTCGAAAAAGGAAACGGAAATCAAACAGCAACTTATCAAGAAACCATTGCATATTACAGCTTGTTAGCTAAGGATTTCGCATCAATAAAAATGATAGAAATGGGCGCAACCGACAGTGGCGAACCCTTGCATCTTGTGATTTTCAATCCCGAAAAGTCATTCGACCTTGACAAAATTCAGAAGAATAAAGCCGTTCTATTAATAAATAACGGTATCCATGCTGGCGAACCAGACGGAATTGATGCCACTATGCAGTTGTTTCGGGATTTGGCTTTAGGAAAAATTAAAATTCCAAAGAACACTGTTGTTTCCACGATTCCAGTGTATAATATTGGCGGAGCTTTAAATAGAAATTCGAACTCAAGAGCAAATCAAGATGGACCTGAAATTTATGGTTTTAGAGGAAATGGCCGGAATTATGATTTGAACAGGGATTTCATAAAGTCAGATACTCGAAATATGAAAAGCTTTACTGAAATATTTCACAAATTAAACCCGGATGTTTTTATAGACAACCATGTAAGCAACGGAGCTGATTATCAGTACAAACTAACCTACATTATGACACAGAAAAACCAACTAGGAACCGTCTTAGGTAACTATTTGGATGGTGAAATGATGCCTTCTATAGTTCTTGATTTACAGAAAAAAAACATCCCAACAACTCCTTATGTGAATGCTTTTAGCGAAACACCAGACAATGGTTTTGCGCAATTTTTCGACAGCCCTAGATATTCCACAGGCTACACTTCCTTATTTAATACCATTGGCTTTGTTGTGGAAACACACATGCTAAAAAAATATGCTGATAGGGTTAAAGTAACCTACGAATACATGACTTCGACCATTGATTTTATGGATGCAAATCACCAAAAAATCAAACAAAAACGTTCTAAAAACGAAGAACAATTCGAACCACGAAAATCGTACACCCTCAAATGGCAACTTGACACCACAAAAGTCTCTAAATTTTCATTTTTAGGCTTCGAAGCCGGACGTAAAAAAAGTGAGGCGACAAGCGGTGACAGACTTTTCTATGACAGAGCTAAACCATTCGAAAAAGAAATTCCCTATCTAAAAGAATACAAATCTGTAAAAGAAATTACGATACCAACGGCTTATATTATCCCAAAGGCATTTTGGAATGTCATAGACTTACTAAAAAGTAACAAAATCGCTTATACCCAACTAAAAAAAGACACCCTAATCGAAGTCGAGAGCTACAAAATCGCAGACTTTAAAACATCAGGTGCCGCTTATGAAGGACATTACATCCATCGAGACACTAAAATAAGTAGTATAAAGGAAAATCTGGCTTTCGCCAAAGGAGACTATGTTGTCGCTACAGAACAAAAAGGCATCAAATATCTATTAGAAACCCTAGAACCAGAGGGAATTGATTCTTTTTTCAACTGGAATTTCTTCGATACAATGTTACAACAAAAAGAAGGTTATTCTGACTATGTTTTTGAAGATACCGCAGCCCAAATCCTAAAAGACAATCCTAAACTAAAAGCAGAACTAGATCAGAAAAAGAAAGAGGATCCCAAATTTGCTAATAGTCCACAAGCACAGTTAGACTGGGTGTACAAACACTCTGTGTATTATGAAAAAGCACATTTGCAATATCCAATTTATCGCGTTTTATAAACTAAAAGAAATATCGCCGAAAGTCTGCTAGGATAAAATTTAGCCACGAATTAGCACTAATTAATTTGTGAAAATTCGTGTAATTCGTGGCTAAAAAAAATTAAGAAACTAAAACGAAATACGCCAAACTATCTAGTATACACCGAAAATATTAACAAAAAAAAACTCTTAATCTAGGAGTTTTTCTTCTTCAAATAATAATTTTATGTTTTCGTAGGAGTTTTTGAGAGCCTCTGGAATGTCCTCTGGCTTCAACCATGCTACTTTTTCTATGCCTTCTTCTATCTGACCTACAGGCGTACCTTCAAAGTCAGAATACATTTCGAACCAATGAGTGATTTTAAGTTTGTATTTCCCATTGCGCTTAAAAACATGATATGTTTTTTGGAGTTTACTTAAAATTCGTAAATTACCTACACCCGTTTCTTCCTCTACTTCTCGCATCGCGGTATTTTCAATCGCCTCGCCCTTATTGATTCCGCCTTTGGGTAAATCCCATTTTCCATTCCTGAAAATAAACAAAATCTCGCCGTGTTTATTATGAACAAGCCTCCTCCAGCCTTACAAACAGGAATCTTAGCTTTCAAAGTCTTCATAATTTCCTTTTCATCGGGATGATAGAGATAGGCTTTTTGAATTTTATTTTGAAATATTTTTACGATAAGTTGCTCAATGTCTATACTCTCGAGTAAGAACAATTGAAAATCTGTTTCTTTTGAAATTATATTTGTCAAAAAAAGTGGTTTGTCGTTAACAAAAACTTTATACATTTGTATTATGATTTTTAATAAAGATACTGCCGAAAAAACAGCCGAATTGCTTTTACAAATAAATGCAATTAAATTGAATCCAGGAAATCCTTTTACATGGGCTTCTGGATGGAAATCACCTATTTATTGTGATAACCGACTAATTCTCTCATTTCCAGCGATAAGAAATTACGTTAGAGATGAATTTTCTAAAAATATAGAAAAACAATTTGGAAAACCAGATGTTATTGCCGGTGTAGCCACTGGAGCAATAGGAATTGGGATGCTTGTTGCCGAGAGCATGGGGCTTCCATTTGTCTATGTTAGACCAGAAGCAAAGAAACACGGGCGTCAAAACCAAGTGGAAGGTTTCTTGCAAAAAGGACAAAATGTAGTGGTTGTAGAAGATTTAATAAGCACAGGAAGTAGCAGCTTGAATGCTGTTGAGGCCTTGCGTGCTGCTGGTGCAAATATAAAAGGAATGGCTGCCATATTTACCTATGGGTTTGATGTTGCTGAACAAAACTTTAAAGCTGCCAATATCGATTTATACACTTTGAGTAACTACCAAAACTTGTTAACCTTGGCTGTTGCCAAAAGTTATATTACTGAAAAAGAAGAAAAAACATTAAGAGAATGGAACGTTACTCCATCAACTTGGGATGTTGAAGCCAAATAAAACTAACAAAATATGAACTTAGAAAGTCCAAAAGTTACTGTTCAAAAATCAGCGCAAGAATTATTTGATTTATTGACAGATGTGAAAAGCTTTGAAAAATTAATGCCAGATAACATCGCAAAATTTGAGGTAATCGGCGACGATGCTTTTATTTTTGGATTAAAAGGAATGCCAGAGATTAAATTGAAAATGAAAGAAAAAGTAGCACCAAGCAAAGTGGTACTTGGAGCTGCAAGCGATAAATTGCCTTTCACTCTAATAGCAAATATTGATACCGTTTCTGATAGTTCAAGTGCTGTTAAACTTGATTTTGAAGGAGATTTCAATCCGATGATGGCGATGATGATAAAAGGACCAATTGGTAAATTTATCGAAACATTAGCTAGTAATATGTCTAAATTGTAACAATTGACCTCAAAATATTTAAAGCCTTTTAGTGCAAACTGAAAGGCTTTTTTATTTTCAAAAAATACAATCTAACCTTCTTCAATACAACATTTGAATTTCCTTGATACTGTATTCGGCAATACTATCATCTTCTAAAAGTACCTGCAGTTTTCCATAAGCTGAAACACCCTGAATAATCCCCATGAAATTCACATTAAATTGATCTTTAAAAGGCATTGGAATTCCTTTTTTAAAAAGTCGATCCGTATATTTAGACCATAAACCTTCTGATTCGCTTTCTATTTTAGCAATGTTTTGTTTCATTTTTTCGACAATAGAAACAAGCAGCTGATTTTTGTCAAAATGAGTACCACAAATCGCGGCTAAGGAAGATGCTTTGGGTAAATTATCGAAGTTTGTTTGATTAATATTAAGTCCTAATCCCACAACAGAAGAAACAGCGCCGTCGCTTTTGAGGCTGTTTTCTATCAAAATGCCACCTATTTTAAAATTATATGACATAATGTCGTTTGGCCATTTTATGCGTACTTCGGGAATATTGTAAATTTCTAAAGCATCAACAACTGCTGTTGCAATGGCAATATTGAGATTATAAATCTGTTTTATGTTTAACAACGGATCTTTTACAAAAACGCTTATTATCAGATTCTTACCCTTCTCAGAGTCCCAAACAGCACCCATCTGCCCTTTTCCTTTAGTTTGTTTTTCGGCAACTACAACAGTAAAATTATCTAATTCCTGCCTATTTGATAGCCCCTTAAGAAACTCATTTGTTGAATCTATGGCATCGAGTTTGATTAGTTTCATTTGTAATTATTTACGCAACAACATTTAATATTATGTTAAGGTCCAAAAATAATCACAAAAAATGGTAACTTTACAAACTTATATAAAAATAATTCATGGCAAAAAAGACGATAAATAATGATGACCTTCTGGCAAACATTATTAAGGGAATCGAAGAAGTAAAAGGAAATGACATAGATATTCTCGACTTAAGGGATATTGACACCGCAGTATGCGACTATTTTGTTATCTGTAACGGAAACTCAAACACACAAGTTAATGCAATTGTTGGCTCCATTCAAAAAACAGTATCTAAAGAATTAAAAGACAAGCCTTGGCATGTTGAAGGTACTGGTAATGCAGAATGGGTACTTATGGATTATGTTAATATAGTAGTTCATGTTTTCCAAAAACAAATCCGCGAATATTACAACATCGAGAGTTTGTGGGGAGACGCTAAAATAACTACGATAGAAAACAAATACTAAAGAAAGAAAAACAAGAATGGCTAAAGATAACAATCCAACTCCTAATAAATTTAAAGTAAGCCCTTGGCTAGTTTATACAGCCATATTACTTATCTTCTTATTTATTAGTTTCGTAACTGGTAGCTCCAGTTTACAAGAACCAGCACAAATAACATCTTCTAAATTTAATGAACTTTTAGAAAAAGGTTCCATTGAAAAGGTAATCGTTTATAACAAATCGGAAGCGGAAGTTTTCCTAAATGCTGCTGCGCTAAAATCATCTGACAACAAAAAAGTTGCAAAAGATATTTTTGATAGTCCTAATAAAGGGCCACATTATACTTTTATTATTGGGAACGACCAAATTTTACAAAACAAACTAGAGAAAGCGGTTAGTGAAGGTAAATTAAAAGATTTCAATTTCTTGTCAAAAAGCAATTGGTCTGATATTTTCATCAGCTTACTACCTATTATCATCATCATTGGAGTTTGGATTTTTATAATGAGAAAAATGTCAGGCGGCGGCGGTGGCGGTAGCGGACAAATTTTCAACATTGGAAAATCAAAAGCAAAACTTTTTGACGAAAAAACAGATGTGAAAACTACTTTTAAAGATGTTGCTGGACTCGAAGGAGCAAAAGAAGAGATACAAGAAATTGTAGAGTTCTTGAAAAACCCAGAGAAATACACAAATCTTGGTGGTAAAATTCCAAAAGGAGCCTTACTTGTAGGGCCTCCAGGAACAGGAAAAACTTTATTAGCAAAAGCTGTAGCTGGAGAAGCGCAAGTGCCTTTCTTCTCGTTATCAGGTTCTGATTTTGTTGAAATGTTTGTAGGCGTAGGTGCTTCACGTGTACGTGACCTATTTAAACAAGCAAAAGAAAAATCTCCTGCGATCATTTTCATTGATGAAATTGATGCTGTAGGTAGAGCAAGAGGAAAAAGCAATATGTCAGGCGGAAATGACGAAAGAGAAAATACGCTGAATCAATTACTGACAGAGATGGACGGTTTTGGTACTAATTCAAATGTAATTGTATTAGCAGCAACCAACAGAGCTGATGTTCTAGATAAAGCATTAATGCGTGCGGGTCGTTTTGACAGACAAATATTTGTGGATTTACCAGACATTCGGGAGCGTGCTGAAATCTTTAAAGTACACCTTGGACCATTGAAAAAAGTTGAAGGTCTTGATACTGACTTTTTAGCAAAACAAACTCCTGGTTTCTCTGGAGCTGATATTGCTAATGTTTGTAATGAAGCGGCATTAATTGCAGCGAGATACAACAAAACTGCAGTTGATAAACAAGATTTCTTAGATGCTGTTGACAGAATCGTAGGTGGTCTTGAAAAGAAAAACAAAATTGTAACTCCTGGAGAAAAGAAAGCAATCGCTATTCACGAAGCAGGACACGCAACCGTAAGTTGGATGTTAGAGCATGCAGCACCACTTATCAAAGTAACGATTGTTCCTAGAGGACAAAGTCTTGGTGCAGCTTGGTACCTACCTGAAGAGCGTTTAATTGTTCGTGCTGACCAGATGTTAGACGAAATGTGTGCAACTATGGGAGGAAGAGCAGCTGAGAAAGTGACTTTCGGCAGAATTTCTACAGGCGCATTAAGCGATTTAGAAAAAGTTACTAAACAAGCACGTGCTATGGTAACGGTTTACGGATTGAATGATAAAATAGGAAATGTTACTTACTATGATTCAACAGGACAAAGTGAATACAATTTCTCTAAACCATATTCTGAAGAAACTGCAAAAGTAATTGATACTGAAATTTCATTATTGATTGAAACACAGTACCAAAGAGCAATTCAAATATTAGAAGAGAACAAAGACAAACTAAATCAACTAGCAGACATTCTTATTGAAAAAGAAGTTATCTTCAAAGATGACCTAGAAGCTATTTTCGGAAAAAGAACATTTGATAAAAACCTTGAAGAGGTGGTATCTTAAAAAAAGACATATATCTCACTTATTTTTAAAATCTTAATTCAAAAATCACTTTTGAATTAAGATTTTTTTATCTTTGAACGGTTTCAACTTAATATATAAAGTACCTTAACAAAATATGAGTCTTTTCAGAAAAATTTTTGGTTCTAGTATTTCAGCTTCAGATGAGGAAAAAGAGAAAGAAAAAAACAGCTCTAGTCCTGACATGACCACTATGTCTATTGACGAACAATTCATCTATAATTTCAAGAAAAATGGCGGTAAATTTCTATACTGCGAAACTTTAGAGGAAGTAAAAGAACAATTCGAAAATATTCTCCAAGAAAATGACTGGTATGAAAGTAACGTACTATGTTATGAGCCCAAATTGTTTAGTTTACTAGATGAAAACAAACTTACTTATGTAAAGGGTGTAGAACCAAAGTTCCTTTTTTCACATTGTGAAAACCTAATCGCCGAAGAAGGTTCTATCTTATTTTGTTCCAAACAAATTAAGCAGCATAAGCCAAATGAATTGCCCATTAATATTGTTGTTGTAGCAACAACATCCCAAATTGTTGCAATAAAAAGCGATGGACTGTCTACTATAAAAAAGAAGTACGAAAGCGATATCCCAACAAACATTACCGCTATAAAATATTTTGAAAAAGCAAAAGAAGAAGACTTCACCCAATATGGTAGTGTCGCTAAAAATCTATATTTGTTGCTTTTAGAAGATCTTTAAAATGAATGAAACCCTTAAGAGATCTATTTCTGGTGCTATTTATGTAATTTTATTAATAGTTTCCATCCTGTATTCAACGGAAAGTTTTTTCATTCTGTTTGGTGCATTTCTCCTTATCGCTACTGTAGAGTTTTGCAATTTGCAACAGCTTAATAAAATAATTCCTGTTGTACTTGCTTCTGCAACTTACACCCTGTTTTATAAAATAACGATTGCTACAACTGGTTTGCTCTACCTATTGAGGTTTAACAAGACATTTGAATTGCTTGTACTCGCTACTACACTAATAGTATTCTTAAAGTGTATCCATTTTCTTTTTGACCATAAAATAGTAAAGATCGATTCTTTTTCAAAGTACGTTTATCTCATAGGATATATTATACTTCCCTTTGTCATCATGACAAAAATACCTTTTGGAATCAGTGGTTATAACCCAAAAATCCTAATTAGTATCTTTATCCTTATTTGGACAAATGATAGTTTTGCCTATATTGTAGGAAAGTCAATTGGAAGAACAAAGTTATTCGAAAGGATTTCTCCTAAGAAAACGATCGAAGGTTTTCTAGGTGGTGTTGTATTTTGCGTTATTGCCAGTTATTTAATTGGAAAATATTATATTCAAATTGCTGAAGGAAAAATGTTTATTTGGATCATAATCGCCTTGATTGTAGGTATCTTCGGAACCATAGGTGATTTAATCGAATCAAAATTTAAACGCGTCGCTGGAGTCAAAGACAGCGGAAAAATCATGCCGGGCCATGGAGGCGTACTAGATCGTCTAGATAGTGTTATATTTGTAGCACCAATTGTATTTTTATTTTATCAAATTTTAAATTATGTTTCATAAAGAAGGAGCCCAAACTATTTTATTAGGTACTATTTTTACAGCCACCGTATTATTACTATCAGACCATTTCATTGATACTATCTGGATTAGTAAGTTAATTCAAATTAGTGCATTATTGATATTAATAATCATCTTACAATTTTTCAGAAACCCAAAGAGATCGGTTATCATTAACGAAAATCAAATACTAGCTCCAGTCGATGGAAAAGTAGTAGTAATCGAAGAAGTTTATGAGGGAGAATTCTTTAAGGATAAACGATTACAAGTTTCTATATTCATGTCACCTATCAATGTACATGTTACTCGTTATCCAATGAACGGAATTGTAAAATTCAGTAAATACCATCCTGGGAAATTTTTGGTTGCTTGGCACCCAAAAGCGAGTGAAGAAAATGAAAGAACGACGATCGTGGTCGAAAATAATTTCTTCGGAGCTGTATTATACCGTCAAATCGCCGGTGCATTAGCGCGAAGAATTGTAAATTATGCTGAAGAAGGTATGCAGGTTGTTCAAGGAACTGATGCAGGTTTCATTAAATTTGGATCCAGAGTAGATTTATTTTTACCTATTGGAACACCTATAAATGTAGTTCTTAACCAAAAAGCAATTGGAGGGAAAACAATTATTGCAACAAAAGAATAATGGTAAAAAAAGATTTAGATACTAGATTTCAGGAAGCAGTAAACAGCGCTTCAGAAATGACTCAGGCATCCTTACCTCAGGATGTACAGCTACGTCTCTACGCTTTTTACAAACATGCAACTTTTGGTACCTTAGACCTAAGACAAACATCAACGTATCATTTAAGGGATGCATTTAAAACGAATGCTTGGATGCAAATCAGCCATTTAACAGCTGATGAAGCAAAAGAACAATACATAGAAATTATTAATTCCCTTTTGAAAAAATAATACTAGCAATGAAAAAATCATCTTTATTACTATCTAGCCTACTTCTGTTGGGCTTTTTAGCTTCATGTAACGATAAGAAACTAACAGAAGTCGTAGAAGTTCCATTACCAACTGCTCAAGAAAAAGTAACTATTGGATTTCCAGACGATGTAAAAGCAAATAACGGCGCATTCCAATTGGAAAAATTACCTTATGCTTACGATGCATTAGCACCCACAATCTCTCCTTTAACATTAGAGATGCATTATTCAAAACACTATTTGACGTATACTAACAACCTTAATAATGCGATTGCGGGGACTGAATATCAAAATCAGCCGATCGAAAGTATATTAGCGAAGCTAGACCTTAATAACGCCGATTTAAGAAACAATGCGGGAGGATATTACAATCATTCCTTATATTGGAAATCGATGGCTCCAAATTCAGGAGGCGTACCTAAAGATACACTTGCATCAGTAATATCAAGAGATTTTGGTTCTTATGAAAACTTTGTAACCGCTTTTAAAAGTGAAGCAACTTCCCAATTTGGTTCAGCTTGGGTCTGGTTGGTAGTTGATAAAGCAGGGAAATTAAAAATAACAAGTACTCAAAACCAAGATAATCCATTAATGAAAAACGCTGTTGCCCCTGGAACGCCCATATTGGCTTTGGATTTATGGGAACATGCTTATTATTTAGGATACCAATACCGCAGAAGAACATATATTGATTCTTTTTTCAATGTGATTAACTGGCCTAAAGTAACTGAGAATTACGAGGCTGCGATGAGACGAAAATATTAAGATCTACTACTATATAAAAAAATGCTGATACACTACCAAAGTAGAATATATCAGCATTTTTTTTTTACCTTCTCAAATCTTGAGAACTAAACCAATTTAATAAAGTCTTATAATTGGTAAATAAAAGACTCAGAAGGCGCTATCTTAATTTGCGCTTTTCCTTCTCCATTAACTACTTTCAACTGTATCGTACTATTTCTATAAAGTTGATCAGTGATCGTGTAATCTCCATCCTTTAAATTCCATTTCCCTATAACATCAGTAGGGATTTTAAGTTCGAATGAACTCGTGGTAATCCAAGAAAAATTAGAAACAACAATTAGTTTTTGAGTATCTGACCAACGTGTGAAGACATAAATACCTGGGTCAAAACCTACTGTTGATTGCCTGTTCACAGTTTGAATTTCTTGAAACTCGCCCATTAATGCCGAGCTACTATTGGAGAAATTAAGCAACCTTTTATAAAAATCTCTAAGTGCTTTTTCTTTGTCCGTCAGTTGGCCTCCGTCAAATTTACCATTATTCATCCAGCGTTGATGACTTGGTACACCCACATAATCAAAAATTGAAGTTCTAGAATTCGTCCCGAAACCTCCGTTCTCCTTTCCAGCCTCACCTACTTCCTGTCCAAAATAAATCATCGTGGGCGCTGAACTGATCGTTGTAGAAACCACCATCAAAGGTTTACCTTTTTCTGGACTACCGGCAAACTCAGGACTAGACAAACGTTGCTCATCGTGATTATCTAAAAACTGCAACATATGCTGTTCTATATCTTTCATTCCTTTTTGAATGTCCGAAAGTCCATCAGGCAATGATTTTCCTTGAATTACTTCTTTCAATTTATCATAGGTTTCCACCTTATCATACAAGTAATCCATTTTCCCTAATCGAATGTAATTGCGGTATTCCTTTGGATTGTAAACTTCAGCCAATAAAAAAGCATCCGGATTTTTCATCTTTATCGCTGAGTTCATATAACTCCAAAACTCATAAGGAACCATTTCGGCCATGTCATATCGAAATCCATCTACTCCCTTAGCTGTCCAAAACAGAGCAATATCCTTAAATTTTTTCCAAGAATCAGGTACATCTTTTCCTTGCCAAAACTCAAAATGCTCCGCAACTGATTTTGTATCGAATCCTGCTGGTAGCTCTGGAAAATCTTTTGAGCCATCAGGACGAATTCCATAATTCACTTTTATGGTTTCATACCAATCATTTTTATCTGGTTTAGCCATTCTAGATCCATTTCCAGTCCATTTAGCAGGAATTTCAGTGAACTTTCCGTCGCTTAATGGATTTGCTTCCCCATTTAATGGTTTAGCTGTATCTGGCACTTCAAATTTAGAATTTGGAATATAATAGAAATTATTATCTCTTTTGTATTCTACTTTAACATCGTCATTTGTTCCGAAATCAGTTACTCCTGCAGGATTATTTCGTCCTTCATATTTTCGTGCAATATGATTGGGAACAATATCAATTAACAACTTTAGCCCTGCATTATGTGTTCTAGTAATAAGCGCTTCAAATTCTACTAACCGATTGGCTGGATTAACGGCCAAATCAGGGTTTACATTGTAATAATCCTTTACTGCATAAGGTGAGCCCGCTCTTCCCTTTACAACATCGGGATCGTCATTTGAAATACCAATTGAAGTATAATCTCTAACTAAGGCATGGTGTGGTACTCCAGTGTACCAAATATAGTTTGCACCCAAATCTTTGATTTCATTAAGCGCTTTTGCTGTAAAATCATTGAACTTCCCCACTCCATTTTCTTCGATGGTTCCCCAAGGTTTGTTTGCAGTGTTTTTATTACCGAATAATCGGGTAAAAACCTGATAAACAACTATTTTATTTTCGACCTTTGTATTTTCTTTCGCTGTATTCATTGGTAAAGCTGCAGTCTTACAAGCTGCGGTGACAAGAATTAAACTTATTCCTGCAATAAGAATCGTTTTTTTTATCATTTTAAGTTAGTGTTACTAGCTGTGCCATTGGATTCTTATAAAGCAAATGACCTAGGTAATTAGCTTTTAAAATTAACCTATTTTTTTAAAATTAGGAGTTCTATTTGTCCAGCATAAACCAATAAACTATAGAAAACAGGTACTACAACGAGAGAGTTAGACTATTTGTTGATAACTTAATAAGCGAAGTAAAACCAGCATTTGTAATTGATAATTTTGAATTTATAAATAAATGCTAATATCCATTAGGATTGTTTCCTTTTTCTTAAATTTGAACAAAAAATAAATCCATTGAAGAAGTCCTTATTTTTCATCTGTTGTTTGGCAATACTAAGCTCAAAATCCATTTTGGGACAAGCACCAAAAAAAATTATTGTTGAGCATTCTGATTTTGCAGATGTAAATCAGGCGGAGATGCCAGATGCCTTTTTGCTTACCGGAAACGTACGTGTGAATCATGATGGCGTTGTTTTAACCTGCAATAAGGCGTATTATTTTCAAAAAGAAAACTACATAAAAGCTTTTGGAAATGTGCAACTAGTTCAAGGAGACACTCTTTTTCTAAACAGCAAATATGCAGAATACAGCGGTAATGTAAAGAAAGCATTTGCTACCGGCGAGGCTTTTATGAGTTCGCCAGATGCTACACTAGCAACTGACACGATAAACTTTGATCGTAATTCTCAAGAAGTATATTACAATACAAAAGGAACCATTGTCAATAAAGACAATACATTGGTTAGCAAATCTGGAAAATATTATGTGACGCAAAAAAAATTCCAGTTCTTGACTGCAGTTACAATCACTAATCCTACCTATGTAATTAAATCCAATCATGTGGATTATTTCACCAACTCAGGTCACTCTTATCTTTTTGGTCCATCCACAATTACTAGTAAGAAAAATTATATCTACACCGAAAAAGGATTCTATGACACCAAAAAAAATGTGGGGCATTTTCTTCGAAAGTCCTACATAAAATATGAAGATCGGTTGATTGAAGGCGATAGCTTGTATTATGATCGAACTAAAGAATTTGCTTCGGCCACAAGAAATGTAAAAATAACCGATTCTGTCAATCGCGGAATTGTAAAGGGACATTATGCCGAAATGTATAAAAAACAAGATTCTATGTTTGTTACCAAAAGAGCGGTCGCTGTGAATTTTGTCGAAAATGACTCCGTTTATATTCACGGTAAAAGATTGATGGTAACTGGTAAAGAAGACAACCGGATTATTCGCGCTTTTAATAATGTGCGTTTTTTTAAAACAGACATGAGCGGAAAATGCGATTCAATTCATTCCAGTGCAAAAACTGCGATTACAAAATTGATAGGAAATCCAGTGCTATGGAACGGAGAAAGCCAGATTACGGGAGATGTGATGCATCTTATAGGGAATAATACTTCTCAAGAACTCGATTCACTCAAAGTACTCAACAATACTTTTCTGGTCTCCAGAGACACTATAGGAACTGGCTATAATCAGGTGAAAGGACAAAATCTGTATGGGAAGTTTAAGGAAGGAAAACTACATGATGTCGATATTGTAAAAAATGCAGAGGTACTCTACTATATGCGAAATGACGCTAATGAACTAATTGGAATCAATAAAAATGTAAGCAGTAAAATCAATCTCATTTTAGAAGATAATGCGGTAGAAACCATTACTTTTTTCAACCAAATTGATGGTGATATTTACCCTGATGCTGAGTTGCCCGAAAACGCAAGAAAACTGAGAGGACTTGTCTGGCGGGGTGATGAAAGAATAAAATCTAAAGATGATATCTTTTCGGATGAAGACAACGAACTCAATGATAAAATGATAAAAGAGGGAAAAAAGGAAGATGCAAAAGAAAACGTCCCGATGAAAATTCGAAAGGAAACCTTGAATTACGATAAGAAAAAAAGTCCCTCTTCAAAAAAAGAGGTAAAGTAAAACAATCCAATAATATATAATTTTGAATACTGATTTCATAAAATACCAAGCACAAACCTCTCCGTATCCCTTGGGTATGGAAGTATCTCATGCCAAAGGATCTTATATCTACGACACTAACGATAAAAAATACCTGGATTTTGTGGCAGGAGTTTCTGCTTGTACGCTGGGACACCAACCCGCAAGAGTAAACCAGGCCATTAAAGATCAGCTAGACAAATATTCGCACGTAATGGTTTACGGAGAGTATTCTCAAAGCCCAGCCGTGGAATATTGCAAACTACTTGCCTCCCTCCTACCGGCACCATTAGACAAGACCTACCTCGTTAACTCAGGAACTGAAGCCATTGAAGGCGCACTAAAGTTAGCTCGACGCGTTACGGGTCGCAGTCAATTGATTTCTTGTCACAATGCTTATCATGGAAATACTATGGGCTCGATGAGTATTATGGGCTTTGAAGAACGAAAACAAATCTTTCGTCCCTTGATTCCTGACGTAGATTTCATTACCTTTAATAATGAAGCCGATTTAGAAAAAATCACTTCTAAAACTGCTGGAATTGTACTAGAGACAATTCAAGGTGGAGCTGGGTTCATTCAACCTCACAATGACTTTCTAAAAAAAGTTAGAAAACGCTGTTCTGAAGTTGGAGCCCTTATGATACTAGACGAAATCCAACCGGGTTTTGGACGAACAGGAACACTTTTTGGATTCCAGAATTATGATGTCGTTCCTGATGTTATTGTTATGGGAAAAGGAATGGGGGGCGGAATGCCCGTAGGCGCTTTTACAGCTTCGGCGTCAATGATGGATTTATTGAGCGATAATCCAAAACTGGGACATATTACGACTTTTGGTGGGCATCCTGTCATTGCGTCAGCCTGTTTAGCGACTTTGCAAGAAATTACTGAGACCGATCTAATGGCCCAAACTCTAGAGAAAGAAAAATTATTTAAATCACTTTTGGTACACCCTTTGATACAAGACATTCGAGGAAAAGGGTTAATGCTAGCAGCTATGACAAGCAGTACGGCAATAACTAATGAAGTGATTTTAAAATGTCAAGACAAAGGACTTATTTTATTCTGGTTACTATTTGAAGGATGTGCGATAAGAATTACGCCGCCACTTACAATTTCAGAAGATGAAATACGTGAAGGCTGCGCAATAATGTTAGAAGTAATGGATGAAATACTATTGTCGAGTCAAATTGATTAACACACCATAACAGCTTATAAATAAAAATTCTATTTTTTGTTAATTAAATTGTTCACAACAATTCTGAATTTTCTTCGCAACAAAAGTAAGGATACCTAATTTTAAATAGGCCAAATTCTAAAAAACAAAGTATGCAATTAAGCAACGAAGAAGAAGACTATAACTTATCTCTTTCAAAATTTGAGTCTATGTTGAAAACCAACAAAGTTCTCTTTTTTGACTCCGAGGAATTTGAAGAAATTATTCTTCATTATCTGGATATGGGTAAGGCCGCACTGGCAAAAAAAGCACTAAAGCTTGCACTGGATCAACACCCAAAATCAACTGGATTGAAGTTGGTTCAAGTAGAAATGCTCGTGTATGATGATAAACTGGATATAGCCGAGAAATTACTCAATGAGCTATATGCCATCGAACCTACAAATGAAGAAATCTTCATTCAAAAAGCCAATATCTACTCTAAAAGAGACCAACACGAGAAGGCTGTTGAATTTTTAAATACCGCTCTGGAATATACTGATGATTATGCTGATGTGTATAATTTAATTGGGATGGAATATCTATTTATGGATAATCTGGAACTTGCAAAGCAAAGTTTTATCAAATGCCTAGAAGAAGATCTCGATGATCAATCAGCACTTTATAATGTGGTGTATTGTTTCGAATTTTTAGACCAAAATTTAGATGCGATTGCCTATTTGAATAAATACATCGATAAAAATCCATACAGCGAAATAGCTTGGCATCAAATGGGTCGTTTGTATTATGGAGTTAAAGATTATGAAAACGCCATACGCGCTTTTGATTATGCTACCTTAATCGATGACGAATTCCTTGGTGCATTCATGGAAAAAGCAAAAGCTTTTGAGCGATTGAAAAAATATGAAGAGGCAATAGAAAGCTACAGCCGTACTATCGAGTTAGACGATGCCACTAGTTATGCTTTGCTTCGAATAGGAAAATGCCATGAAAAACTAGGCAATAAAGTTTTAGCCCTAAAGTTTTTCGACCAAACAGTTCATGAAGATCCTTTATTAGACAAAGGATGGATTGCGATCACCGATTTTTACATCCGTCAAAAGAACTATCAGAAAGCCTTATTTTATGTCAATAAGGCTTTAGCAATTGACAACCAAAACCGTTTGTACTGGAAGCGTTTTGCCACTATCAACAAACACATGAACCTATTTGAAGAAGCTGAATTTGGTTTTAGAAAAGCAGTGGAGTTTGGTGATCATGAATTAGACACTTGGTTATTTTGGGTGGACATTCTGCAGTTTTTAGGTGAGTTTGAAAGCGCTATTCAAACCTTGTTACAAGCATCTGAATATTATCCTGAGGAAAATGAAGTCGAATACCGTTTAGCGGGATTGTACTTTATGATTCAAGACAATACAAAAGCAAAGTTCCATTTGAGTAATGGCTTGCGATTGAACTTTGATAATTATATTATTCTCGAAGATTTATTTCCTGTCGTTTGGATCAAAAAGATGGTGCAAAATTACATTGCAAAAAATAAAAAATAAAAATGTTAGAGAACGCTAGAAAACGCTTTGGTTTATTGGGTCGAAATATTAGCTATTCTTTTTCGAAAGGCTATTTCACTGATAAATTCAACAATGAAAATTTTGAAGGTTGTACATACGAAAATTTTGATGTTCAGAACATCGCTGAATTTGCAGATATTATAAAAAACAACTCCAATTTAAAAGGAGTTAATGTTACTATTCCGTATAAGGAAGCTGTACTTCCTTTTTTAAGTAAATTATCAAAAAAAGCAGCTCTTATTGGAGCTGTAAACACCATAAAAGTCACAAAAAAAGGGAAGTTAAAAGGTTATAATACGGATTACTACGGCTTCAAGAAAGCGCTAAAACCTTTATTGCAGAAACATCATAAAAAAGCACTAATCCTAGGGACTGGAGGCGCTTCAAAGGGCGTTGCTTTTGCTTTATGTGAATTAGATATAGAATACACTTTTGTTTCCAGAGAAGCTAAGGAAAACGCTATTGCTTATAACCAAATCGATGCGAGTACTTTTGATACGTACCAAATTATTATAAACACATCGCCAGTAGGAACAAGCCCTGATATCGAGGCATCGCCAGCACTTCCTTACGAATACTTCACGGCGAGACACATCGCTTTTGACTTGATATACAATCCTGCTGAAACTCAATTCCTAAAAAAGGCAAAAGAGCAAGGTGCCCAAATTAAAAACGGTTATGAAATGCTTGTTTTTCAGGCGGAGAAAGCATGGAAGGTTTGGAATAAAGGATAAGTAGATTCCTAACTTCATAATGACAATCCTCTATTCAATGGTAACGCCTCGGCAATTCCATTTAATAAAGGATTTTTCATTTCTATAAATAAACCTTCTCATCACTGCACCACTATACGCTAGCCCTGATAGCAGCGGCATCCTTTTTATCTTGATCTTAGTTCAGGATACTGAGCTAAAGTAAGGATTAAAAGATATAGCGAATAGCAGGAAATTGCTTCAAAAAAAGCAAATCACTAAGCTAAAACGACTATAAATAAGGTAATTATTTTGTATTTTAACATTCCTTTACTATCTTTCGTTTTCGATAAAATAGGAACCTTACACATTTAAAAAAATGTTAGAAGAAAAGAATGACAACCTGCCAACAGCAGATGGAAATGTACCAAATGATTCAAATGAATCTATTCAAGTAGAGAGCGTAACCGCAGAAAACGAAGCAACTACCGCAGAAACAGCTAATGAAACAGTTGAGGCTGCAGCAGAGAATACTGCCGTAACAACTGAAGAAGAAGTGGTTAAGGTGGATACTGAAACGGAGCACGTAAATCAAAAAGCTTTAAACTCAATAGATGATTCTAATGCTGAAGAAAGTGAAGACGAGACTTTAAAAGACCGTCACCACATCCCGATGCAAGATTATGACACATTATCGATGGAACAACTTGTAGATGAACTTCTAATTCTGGTTGCAACCGACAAGGTAATGTCAGTAAAAGAGCATGTTGAAGAAATAAAAAAAGCATTTTTAGCGAAGTACAACCATTTTATCGAAGAGAAAAAAGAGGAATATCACGCTGAGAATCCTGATACAACCGAAGATTTTCAATACCATTTCCCTTTAAAAGTGAAATTTGATCAGTCCTACTCTACTTATAGAGATAATAAAAACACTCATTTCAAGAGCTTGCAAACCAACTTGAAATCGAATTTGGAAAATAGATTAGCTATAGTTGAAGAATTAAAAGAGCTGATCAATCCACAGGAAAACATCAAAGACACCTTAAAGCATTTTAATGAGTTAAGAGAAAGATGGAAAAATGCAGGTTCGATTCCGAAAGACAAATACAACCACGTATGGAATAATTACCATTTTCATGTAGAGAATTTCTATGATTACTTGCATTTAGATCGTGAAGCCAGAGACTTAGATTTCAAACACAATCTAGAGCAAAAGCAAAAAATTGTTGCGCGAGTTGAAGAATTAGTGAACGAAGCTGATGTAAATAAAGCTTTTAGAGAATTACAAGACCTCCATAAAATCTGGAAAGAAGATATAGGTCCAGTTTCTAAAGAACATCGTGATGAGATTTGGAATCAATTTAGTGATTTAACAAAAAAAATGCACGACAAGCGTGAGGTTTTATTTGAAAAATTAAGAGGTACTGAACTAGAAAACCTAGAAAAGAAAAAAGAGATTATTGCTGCAATTGAAGTTTTGGCTACTGTAAAAGTAAATAGTCATTCGCAATGGCTTGCTCAAATTGAAAAAGTAGAAGCCTTAAGAGCTGCTTTTTTCGCTGCAGGAAAAGTACCTTCGGATGTCAATGAAGAAACTTGGGGAGCATTTAAATTAGCCGTTAGAAATTTTAATTCTTTTAAAAACTCTTTCTATAAAGATATTAAAAGAGAACAAAATGAGAATTTAGAGAAGAAAAATGCGCTTGTCGCTAAAGCACAAGAATTACAGGAAAGCACTGACTATAATGCTACTACTCCAATCATGAAGAAAATTCAAGAGGAATGGAAACAAATAGGTCATGTCCCAAGAAAATACTCTGATAAAATCTGGAAAGAGTTTAAAGATGCTTGCAACAATTACTTCAATAAATTAAAAGAGCAAAAAGACGAACATAACGCTGAAGAAATAGAAGCTTTTGATAAAAAGAAGTCTTATCTAGAGACCTTGCGTGAATACCAATTGACTGGCGATCATAAAACCGATTTGGATGCTATAAAACTGCATATCGAAAATTGGAAAAACTTGGGGAAAGTCCCTTTTCCAAGAAGACATATTGAAGGAAAATTCAATAAAATCCTGGATGCCTTGTTTGATAAATTGAGTTTAAGTAAAAAAGACACTGATCTTTTGCGCTTTACAAATAGAATTGAAGGTTTATCTGAAAATAACGATACTCGAAAGATCGAAAGCGAAAAGATTTTCTTGATGCGTAAGATTGATGAAGTGAATAATGAAATCTTGCAATTAGAAAATAACATTCAGTTTTTTACAAATACCAGAAATGCAAAAAAAGAAAATTCAATTGTATTAGAAGTCAGAAAAAACATTGCTATTCATAAAGAAAGCTTAGACGGCTGGAAAGAAAAACTAAAGCAATTGCGAAACTTGAAAGTAGAATAATTTTTTTTAATTCATAATCAAGATACTAAACCTCGAACAGTAAATGTTCGAGGTTTTTTTATAAAATGATTTTAAACTATTTAACCTTCATTAACACTAAATAATTTTATAAACTCAATGTTAAGCTCTATATTTACCGCATGAATTGGATAAGGAAAACCATATTTATTATGGGGCTTTCATTAGTTTTATTGTTTGCTTTTAATGCAGATAAATCTCTGGGTCATTCCATCGAAATAGAAAAATCAGTTTCCGTTTTTTCGTCTGATAACATCCATACTTCCGCTTTCATTCAGCCGCAGATTAGCAATATATTTGTTGTACTTCAAAAAACTTCCAATTCTTCACTTTTAAAATATCTGGATAGTTTCTTGACTGCAATTCCAGATTTTAAAATTAAAACCCTCTTTCATCGTTTTGCAAATCAAGACATCAATCGATGTGAAATGGTTTCACTACTATTATTTCCCTATCATTCTTTTTGGTAATTTAAAATCTCAAATAATTATACAAGCACAGTTAATACTTAAACTGGTTTGTTTTTAGAGGGCCTGTTTTTCGTCCTTTATCGAATTGCTATCTTTTGATAGACAATTCAAATTATCTTGTTACATAAATCACTAAAAAAAATAAAAAAAATGGACACATCCATAATCATAATAGGCATTGTAGTAACATTTCTATTTGCTATACCTTTCTACTATTCCGCAAGATCTTCATCAGTTAATAAATCAAAAATAAAATCTATAAAAGATCAATTCAGTCAAAATGGTCATTTCAACTTTGAGGTAACAGAAACTTTAAATAAAAAAGTATTGGCTTTAGACGAAAAAAATAAAGGTTTCCTATTAATGGATTTTAATTCTAAACCAGAAATCGTTTCTTTTGTGAATTTAAATGATATTCTATCCAGTAAATTAGTAGTAAGTACTGAAAACAAAACTAATACAACTAATAGAATCGAATTGGAATTTAATTATAAAGAGAATAAAAAAGCAGCAACTGCTTTGTTTTATAAAATTGAGAACGATCAACTTGGACAGATTCGTTTGCATGAAGATCATCAACTAGCAAAAAAATGGAAAGACAAAATTGACAGTTGTATTTCCTAATTATAACTAATTAATATTCAATGAAAGAGGCTCAAAAAAGCCTCTTTTTTTATGTTTTTTTTAATATGATAATTATCATTTTAAATATTTAGCCTTAGTATTACTTTTGATTAATGAAAATTGATATCTCATGAAAAAATCGCTGATTCAAAAATATAATGTTCCCGGTCCACGATACACCAGCTACCCAACGGTTCCTTACTGGAATGAATCGCACTTTGTATATCAAAACTGGATCGATACTTTTAAAAAATCATTCACCCAAAGCAATTCAGAAGAAGGCATCAGTCTTTATATACATCTACCTTTTTGCGAAAGCTTATGTACTTTTTGCGGTTGTAATAAACGCATAACTAAAAACCACACTTTAGAAAGTCCATACATAGATGCTGTTTTAAAAGAATGGTCTTTATACTGTGAAATCTTAGATAAAAAACCCGCAATCAAAGAAATCCATTTGGGCGGAGGAACACCCACGTTTTTCTCTCCTCAAAATCTAGAGTATTTAATTGACGGTATTTTTTCATTAGCTACAAAGGCAAAAGACTATGAATTTAGTTTTGAAGGACATCCAAACAACACTACGCACGAACATTTACAAAAGTTATATGATTTAGGATTTAGAAGAGTAAGTTTTGGTGTTCAAGATTATTCTGAAAAAGTTCAAAAAGCCATTCACAGGGAACAACCTTTTCACAATGTTGCTAAAGTAACTTTTTGGGCAAAGGAAATAGGCTACACTTCAATAGGTCATGATATTATTTTTGGACTTCCTTTTCAAGAAATTGAAGATGTAATCGATACTATCGAAAAAACAAAATCATTGCAACCAGATCGCTTGGCTTTCTACAGTTACGCTCATGTGCCTTGGATAAAGGGCAATGGACAACGTGGCTTTAAAGATGAAGACATTCCAAAAGACAATGAAAAGAGAAAGCTGTATCAAACAGGTAAGGAATTGCTTCAGGAAAACGGCTACCATGAAATAGGAATGGACCACTTTGCCTTAAAAACCGATAGCCTATATGAAGCTTATGAGAACGGTAAATTGCACCGTAACTTTATGGGCTACAGTTCGTCAAAAACACAGTTAATGATTGGATTGGGCGTTTCTTCAATAAGTGATAGCTGGTATAGTTTTGCACAAAATGAGAAAAAGATAGAAGATTATTATAAGAAATTAGAATCAGATAAATTGCCTATTTTCAGAGGCCACTTGCTGACAGATGAAGACCTTATCATCAGAAAGCACATCTTAAATTTAATGTGTGAATTTGAAACTTCCTGGACAGATACCTCAACTTATTTCAAAGAAATACCAGAAGTTCTTATCCAACTGAAAGAAATGGAAAAAGACGGACTGCTAGAAATGCACAAAGAGCGTCTACAGGTAACTGAAAGTGGTAAGCCATACATTCGTAATATCTGCATGGCGTTTGACCTGCATTTAAAACGAAAAGCCCCAGATACTGCGCTGTTCTCCATGACAATTTAATATTTTGGCTGCAGCCAAAGATCAAATCATTAGATGAAAATAATAAATACCAGAAAGGGTAGCCGTTAAAACGCTACCCTTTATTTCGTTCCTAGAACTAATCTTAATTATTTATTGTTTTCGAAAAAAATCCTCCAATGACGAACAGCGATTAAAGATCTAATTACAATGTGGAGTTGCCTGAATAAACAAACTGGTATTTGAAGGAGAAACATAAGGAATTCCCAATCCCAATCCTCTCAAAATAAATAAGACTCCAATTAAGACAGCAACATAGGGAATCACTTTTTGAATTTTGTTTCGAATAGGAAGAGTCAAATACGAATTGATATAGATCACACTGCTCATCATGGGCACAGTTCCTAATCCGAATAAGAGCATGTATAAGACTCCAAAACCAGCATTTTGCATCGCTATTGCTCCAAATAAGGCAACATAAACCATACCACAGGGTAAAAACCCATTTAATAAACCTATGGTGAATAGTGACTTATAACTTTTGTTTCTAAATTGACTTCCTAAGGTTGTTTTCATTTTTGAAATTAAAACGAAAACAGGTTTTGAGAAGTTGTATTTTGCGAAAGTTTTCTCGGGAATCAAAATAATAGCAATCATTGCAACACCTATGAATATCGATAAATTTTGCTGGATTCCTGCCATAAAAAAACCTTTGCCTACTAAACCGAAAATGAGTCCGATTGTTCCATAAGCAGTCAATCGACCAATGTGATAAGTGAAAATCTGAGTCACTTTTTTAGTCGGATTATTTCTATCGACAGGCAACATCATAGCAATAGGCCCACACATTCCTATGCAATGAAAACTACTGATTAGACCGAAAAAAAAGGCTGTATATAACATTTGACTCAAATGTTTGAAAGTCGAATATCAGAACTGCTGAAATTCTAACTACATGACTAATTAATATAAATTGTTTCCTTTGTTAAGTACTCCTTGCCGTCGTATTGCCATTCCATATTAATGTCCCATCGACCGCCTACCAAATTTGATTTAGGTATGAGCAAAGATGGATTAGATAACGAAATTGACGTTTCAAAATCTAATTTTTTGTTAGACGGTCTATAAAGGGACACCGTTCCTTTAATCTTATTTGGAATAAAAACAGCTGGAAAAACGATCGTTACTCCGGCCGTAGTTTCTGTAATTACAGGTTTCTCAGCTAAATCTTGCGCGTTTTGTACCCGTTTCATCTCTTTGCCAAAAACAGCATCTTGCTTGTAATATTCTTCGACAACCAATTCATTATCATATTTTGAATTTGATTGTACCTTAATAACAAAATATAATATAAAACTGATGAATAATGCGATAGCAATTGCAATTCCTGTTCCCCAATTTATTTTCATAATACAAAGCCAACTAACCCATAAAAGGTAATTCTCGATGGCAGATGAGAATGTTTATTATTAATTATTCTAAAGGTAATTTATACCTTAATTCACATAAAGTCAAACCAACCTATTTATTCGAAATTTCTAGGGCTTAAAAAATTAGTTGAACTAGTTACCACTTTCCTATCGCCTTCATAAACTTCAATTTTCAGTGTTGTTTTATCACTTTCCAATAAAACTTCATTAATTTCTACAAACAAAGTTCCGTTACTCATTCCTTGTTTTGGCACTTTTATAGACTGGTTTCCTACCAATTTTAACGTTCCTTTAATTCCTGCTAATTTGAAATGAACGTCTTTAAAATCATTATTCGTTTTATTAATGATTTTATAAGTATAGATATTGCTGATATTGTCTCCTTTGTGCTGAAACAATTGTCCCGGCAGTCTTAAAATGGTCGCTTCAACATCATTGCGTAAAAAGAGTAAACCAATTAATATTCCGACTAAAATAGCCAAAATAGCGGTATATCCTTTCATTCTAGCCGTGAATTTAAACGGTGCTTTTTTCTCAATTTCGTCTTCAGATGCATAGCGAATTAATCCCTTTGGCAATCCTACACTCTCCATTATTACATCACATTCATCAATACAAGCTGTGCAGTTGACACATTCTAATTGCGTCCCGTTACGAATGTCAATTCCCGTAGGACAAACATTGACACATTGTTTACAATCGATACAATCCCCTTTTCCAGCAAGCTCTCTGTCCTCATTCTTCTTGAATTTTGCACGGCCTACTTCTTTTTCACCACGTACAAAATCATAAGCTACATTTATTGATTTATTGTCTAAAAGAACACCTTGCAATCTTCCGTAGGGACAGGCGATAATACAAACTTGTTCTCTAAACCAAACAAAGACGAAATAGAATACTCCCGTAAAAATAGATAAGGCTACTAATGTACTTAAATGACTAGAAGGTCCTTCTTCAATCATTCTTATCAATTCATCGCTACTAATCACATAAGCCAGGAAGACATTAGCAATAAGGAAAGAAATTATTAAAAAGATAGTCCATTTGAATGCCTTCTTTTTTATTTTTTCGCTATTCCATTCCTGTTTTTCTAATCTAATCTGAGCACCTCTATCTCCTTCAATCCAAAATTCGATTCTTCGAAAAACCATTTCTAAAAATATGGTCTGCGGACAAATCCAACCACAAAAAATCCTTCCAAAGATGACCGTAAATAAGATGACAAAAACGATACCGACAATCATAAAGAGCACGAATAAATAAATATCCTGCGGCCAAAAAGGAAATCCAAAAATATTAAATCGCCGCTCCAGTATGTTGAACATCATGAACTGATTGCCATTGACTTTTATAAAAGGATTGGCAATCAATATAATCAATAAAAAATAACTAACCCATTTTCGATATTCCCAAAATTTACCCGAAGGTCTTTTGGGAAATATGAATTTTCTATTGCCTTCATCATCGATGGTACCAATGGTATCTCTAAAAGCTTCATCTGGTAACTTTGACATCTATTTCTGTTTTTTACTGGTCTAATTATTCACCTATAGTAACGTTTACTATTGTGCAGCCTCTTCAACCCATACTTCTCCTTCAGCAGCTTTTGCGTCTGCAGGATTACTACCCTTCAAAGATAATATGTAACTTGCTACTTTCTGTATTTCTTTTGGTTTCAAGGTTCCTTTCCAGGCAATCATCCCTTTACCGTCACGACCTCCATTCGTTATGGTATGGAAAATTTCTTTTATTCCGCCACCTAATATCCAATTTTCATCAGTTAAGTTTGGTCCAATTTGACCTCCACCATCAGCTCTATGACAAGCAGCACAATTAGTTGTATAAAGTGTTCCTCCTTCTGCTAATTCAGCAGGATCTGTTAGTAAACTTACCGTTTTCTCATCCATTAAATCTGGAGCCGTTTTCATATACTCTGCCACATCAATTTTGGCTTGAGCCAACTCTTTCTTAAGTTCCATTTCTTGATTATCGCCGTCCATGATTTCAAATCGAACTAAATAAATTGCTGAGAAAAGAATAGAACCATAGAATAAATACACCCACCATGGCGGTAAATTATTGTCCAGTTCCTTGATTCCATCATAATCATGATGCAACAACAAACCTGCCTCATTTTCAATTGGCTCAGTCCTAGTAAGCTTTTTCATCAGTTTTTGATACCATTCTCTATCCTGAATACTTGCACTTGCGGCTTCATCCACTTTTACTTTCTCCTCTGCCGTAAGCATCTGATAAGTGATATTATTAATTGCAGTTACCGTAATTTCGATCGCTATTAATAGAAATAAGAATACGAACATAAATACCGAAACCATCGGGTATTTTACAAATGCTGGGGTATCTCCTGAGTCGATAAAAAATTCCATTACACCAAGAATGATGAAGAAAATTACCGGTACTCTGAAATATGCTGGATTTAATTTTTTCATTGTAATTATTTTGAAATTATACTATTAATTATCGTCCAAGGGCATTTGACTCAGTTCATCAATTTTATCCTTTTTATAGGATACTACCCATAAACCTAATCCCACAAAGAAGAAAAAGAAAATTAATAAAGACAGTATCGGATAGATCTCAACTCCCGCGATCGTTTCCATGTTGTGTTTTATTTGTTCAAACATGTCTATTCGTTTTTAGTATTATCTTTTACTTTAATATCTGTTCCAAGTCTTTGTATGTATGCAATTAAAGCTACAATTTCTCTTTGACGCATCGGAACAAATTCTTCTCCTTTTGCGGCTGCTTTCTTCTTGCTGTTTTCATAGCTTTTCACAAAGTCAGGATCTGCATGAAGGTTATCTTCAATTTGTTGCGATTGTTCGTTAATCGAATTCTTAGCGTTTGCAACTTCAGCATCTGTATAAGGAACACCTAACTGTTGCATCACTTTCATCTTTCCTTCAATATCTGAAATATCTAAAGCACTATTGTCAAACAACCATTTGTATCCTGGCATGATAGAACCTGCCGAAGTACTTTGTGGGTTCCACATGTGGTTAAAATGCCAATTGTCGTTATACTTTCCACCTACTCTTAATAAATCTGGACCAGTACGTTTTGATCCCCAAAGGAATGGATGATCGTATACAAATTCACCTGCTTTGGACTGTGGTCCATAACGTTCCACCTCACTTCTAAACGGACGTACCATCTGAGAGTGACAACCCACACAACCTTCACGGATGTATAAATCACGTCCTTCTAATTCTAATGGAGAATACGGTTTTACACTTGATATGGTTGGAATATTAGATTTCACCATTATAGTAGGAACAATTTGAATAATCCCTCCTATTAAGATTGCCACTGTTGCCAGTATTGTCAACTGAATCGGTTTTCTTTCTAACCAAGGGTGGAATTTCTCTCCTTTAATTCGTCCGCTGCTGATTTTTTGTAATTCTGGAGCCTCAGCTAACTCATCTTCGATTTTTGCATTTGCTCTAACTGTTTTTATAATATTATAAGTCAAAACAAACATTCCGATAATATACAATGTACCTCCGATAGCTCGCATCCAATACATTGGCATAATCTGCGTCACCGTTTCAAGAAAGTTACCATAAGTTAATGTACCGTCAGGGTTGAACTGTTTCCACATAGAAGCTTGTAAGAAACCAGCAACATACATTGGAATCGTATAAAGTACAATCCCAAGGGTTCCAATCCAAAAGTGAAAGTTTGCCAATTTCATAGAAAACAAAGGCCCTTTTGTCATTCTTGGTATCAACCAATAAATCATACCAAAAGCCATAAATCCATTCCACGCTAGTGCACCTACGTGAACGTGTGCAACGATCCAATCTGTAAAATGCGCAATTGCATTTACATTTTTAAGAGACAACATTGGACCTTCAAAAGTTACCATTCCGTAACCGGTAATTGCAACTACGAAGAATTTTAATACAGGATCTACACGTACTTTATCCCAAGCACCACGTAAAGTTAATAAACCATTGATCATTCCCCCCCAAGAAGGTGCCAATAACATAATTGAAAACACTACACCTAAATTTTGTGCCCAATTAGGTAAAGCAGAATATAATAAATGGTGTGGTCCTGCCCAGATGTATAAAAATATTAAGGACCAAAAGTGAACAATCGACAATCGATAAGAATATACTGGACGATTTGCAGCTTTAGGAACAAAATAATACATCAATCCTAAAAACGGTGTCGTCAAGAAAAAAGCTACGGCATTATGACCGTACCACCATTGCACTAAAGCGTCTTGAACTCCAGCATAAACTGAGTAACTTTTCATTGCTGAAACTGGAATCGACAAACTATTGAAGATATGCAATACCGCTACCGTTACGAAAGTGGCTAAATAAAACCAAATAGCAACATATAGATGGCGTTCTCTTCTTTTTAAAATCGTACCGATCATATTGATACCAAAAACAACCCAAATCAATGTAAGAACAATATCAATAGGCCATTCTAATTCAGCATATTCTTTTGAAGATGTATATCCCAACGGTAAAGTAATCGCTGCCGCAACAATTATTAATTGCCATCCCCAGAAATTTAAGTTACTCAAAAAGTCACTGTACATTCTCGCCTTCAGCAAGCGCTGTAAAGAGTAATAAATCCCGGCAAACATTGCGTTTCCAACGAAAGCAAAAATAACGGCATTAGTATGTAAGGGTCTTAATCGACCAAAACTCAACCACGAAACACCATCTGTTAGGTTTGGGAATAAAAATAAAGTTGCTAATAATAAGCCGACAGTCATTCCCACTATTCCAAAAACAATGGTAGCGTAAATGAACTTCTTTACAATTTTGTTGTCATAATAAAACTGCTGCATTTCCATAATTAATTCTGTTTTTCTTCTGTTGTTTGTATTTCCTTTTTGGAGGCAATCTTGAGTTCATCGTCGAATAACATTCGGACTGATGGAGTATAATCATCGTCATATTGACCACTTCTTACTGCAACTAGAAATGCAATAAAAAAAGCTATAGCAACAACTATACTGATCGAGATTAATAAATAAATGACACTCATACCTATAATTTGTGTTTGCAAAGTTAAATTCCTCTTTCTATATATAATATGACAATTGTCATACTTCCTTCGATCTTGTTAACATTTATATAAAATTATCTTAATTTTTTAGCGTAATAATTACTCATAATAGTTACAAAACTGACTACTGTTATAGTGCTTAAAGGCATAATTATAGCTGCAACTAAGGGTAGTAAATGCCCTGTAATCGCAAAAGATAAGCCTATAACATTGTAAATCAATGAGAGTCCAAAACTCATCTTAATGGTCTTCATCGCTTTTTTAGACAACTTCAAAAAGTAATGTAGTTTTTGAAATTCATTTGCTTCTAAAATCGCATCACAAGCCGGTGAGAATACATTCACATTCTCAGAAATCGAAATTCCTACGTCGCTTTGCGCCAATGCTCCTGCGTCATTCAAGCCATCGCCCACCATCATTACATTCCTTCCCTGCTCCTGTAATTGCTTAATAAATTCAAGCTTTTGTTCTGGTTTTTGGTCGAAAATCAATTCGGTTCCCTGAGGCAGTAAAGCTTCTAAAGAAAGTTTTTCGCCCTCATTATCGCCAGACAAAACTTTTATTTGATAATTTCCCTTTAAACTTTTAAAGAGCTCTTCTAGTCCTTCTCGATACTGATTATTGAAAATATACTTCCCGTAATATTCCTTATTTACAGTAATATGAACTGCTGTTTGCAGCAACGTATTCTCATCTATACTTCCTGCAAAGGCAGCTGATCCAATTAAAATCTCCAGTCCATCAATTTTAGCCCGAATCCCTTTTCCAGTAATTTCCTCAAAATCTGTAATAACAACACTTTTAAGTTCGGGAAGAGAATCGTATAACATTCTACTTAATGGATGATTAGAACCACGAAGTACCGTTTTAATATTGATCAAATTCTCATTCGACAAAGGCCTACCATCATACGAAATTTTTGCTTTTTTATTCGTCGTAATGGTTCCTGTTTTATCAAAAACAATAGTATCCACTTTTGCTAATTGCTCAATAACCAACGCGTTTTTAAGATAGAATTTCTGCTTTCCTAAAATGCGAAGGACATTCCCCATTGTAAACGGAGCGGTCAATGCTAGAGCGCAAGGACAAGCGACAATCAGGATAGCGGTAAAAACATTAAAAGCAGTATTTGTATCGATAAAAATCCAATAACCAAATGACACGAAAGCAATCAACAATAAAGCAGGAGTGAAATACCTGCTTATAGTATCGGTTGCACTTTTATACTTTTGGGCTACTCTTTTTTGAAAAACATCATTACTCCATAGTTGCGTGAGATAACTTTGAGAAACGGAGTACAATACTTCCATTTCAACAACTTTACCAATTTGTTTTCCGCCCGCAAATACCTTATCCCCTGATTTTTTAGTAATGGGAACTGCTTCACCGGTTACAAAACTATAATCAATTGACGCTTTCTCACTAATCAATATCCCGTCTACAGGAATTAATTCCTGATTTCTAATTAGCAATCGATCTCCCTTTTGAATATCATAAACTGGGACACTTTCTTCAGAAGTATCGCTATTTATTCGAGTGATGGCAATTGGAAAATAAGATTTAAAATCTCTTTCGAAACTTAAAAAGCTATAGGTCTTAATTTGAAACATTTTACCTAACAGCATAAAGAAAACTAGGCCAGTCAAGCTATCAAAAAAACCAGAACCATAATCAAATATGATATCAGTAGCACTTCTCACAAACATCACAATAATTCCTAAAGCAATAGGAATGTCGATATTTAGCATTTTAGACTTAATGCTTTTATAAGCCGAAACATAATAATCAGATGCTGAATATAAAAACGCAGGTAAGGACAATGCAAAAATCAACCACCGAAAGAATGGTTTATAAGTATCTAACCAATATTCATTTACCTCAAAATATTCAGGAAAAGAAAGTAACATAATGTTACCGAAACAAAAGAAAGCCACACCCAATTTATAGGTCAAACTTCTGTCTATATTCTTTTTACCTGTTTCATAATTTTCTAAACTAATGTAGGGCTCGTAGCCAATGGAACTTAGTAGATAAACAATTTCACTAAGCGAAACAGTTTTGGGGTTATACGTAATTCTGACTTTCTTTTCTGGAAAATTAACCTGCGAATAACTGATCCCTTTTTGAAGGCGCTGTAAATTTTCTAATATCCAGATGCAAGAGCTACAATGAATGTGCGGTATGCTAAGGGAAACAATCGCAGTAGCCTCTTCTTGAAATTCCAATAACTTTGAAACGATACTTTCGTTTTCTAAAAAATCATATTTACCACTTATGTCAAGTGGTGTTGCTCCAGGGGATTTTTCGAAATCATAATAGCAAGTCAAATCATTGACACTAAAAATTTCGTACACCGTTTTACAACCGTTGCAACAAAAATTTTTATCGTCAAAAATAATTTCTTCTGCTTTAATAACGTCTAA
The DNA here is from genome assembly GCF_008033395.2 of Flavobacterium sp. XN-5. Lineage (NCBI taxonomy): Bacteria > Pseudomonadati > Bacteroidota > Flavobacteriia > Flavobacteriales > Flavobacteriaceae > Flavobacterium > Flavobacterium sp. XN-5. The sequence continues at coordinate 93,340 of NZ_VOGZ02000007.1, forward strand.
CCCACAATGGAAACAATTTTGTGTGTCCATAATTTTGCTCATTTTACCTGATGCAAAATTCCTAAAAGAATGTTAAGGATAATATGATATATGTCATATAAACATGTAAATTTACAGTTAAAAAGCTCACTATGTCAAAATGCGAACAATGTATTGTAAGAGAGTTCAGCTCATTGAAAGCCCTAAACAAAGATGAACTGGTAAAACTTGCTGGTTGTAAAACATCACGTATTATCAAAAAGGGTGAAGTAATTTTTGAAGAAGGAGAAAATGTAAATGGAATATTTTGCATTAAAGACGGGGTTTGTAAACTCACAAAACTAAGTCTAAATGGAAAAGATCATATTGTCAAACTAGTTTCAAAAGGAGAATTACTAGGCCAACGCTCAATGATTAGCGATGAACCAGTCAATTTAAGTGCTGTTGCACTTGAAGATATGGAAGTGTGTTTTATTCCAAAAACCGAAGTCATGGGATTCTTTGATAAAAACAATCAGTTTTCAATGAATGTAATGAAAACGATATGTGGCGACTTAAAAGAAGCCGATGTTCATGCTGTAAATATGGCACAAAGAACCGTAAAAGAACGATTAGCAGAAACACTACTTCACTTGCACAATACCTACGGGAAAAACGAAGATGATTCCCTAAAAATTCAACTTTCAAGAGATGAATTGGCGAGTTTAGTAGGAACAGCAACCGAAAGTTGTATCCGTTTACTATCTGATTTTAATAAATTAGGGCTTATAAAATTAGTAGGCAAAAAGATTACTATTACTGACATCTGTAAATTAAAAAAGATTGCCGAAAATTAATTAACTGTCACTATTCTTTTTATTCATAAATAAGTAATAGACAGGAATTCCTAATGCTACAATTCCTAAACCCAGACCGGTATTTAAGGTATCATGCACTAGTAAAATAATACAAATTGCTGTCGTAACCATTATATACAAAGCAGGAACGATAGGATAACCAAAAGCTCTGTAAGGCCTTTCTGCATTGGGTTCTCTTTTCCTTAAAATAAATACACCCATAATAGTCAGTATGTAAAATAGTAAAGAGGCGAAAGTAGCATACGTCAATAAATCGCCAAATTTACCCGACACGCAAAGCACACAAGCCCAAGCACATTGCACCCATAATGCTTTTGCTGGAACTTGGTTTCTATTTAAAATCTTAGCTTCTTTAAAGAAAAGTCCATCCTTGGCCATAGCATAAAATAATCGCCCACCAGAAAGAATCAATCCGCTATTGCAGCCAAAAGTAGAAACCATAATTAAGGCAGCCATAATAAATACACTACCGTTCCCCATAATCATTCCTGCCGCAGCAGCTCCTACTCGATCATTACTTGCAAACATGATTCCGTTGCCAGATATACCAGCAGCATCAGGAGTTCCATGCATTGGCAATAATGCCAAATAAGCCAAGTTTGCCAGGATATAAATAATAGTAACAATCAGCGTTCCTAGAAATAAACTTCTTGGTATATTCTTTTTTGGTTCCTTTATTTCACCTGCAATAAAAGTGACATTATTCCAAGCATCACTTGAAAACAAAGAGTTTATTATCGTTGCACCAGCAGCTCCCAGAAGTGCCATTCCAGCCAACTCAGTAACTGTAATTGTGCCGTCAGCATTTAAAACAGTCCTACTTGCGTCCCACATATTGGCAAAATTATTGGACAATACGTCATTGTTGAATCCAACATACAAACCAAATACTATCAGTATAAAAAGGGCTAATATTTTAACAGCTGTTAAAATTAATTGAATCAACTTCCCGCTTTTTATTCCCTTTGTATTGATGAAAGTAAGTAAAACAATACTCGCTATAGCTAATAATTTACTAGTAGGAAAAACAAAACTGTCTCCCAAAGTGAAAAGTGTATTGTCTAAAACCGGAAAAAATATGGCTGAATAGTTCGCAAAAGTCACCGCAATTGCCGCAATAACTCCAGTTTGAATCACGGTAAAAACGGTCCATCCATATAAAAATGATACTAATCTACCGTAAGCACGCTGTATGTAAACAAATTGACCACCAGCTTTTGGCATCATCCCAGCTAATTCACCATAACTTAATGCCGCTGCAACAGTAATCAAACCAGTCACTAACCAGATTATTAGTAACCAAGCTGCCGAACCAATATCGCGAGCCATCGCGGCGGTAACAATAAAAATACCTGAACCAATCATCGAACCAGCTACTAAACTTGTAGCATCAACTAATCCTAAAGAACGCTTTAACTCCGTTTTATTTTCCGACATATGTATTTTCAATTGACTTTTAAAAATAATGCTATTATAATTGCTTCGCTTCTTCCCAAATTGGAATATTTGAAAATTAAAATTTTCCTATTCCTGATTTTTGGCTAGAAGCTTCGCTTCTTCCCAAATTGGAATATTTGAAAATTAAAATTTTCCTATTCCTGATTTTTGGCTAGAAGCTTCGCTTCTTCCCAAATTGGAATATTTGAAAATTAAAATTTTCCTATTCCTGCTTTTTAGCTAGAAGCTTCGCTTCTTCCCAAAAAACATCCATTTCAGCCAAAGTCATGTCCATTAGGGGTTTTCCTAATTCTCCAGCTTTACTTTCTAAATATTGAAAACGCTTGATGAATTTTTTATTGGTTCGTTCCAAAGCATCTTCAGGATTTACATTTAGAAAACGAGCATAATTAATCATCGAAAATAAAACGTCACCAAACTCAGCTTCAATATTATCTTGATTTCCAGCTTCTACTTCTACTTGCAATTCCTGTAATTCCTCCTGTACTTTATCCCAAACTTGGTGCGACTGTTCCCAGTCAAAGCCTACTCCTTTTACTTTATCTTGTATCCTACTTGCTTTCACCAGGGCTGGCAAACTTTTAGGAACACCTTCCAGCACCGACTTTTTTCCTTCTTTGAGTTTTAGTTTTTCCCAATTCTGCTTAACTTCTTCGTCGTCGGCCACAACAGTATCCGAGTAGATATGCGGATGACGATGAATTAATTTATCGCAAATTTCATTGCATACATCAGCTATATCAAAATCATTTGTTTCGCTTCCTATTTTAGCATAAAAAACAATATGCAACAATAAATCTCCAAGTTCCTTTTTTACTTCATTAAGATCATTATCCAGAATAGCATCGCCTAATTCATAGGTTTCTTCGATAGTAAGATGACGTAAGCTTTGCAGAGTTTGTTTTTTATCCCAAGGGCATTTCTCGCGCAGCTCCTCCATAATAGTTAATAATCTATCAAAGGCTTTAAGTTGGTTTTCTCTTGCAATCATAACATTTAGTTCTTAGTCGGCGGCTTTTTTGTCCACAGGCGTGTAAAAATAAGAAATCCTGTCTTCTAAATTATCGAAGACAGGATTTTTTATAAAAAATAAGAATGTATTATTCTTTAACTTTTTTTTCTTTTTTTGGTTTCTCTGCATCTACATCTACTTCAGCAACAACTGGAGTTTCATCAGTAGCAGCTGCAGCTGGAGTTTCATCAACTACCAATCCTTTAGCTTCAAGCATGTTATACCAGTTTATAATTTTTTTAATATCTGATGGATATACTCTTTCTTCATCATAGTCAGCTAAAATCTCTTTAAAATACGCAGCTAATGTAGCATTGTCTTCTTTATGTGAAATTGCTGGTCCATTACTTTCTTTGGCAGCGATTTTCGCCATTATTTCAGTTAATGGTTTTTCTCCTTCATAAGTGTACACTGAAATTTCAGATAATAAACTTACATTGCTTTTTAAATTTACCGTAATTTTCTTTCCATCTGCTAATGATTCTGCAACAAAACCAGTACGAGTTTGTACCTTAAGCACATATAAACCTGGTTTCCCAGAAATGGCTAGTATTTTTTCTAAATTCATATTATTTAAATTATTATTAAGAATTCGATTTGTAAATATTTTTTTTAAAGTCCAAAATCCATGCCCAAATGTCGCATGTTTAAATTTATTACCTTCCTTTTTTGGCAACAAATCTCATTCTATAATCTTGAAATGTCTTACCTTCAGTAATATTCTTTAGTTTCTTTTGAATCAAACGTTTTTTAAGGGATGAAATTTTATCTGTAAACAAAATTCCTTCGATATGATCGTATTCGTGCTGAATAACTCTCGCAATTAAACCGTCAAAAACTTCAGTTTTCATAACAAAATCCTCTTCACAGTATTCGATAGTTATTCTTTCGTTTCTGTACACATCCTCGCGAACATCAGGAATACTCAAGCATCCTTCATTAAAACACCATTCTTCACCTTCTTCTTTCAACATTTTTGCGTTGATAAAAGTTCTTTTGAACCCTTTTAGTTCATTTTGTTCTGATGATTCTAAATCTTCATCTTCACTAAAAGGAGTCGTATCTACAACAAACAAACGAAGAGCCTGCCCAACCTGTGGTGCAGCAAGACCTACTCCACATGCATTATACATTGTATCATACATATTAGCAATCGTTTCTTTCAAGTCAGGATGTTCCTGTGAAAGATTCTCTCCTACTTTTCTTAAAACAGGATGGCCATATCCTACAATTGGTAAAATCATTATTGTTATTTTAAGTATTATCAGTCCTAAATTCAGGATTTTCACTCCTTCAAATACGGTTGGCAAAAATAGTAAAAATTTAGACAATGAATAATTCCTAAAGCACATTTAGCATTTATTTCTATTTTACAGTGAAATCGAAGCCAATTCTGCTATGGATAAATCGTACAATTATTATATTTGTAGGTAACACTCAATATATGATCCCAAAAATCAAGAGATTTGCAGACAGTACTCATTTTACAAATGCTTTAAAGATAACTATTGCAGCAGTTATCCCTGTTTTACTGTTTTCTCAGTTAGGCAATTTTACAATTGGATTTGCCATTGCTCTAGGTACAATACTCGTGTATCCTAGCGACATACCTAGTAATCTCAAACATAAAATTATAGGGATTCTTGTTACCGCTTTTATCGTTTCCAGTGTTAATTTATTAATAAACCTACTCCATCCCTATTCTTGGATATTTTATCCTTTTTTGGCTGTATTATTATTTTTCCTCTCGATGATTTCAGTATATGGACAAAGAGCGACAATGGTTTCTTTTTCGGCTATAATAACGATCCCATTAGCTTTTGCTCACCTGCAAACTGGATGGGACAGAATTGAATATGCTGGACTAATCCTTTTGGGCGGCGTATTTTATCTCTTGGTTTCTATAATTTTCTTCCATATAAAACCACATCGCTATGGTGAGCTACAAATTGTCGAATGCATCAAATTAACTTCTAAATATTTAAAATTAAGAGGGGATTTATGGGAAGTTAATTCAGATCGAAAAGCAATTACAGAAAAACAGCTGCATTTACAAGTTGAGCTCAATGCCATACATGAAAATATAAGACAAATTCTGATCGATAATCGAACAAATTCTGGATCTTCCAATCAAAATCGAAAAATGCTCCTGGTATTTATTTCGCTAGTCGAAATCATGGAACTAGCGATCGCTACTTCATTCGACCACAATAAATTACATCAAAAATTTGACAATCATCCCAGAGTTCTAAAAACCTACCAAAAACTAGCTAACAATCTTGCAAAAAGCCTCAGAGATTTATCTCAAAGTATTGAGGATGGTAAAAAATACGTTTCCACTCATAACCTACTTTCAGATTTGAATGATCTCGAACTAGCCATTGAAAATTATGAAAATGATTTAGGAAAATCTGCTGCTTCTGAAGGTGTTCTAATGTTAGCAAATATGTTGCTGTATGCTGAAAAACAAGTCGAAAAAAGTAAAACCTTAGAACGCGCCTTTACAGGTATTGTCAATTTACAAGACTTAAAAGGAAGAGATAAAGATTTAGAAAAATTTATAACTCCGCAGTACTATCCGATTAGCACGCTAATCGAAAATTTAAGTTTCTCCTCTACTGTTTTCCGTCATTCTCTACGTCTAACAATTACCATTCTCATTGGCTTTCTTATTGGAAACATCCTTCCTTTTCAAAATACCTATTGGATTGTGCTTACTATTATAGTTATTATGAGACAAGGATATGGCTTGACCAAAGAGCGAACTTTTCAAAGGATAATTGGAACTATTGCCGGGGGATTTATAGCTTTTGGAGTCCTTTTTTTAGTTCATGACTCAACCATCATTGGCGCACTAGCGATAATTTCCATGCTTCTTGGTTTTTCATTTACTCCAACTAATTATAAAGTAGGAGCTACTTTCGTAACCGTTTATGTAATTTTTCTTTACGGAATTTTAACTCCAAATATCCAAGATGTAATTGAATATCGCATTTTAGACACTTTAGTCGGTGCTCTTTTTGCTTTTCTAGCCAATTACTTTTTATGGCCATCCTGGGAATTTGTAAAAATCCCGGTTTACTTGGAAAAATCGATTGAGGCAAATAAAAATTATTTGAAACAAATTTCTCTGTTTTACAATACAAAAGAAGAGGTTTCTATTTCCTATCGCTTGGCGCGAAAACATGCTTTTATCGAAGTTGGTAATCTGATGGCTTCGTTCCAAAGAATGCTTCAAGAACCAAAGTCGAAGCAAACTAAATTAACAAAAGTCTACGATCTCACCGTCCTGAATCATTCCCTGTTATCGTCTATAGCTTCTCTGGGAACCTATATTCAATCACATAAAACATCGGCGGCTTCTGAAGCTTTTAATGTGGTGGTTGACAAAGTAATTGAAAATCTCGAAGATGCAATCACAATTTTAAGAGAAGAAACAGTAGCTCCAAAATTAGATACGGTTAACGAAGATTTAAGCAAACGCTTTATTGAATTAAATAAAATTCGTACTAAAGAATTAAAAGAAGAAAATGATAATGATGAAGATACTTTTCAATTAAAAATGCAGGAAGCGCAACTGGTAATCGAACAGTTAATCTGGTTGACAAATCTATCCGAGAATATAGTTAAGACGACTCGGAACTTGATTAAAACAGAAAATGAACTTCGATAAAGTATCGAAGTTCATTTTTTATAAATCTAAGTATTCAGTTTTAAAACTTCAGCGGTATATTTTCTTATTTCGTCTGACAAGGCCGGATTATCATTTAATGATTGACCATAAGATGGAATCATTATTTTTAATTTTTCTTGCCACTTTGTTGAAGCTAGCTCTTCCTTAAAACATCTTCCCACTAAGTCTATCATAATAGAAACTGCGGTAGATGCTCCTGGCGAAGCGCCAAGTAAAACAGATAGTGATCCATCTGCGGTAGTGATTACCTCAGTACCAAACTCAAGTATTCCGCCTTCTTTTTCGTCTTTCTTAATGACCTGAACGCGCTGACCAGCTCTCTCAATTACCCAATCCTTAGCAACTGCAGTTGGTACATATTCTCGTAGCGCTTCAATTCTATCTTCTGGTGATTGACGCACTTGCTGTATCAAATATTTAGTAAGTGGTATGTTTTTTATTCCTGCCGAAATCATTGGCAATATATTGTCTCTTTGTATAGATAAAGGCAAATCTGAATACGATCCATTCTTTAAAAAACGAGTTGAAAAACCGGCAAACGGACCAAACAGCAGCTGTTTCTTACCATTAATCATTCGTGAATCGACATGTGGAACCGACATAGGTGGAGCTCCCACACTAGCTTTACCATATACTTTTGCCTGGTGCTTTGCAATAACTTCAGGATTTGTACATTTCAGCCATTGACCACTAACTGGAAAACCTCCAAAACCTTTACCTTCTGGAACATCAGCTTTTTCTAATAACGGCAGGGATCCACCGCCAGCGCCTATAAATACAAACTTAGTGTAAGATTTCCTTTTTTGGCCAGTAGCCAAATCAGTAATTTTTATTCTCCAAGTTTTATCCTCTCTTTGTTTTAATTTTTGAACCTCGTGATTAAAATGCATTGTAACACCTTCAAGTCCATCTAAATAATTAAATATACTGCGTGTTAGCTCTCCAAAATTCACATCCGTACCCAAAGCCATTGAAGTTGCCGCCACTTTCTCGGATGAATCTCTACCTTCCATCACTAATGGCATCCATTCTTTCAATTGGGAATAATCAGTACTAAAGACCATTTCCTTAAAAAGTTGATTTTTCTGCAATGCATCAAATCTTTTCTTTAAGTATTCTACGTTTTTATCGCCCCAAACAAAACTGAGGTGCGGCACGCTTTTTATAAAATTTTCAGGAGAAGAAATCTTTTTTTGCTCTACTAAATAAGCCCAAAACTGGCGTGAAACCTCAAATGATTCCGCAATACTGATCGCTTTTTTTGGATCAATGGTTCCATCTGCTTTTTCAGGTGTATAATTGAGCTCACAAAAAGCAGAGTGTCCAGTTCCCGCATTATTCCACGCGTCAGAACTCTCGGCAGCTGCTCTATCTAACCTTTCGAATATCTCAATTTTTATATCTGGTTGAAGTTCTTTTAGAATTAATCCAAGAGTGGCACTCATTATCCCAGCACCTATAAGTACTACTTCAGTATTTGAACGAATTGTTGTATCAGGCATAGCAAAAATTTTAAAGTGCAAAGGTACTTTTTATAATTGCAAAAAAAATCATAAATTAAGAGAGAAACGTGAGAAACTGCGAAAACGTTTTAGCCTTACCTAGTCGTTTGAAGCTGACCCCTAAAATCTTTTTCGGTTCAAATAATCTTGTAACATAATCGTAGCCGAAATCTCATCAATTAGTGCTTTATTTTGACGTTGTTTTTTGTTCAAACCACTATCGATCATGGATTGAAAAGCCATTTTTGAAGTAAAACGTTCATCCACCCGAATCACTTTCATATCTGGAAAATGATTGGTAAAATGGGTAACAAAACCCTTAATTATAGAAGCGCTTTCTGAAGGTTGCCCATTCATTTGTTTGGGTTCACCAATAAGCACAGCCTCGACTTTCTCCTTAGAGAAATAATCCTTTAAAAACGCAATGGCAGTCGCACTTGGAATGGTTGTTAGTCCAGAAGCAATGATTTGCATTTCATCAGTCACCGCAATACCGGTGCGTTTTTGTCCGTAATCTATGGAGAGAATTCTTGGCATTTTATAAGGAATCTTTAAATTTTATGAAACCGAAAACAGAAACAAGGTTTGTTTCTGTATCTATGAAATAAGTAATTATATAACCTTTAAAAACATAATCTCTTATATTTTCATCGTCAAAATAAATTGATTTTTTATAATGGAAAGGGGATTGTAAATCTTTTTTTAAGTTTAAAAGTAAATCCTTTTTAAATTTTATAGTAGCAGCTGGTTTATTTCTCGAAATGTAATCAACCTGATTATTTAAGACCAATAAAAAATCATCTTGAAGTCTAATTTTCATATTTAGAAATTGTTTCTTCAAATATAACATCTACTTCTTCAATAGTATAAAATTTTGCCGTTCCATTTTTAATTTTAGAAAAAGAATTTTCTATTTTTTTTTTATTTTTATCAAAATCATCATCTTCCTGAACTATTTCCAATTCATCTGAAGAAAACGAACTCAATAACTCTAAGATTTTATCTTTAATATTTGAATTGAATTTAAGTCTAATAGTTTCCATGACACTTATTTTTAATATACAAAGATAGCTAATTTATAACTTTTATCTTTTTTTTCATTCCGTCTTTTGACCCAAAATAAAAGTCTATCGAAGTTAAATATGTAACATTTTCAAAAGAATATAACTTTTTGTTATTGCATTAAAAACTTATCTTTGCGTAAAAATTATCACACATGAATCCATTACAAACTATTATAGAACAAGCCTGGGAAAACAGAGCTTTGTTACAAGAAGAAACGACTACTAAAGCTATTAGAGAGGTTATTGAATTATTAGATTCAGGTAAACTACGTGTTGCTGAACCAAAAGGAGATGCATGGCAAGTAAACGAATGGGTTAAGAAAGCAGTTGTTATGTACTTTCCTATTCAAAAAATGGAAACATGGGAAGCAGGAATTTTTGAATACCATGATAAAATGGAATTGAAGAAAGACTATGCTGCCAAAGGAGTTCGTGTGGTTCCAGGAGCATCTGCTCGTTATGGTGCATATATTTCAAGCGGTGTAATCATGATGCCAAGTTATGTAAACATCGGTGCTTATGTAGATGAAGGGACTATGGTTGACACCTGGGCAACAGTAGGAAGTTGTGCTCAAATAGGTAAAAACGTACATTTAAGTGGCGGAGTAGGAATTGGTGGTGTCCTTGAACCTTTACAAGCAGCGCCGGTAATTATTGAAGATGGTGCTTTTATTGGTTCTCGTTGTATCGTTGTTGAAGGCGTTCACGTAGGGAAAGAAGCAGTTCTAGGCGCTAACGTGTGCTTAACTGCCTCTACAAAAATCATTGATGTAACTGGTGACGAACCGGTAGAGATGAAAGGATATGTTCCTGCACGCTCGGTAGTTATTCCAGGAAGTTATACTAAAAAGTTTGCTGCAGGGGAATTTCAAGTTCCTTGTGCTTTAATCATTGGTACTCGCAAACCATCCACTGATTTAAAAACATCTTTGAACAATGCCTTACGTGAATATGATGTAGCGGTTTAAATTTATTTTGTTATAAAATATTATATTGTATATTCCTCCCTCAAAAAGGGAGGTTTTTTTATCTTATGAAAATACTAGTTATACAGCAAAAAATGATCGGGGATGTATTGGTAAGCAGTATTATCTGCAACAATCTTAGACTCGCCTACCCTGATGCTCAAATCGATTATTTGGTTTACAAATCTACAACAGCCGTTTTAGAAGGAAATCCAAATATTGATACGATTATTCGCTTTGAAGAAAAGCATCGAAAAAGCAAAAAAGAATTACTAAAATTGGCCCTCCAAATCAGAGCCAATAAATACGATCTATTAATTGACGCCTATTCAAAATTGGAAAGTTGGTTAATCGTATTATTGAGCGGTGCCAAAAGAAAAATATCATACAAGAAAAAAGGACGCACTTTCCTATACACTGACAATGTACCGTTTGAGGAATTCCCAAAAACTAATTTAGGTTTAGCTATCGAAAGAAGGTTGTCACTTCTTGAACCACTTCAATTGTCGGCGAAGATAGACCCGCTACCTAAATTGTTTGTGACTCCCGAAGAAAATCGAAATGCTATTGCCCTTTTTAAAAAACATCAACTTAAAAAAGATCGAAAAACAGTCATGATTAGTCTTTTGGGTAGCGAAAACCTAAAGACTTACCCACTAAGTTACATGACTGAAATTGTTGATACAATTGCAGATAGCAACGATGTGAATATTCTTTTTAATTATTTCCCAAAGCAAATTAACGATGCAAAAACTGTTTTTAATAGTTGCAAACCATCAACTCAAGAAAAAATATTCTTTGATTTATTAGGTGGTGATTTGAGAGCCTTTATTGGAGTACTAAATCAATGTGATTTAATTGTAGGCAATGATGGTGGCGCCATAAATATGGCAAAAGCACTGGAAAAGCCTTCTTTCATTATCTTTTCTCCTTGGATTGAAAAGAAAATTTGGGCTACATTAGAAGATGGGATTCAGCACATGTCAGTTCATTTAAATGATTACAAACCAGAATTACTCGCTCAAAAAACCGAAAAGGAACTTAAACAGTATACTCTTAGTTTATATAAAGAATTTGAACCACAACTATTTAAAGATAAACTCAAATCCTTCCTATTAAAGAATCTTTCAGATGACAATTAATAGTAGTGGATTATCATCCAATAAAATAGTATTGAGCGCACTAATTATCACTCATAATGAAGAGCACAATATAAAAAACGTTTTAAACGACTTGGATTTTGCCGACGAGATAATTATCGTCGATTCTTTTAGTACAGATAAAACTGTAGTATTAGCATCAGCTCATAAGAATGTAAAAGTAGTACAACATGCTTTTGAAAGTTATCCTGCACAAAGAAATTATGCCATTAGTTTAGCTAGTCATTCCTGGATTCTCTTCCTCGATGCCGATGAAAGACTAACCGCCGAACTGAAAGAAGAAATTAGCAATATCATCCACAGTAAAGACTCCTTATCAGCCTATTATTTCTACCGTATTTTCATGTTCAAAAACACTAAACTACACTTTAGCGGATGGCAGACAGATAAAATAATACGGCTTTTCAAGAAAGAGAATGCTCAGTATGACCTAGCAAAAGTTGTTCATGAGAAATTAAATATTACCGGCAAAACGGGGGAACTAAAAAACAAGCTGTTGCATTATTCCTATCGCAATTACCACGAGTACAAGCAAAAAATGAGCATTTACGGGAAGTTAAAAGCAATCGAAGAATTAAGCAAAGGAACAAAACCTACTTTTTTCCATTTTTTCCTCAGACCGATATATCAATTTTTATATCAATACATCGTTAGATTAGGAATTTTAGACGGCAAAAACGGAATTATTATATGCTATTTAAACGCCTATAGTGTTTATGTTCGTTTTCAGGAATTAAAAGCCATTCGAATAAAAAACTAGAATTTCCAAAATTTTAATTTCTTTTTCAGCCTGCGTTTTCTTGCAAATTCATCTTGAAACTGAACGGTAAACTGCCACATTTTTTCAAAGACTACGCTTTCACTTTCTGGATAATATTTAGCATACTCATTGCTCATGACAGCTATCATTTCTTTTTTTGGCGTAAGCCTACTGAAGTTTTTCATTCTACCAGCAAAATCCATGGCATCATGAAAATTCATACGATTTAAATCAACTAGATAAAAACTATAGCTGCCATCTTCCTGCTTCTTAATTAACGTATTTCCTGGAGAATGGTCTAGAAACTCAATTCCTTTTTCGTGTAAATCGAATGTGAATTTTGTAAATTGCCTTAAAATATTTTCATGATCTGGATAACCTGGAACTTCTACCAATTCTCTAAAAGTAAGATTGGCATCTAAATGTTCGCTAACATAATAACTATCTCGCAATCCTAATTTATTGAAATTTTCAAAATATGCCAACGGCTGCGGAGTTCCTATCCCTCTTTCTAATAAAAGAGTAGCGTATTCAAAAGACCGTTTTGCTTTAGATTTTCTAAAATACTTATAAGCGATCTTATTAACGATATTCGGAATCTTGAATGATTTTATATTTACTGTTTGCCCATTTAAGTCAAACAATTTAATTACGTTTCTATCTCCATTTCCAAAAACAGTTCCTAAATCAGAATTGAATTCTTTAATAAAGCGAAGGATTTCTTTAGAGTTTTTAACTGATTTAGAAAACATTAGTTTTATTGTCATTACTATATTATTAACGAAATTATATTAATTCTTGTCTATATTCACTTTATCTCAAAACAGTACTTAAATTAGGAACGAAACAACATTTAAACAGAAAATAGTTTTTCGTAATGTCTTACTGTTTCTTCTGCTATAATAGATGCTGTAAATCTCTTTTGGATGATATCTCTACTTCTTGTAACAAATTCCTTTTCTAAATTTTCACTCTCCAAAAGCATTTTGATTTTAGTTGCAAGGTCACTAAAATCTTTAACTCTTGAAGAATATCCATTAACTCCATTTTCAATCACATCTGGAACAACCCCTACATATGTGGAAACAACTGGAACTCCTATTAACATCGCTTCCAATACTGAAGTTGGGCCTCCTTCTCTTTGTGACGTCATTAAAAATACATCAAATTGAGAGTTTAAACTAAAAGCATTTACAATCTTAGCTGTGAAAATAATATAATTTTCGAGTTTTCTCTCCTTAACTATACTCTCAAACTTAGCAGTTAACTTAGTAAATTCTCCTATTTGAAAAAAAACGACATCTTTCTTATTCAAGGAATTTACCAAATAATCAACTACGTCAATAAATGTAATTAAATCTTTTGCATCTGTATGATTGGCAATATTCCCAATAAGCTTCTTATCTGTCGCTATTGAATACCGCTCTCTTAAATTTACTTCCGATTTAACATTTAAAATATCCGTTGAAACACAATCATGAATAACAACAGCCTTTTGTTTATTTAGTTTAGAAAGCACATTACTAAAATTATCTTTTACCGTTTTGGAAACACATAAAATCGAATTTATTCCAGAATAATTATATTTATACTTGCTTAAAAAACTACTGCTAGCACTCATTGCCTTCTTAGAAAAAACACATTTTATTTTAAAATTATACCATAAATCTGATAAAACATAAAAAGTCAAGGAATTACTAGTATGTAGATGTATAATGTTGGGTTTAAATTCATTTACAATGGATCGCAAATAGCTGAAGTTTTTATAATTTTTTAATTTACTACCCTTAGTAGGAATAAAAGTGATATTTTTTAATAAACATTCCTTTTCTAATACTGAATTTCTTACTCCAAAAACAACATTTTCACAACCTAGTTTCTCAAGTTCAGGAATACAGTAAATCATTTGTTGCTCATTTCCTCCCCAACCTTTGGCACCAGAAATATGTAAAATTTTCATAATAATTATTCGTTTCTTTGCAAATATAAACTTGTCACTCTTATTTTAATTATAAAAGATGGAAAATCTTAACGAAGAAATACACAAAGCATACGAAATCATAAAAGAAGGCGGAATCATCCTGTACCCTACTGACACCGTTTGGGGAATTGGCTGTGACGCCACAAATCCAGAAGCTGTTGCTAAAATCTTCAAACTTAAAAAGAGAGTAGAAACACAAAGCATGATTGTTTTGATGAATGGGGAAAGAATGATGTACAATGTCTTTAAGGATATTCCTGAAGTGGCTTGGCAAATCATGGATTTATCTGAAAATCCTACCACTATAATTCTTGATAACCCAAGAAATGTGGCTGCTAATTTAATCGCTCAAGACAAAACCTTAGGAATCCGAATCGTAAAAGAACCATTCTGTTTCAAATTAATGGAAAAAATGAAAAAACCATTGGTTTCTACCTCGGCTAATATTTCAGGGCAACCAACTCCAAAAAGTTTCAAAGAAATTAGTCCCGAGATTATAAAAGGTGTGGACTATGTTGTAAATTTGCAGCGCGATAAAATTGCCGGAAAACCGTCAACAATTATAAAATTGACGAGTGATTCTCAGGTGAAAGTGATTCGTAAATAGTTTTTAATTACCGTAGATTCACAGATTTTTTTTTCAAAAAAAGTATTAACAAAAATTTTAAAATTTATGTCTGAATATTTATTTGAACAAGAAACATATCAAATAATCGGAATATTATTTGAAGTGCATAAAAATCTAGGAAAAGGTTTCTCTGAAATAGTATATAAAGATGCTTTGGAATTTGAGTTTAATAATGCTCAAATTCCATTTGAAAGAGAAAAAGAATATGCAGTAAATTACAAAGACACTATTTTGAAACATAAATTTTATGCCGATTTTATAGTTTTTGATTCTATAATTCTTGAAATCAAATATTGCGAGTCTTTTAGTAATAGTCATATTTCACAATGCCTTAATTATCTAAAAGTATCAGGAAATGAACTAGCCATTTTAGTTAATTTCAATAAATCATAGTTAGAACACAAGCGTATAGTACTATCTAAAAACTAACTAAAATCATTTTTAAAAATTAGCGAATCAGCGGCAAAAAACAAATTCGTGGCAAACAAAAATTATGAATTACAAAGAAGCATTACATAATAAAATTTTTCAAGTCATCTCTCAAGCTTCCCAAGAACTAAACGTCGATAGTTACGTGATTGGTGGTTTTGTAAGAGACTTAATCTTAAATAGAGACTTTAAGAAAGACATTGATATTGTTGCCGTTGGTAGCGGAATTGAACTGGCTTTAAAAGTTTCAAAATTACTTCCAGCAAAACCAAAAGTACAAGTTTTTAAAACCTACGGCACTGCGATGCTGCGATTTGAAGACACTGACGTTGAGTTTGTTGGTGCAAGAAAAGAATCCTATCATTTTGAAAGTCGGAATCCCGTAGTAGAAAACGGAACACTTGAAGACGATCAAAACCGTCGTGATTTCACCATAAATTCACTGGCATTATCCTTGAATGCAGCTAATTTTGGAGCGTTGTTAGATCCTTTTGGAGGAATGGAGGATTTAGAAAATAAAATTCTAAGAACACCTCTAGATCCAGACATCACTTATTCTGATGATCCTTTACGCATGTTGCGAGCCATTCGCTTTGCCAATCAATTGGACTTTCTAATTGAGGAAAAATCATTCGAGTCCATTACTAAAAATGCAGAGCGCATCAAAATTATTTCTGGCGAGCGTATTGTAGACGAACTGAATAAAATTTTATCTACAAACAAACCATCGGAAGGCTTTTTATTGCTCTACAAAACAGGCCTTTTAGATATTATTCTACCCGAATTAACTGCTTTAAATCAAGTCGAAGAAATCGAAGGTCAGACTCATAAGAACAACTTTTATCATACCCTAGAGGTCGTTGACAACATATGCCCAAACACGGATGATGTGTGGTTGCGTTGGGCTGCTTTATTGCACGATATTGGTAAAGCACCAACAAAACGTTTCAACAAAAAACAAGGTTGGACTTTTCACGGACATGAGTTCCTTGGCGGAAAAATGGTCAAAAAAATATTTGAACGTTTGCACATGCCTTTGAACCAAAAAATGAAATTTGTTCAGAAAATGGTAATGATGAGCTCCCGTCCTATTGTCTTATCTCAAGATACAGTAACTGATTCAGCAGTACGTCGCTTGGTTTTTGATGCTGGAGATGATGTCGAGAATTTAATGACATTGTGTGAAGCAGATATTACCACCAAAAACCCAAATAAGTTCAAGAAATACCACAGCAATTTTGAAATTGTCCGAAAGAAAATTGTGGAAGTAGAAGAGCGCGATCACGTTCGACAATTTCAACCACCAATAACTGGAGAAGAGATTATGGCCATTTTCGACCTGAAACCTTCAAAAGAAATAGGAATGCTAAAAGAGGCAATTAAAGAAGCAATTTTAGAAGGGGAAATTCCTAACGATTATGATGCGGCTTATGGTTTTATGATGAAAAGAGCTCAGAAAATAGGACTCATAAAAGTTTAACAATTGTTGAGTTAACAATTGCTGTTATATAAAATATCTTTACCAAAATTAGTTTCAAAATGAAAAAAGAGAATAGATCTATAATTATTTGGCTATTATCCGGTTGCGTATTATTGTTTATAATGGTTACTGTAGGAGGCATTACACGATTAACCAACTCCGGTTTATCAATGACCGACTGGCATTTAGTAACAGACACATTTCCTCCATTAACAGAAGAAAAATGGCAAGCAGCTTTTGATCAGTATAAAAAATTTCCCGAATACCAAAAAATCAATATTCATAATGATTTTCAACTGTCAGATTATAAGTTTATCTACTTCTGGGAATGGTTTCACCGCTTTATAGGTCGCATCATCGGATTAGTTTTTATAATTCCGTTCGTTTATTTCTTAATTAAAAAGAAACTCTCTAGAACAACCATAAACAAATGCATCGTTCTTTTGGGAATGGGTGCCTTTCAAGGATTTCTTGGTTGGTTTATGGTAAAAAGCGGTTTAATTGATGATCCAGATGTAAGTCACTTTAGACTGGCACTGCACCTCACTTTTGCCTTTATTACCTTCGCCTATACTTTTTGGGTAGCCTTAGATTTGATCTATCCAAATCGAAAAAACAGCCTGCAACCTTTAACAACAATTGCAAGATATTCTTTGGTATTTTTATTAATCCAAATTATATATGGAGGATTTGTTGCCGGTTTAAATGCAGGGTTAATTCACAATCATTGGCCACTTATGAGTGACGGTCAATTCATGCATGATAGTGTTTTTCTAGAACAAAAAAATCTATTATTAAGCTTTACAGAAGGAAAAAGCGGCGTGCAATTTATCCACCGTACTTTAGCCTATGTTGTAGTAGGCTTTATGATTTATCTCTATTTTAAGAGTAGAAAATTCATTTTAGATCGCGGACAATCCATCGGTATAAACTTAATTATAATTCTTGTTTTTATACAATTTGCTTTGGGAGTTTTTACCTTGATATATGGTGTACCATTATGGCTAGGATTGACGCATCAAATCAATGCTTTTTTCCTTTTATCGGCAATGACATATACTTTACATCGATTGTCTAAATAACAACTTATTACTATATTTACCTTTGACTATATTGTCACATTTCTTTTTGTTCCTATAAAAAATGTCTAAACTTGCCGCGCAAGACACCTTCTTTGATCTGTCAGATTACGGAAGACCTTTTGGAAAAATGCTCGCAAATCAGTTAAAAAATACGCGATTTACACCAATACATGTCACCTTACTTTTTGGTATTTCAGGACTAATTGCGATCTACTGTATTTTAGAAAACTACTATTATTTAGCAGGTTTTTTCATCATTTTAAAATCAGGTATCGACGCCGCCGATGGTGAGCTCGCGCGAATAAAAAACACTCCTTCTTATACCGGAAGATACCTAGACAGCGTCTTTGACATCATCTTAAACTTCCTTTTTTTAAGTGCTATTTGTTACGTCTCAAATACCTCTTTTATTCTCACTTTAGCAGCCTTTTTCTGTATACAATTACAGGGGACTTTATACAATTATTACTATGTTATTTTGAGAAACAAATCCATTGGCGGAGATAAAACGAGTAAGATTTTCGAAGACAAATCACCCGTTGCATTAGCAGGTGAAAGTCAAAAATCAGTTGATATTTTGTTTAAAATATATACTGTCGTTTATGGCGGTTTTGACAAGATCATTCACACCTTAGACAGCGACGCCTATAAAGTTAAAACCTTCCCAAACTGGTTTATGACTTTCGTTTCCTTATATGGATTAGGCTTTCAATTACTACTAATTTCCCTGATGTTAGCCTTGGGTTATATCAAATATATAGCTCCTTTTTTTATTGGGTTTTCTTTTCTTATATTTGTTTTAATCGGGATAAGAAAATCATTTTTCAAAGCTCAAAACACACTATAGACAAAAACTATATGATGTCAAAAAAATTACTGTAAACCAGTAATTTACCTGAATTTACTTATTAATTCACTTTAATCAATAATCTCTTGTACTAATTCCGACATACTCAAGCAATTATACAACTATTTCCACGAATTCCATAACAATTTCCACCTTCTATTTCCTCATCTTTGTAATAGTAAATTTATTAACTATTAAACTATAGTATTATGCCAAATTCAGAAGAGATTAAAGGAAACTGGAATGAGATGAAAGGGAAATTAAAACAAAAATTTGCCGACCTTACCGATGACGACTTGTTATTCGAAGAAGGGAAAGAAGATGAAATGTGGGGAAAACTACAACAAAAATTAGGAAAAACTAAAAAAGAAATTAAATCATTATTTGACTAATTTTAAGTTTTAAATCCCTGGAAAACTGTTTTAAAAAAAAGCGTTCTATTTTATTCAAACAAAATAGAATCTAGCATTTTTAAAACAGTTTTTTTTATGCTGTTTTACTACCCAATCCACACTTTAAAATCAGCTACTTTTTCTCTACTCACAATGACCTCATCATCGCAATAAGAAGGCAAAATAACTTTCAATCGAGAGTTGCTGTAAAGTATAATTTCTTTTATCGCTTTGATCGGAATTATAAATTTTCGACTAATTCTATAAAAATATTTTGGGTCTAATTCTTGTTCTAGAAATTCTAAAGTTGATTCGATAAGGTAATTTCTATTGTCGAATGTATGAATATAAGTTCCTTTATTTTCACTAAAAAAACATTCGATTTCATCTAACGAAATTACTTTTAAATGTTGCCCAATTTTTACTGTGAACCTTTTTTTGTATTCTTTGTCAAAAGGATTACTTAGCATTTTTTTTATCTGTTCAAAATCTAATTGTAACTTTTCATTTTTTGGAAGTCGGTCTTTAAATTTAGAAATCGCCAGTTCTAAATCATCTTCATCGATTGGTTTTAAAAGATAGTCCACACTATTCAATTTGAACGCTCGCAAAGCAAATTCATCATAGGCCGTTGTGAAGATTACAGCGCTCTTAATTTCTACTTTTTCGAAAATTTCAAACGACAATCCATCCGACAATTGTATGTCTAAAAAAATCAAATCTGGATGTTCATTTTTCGAAAACCAGGCGACAGCTTCTTCGACAGAATGAAGCATCACTCCTACTTCGATATTTAGTTTTTCGAGCTTTCTTTGCAATAACCTTGCGGCTGGTTTTTCGTCTTCAATTATGATTGTTTTCAATATAAAATAATTAGCGGTTTGAAAATTGTTCACTGGCTTTTTTAAATAATTACTCCCATTTATTCTCCTTGTCCTTATCCATGAATTCCTGAATTTTCTTTTGTTCCCAGTTGGTCCCGAAAAAAATATTTTTTCCAAAAACAGACAATCCATGCGCAACTAATCCAATTCCCCAAAAGAATACCGTATTCCAGGTTTGCCATTCCCAAAAAACCGCATCCCCAACCCTGCTACTATTAGAAATGGAAAGCAATATAAAGGTATTTACTAGTACATAAACCAATGCATGAATATAGAATCCTTTAATTCTCTTTACCCTTTTGTATGCTAAGTTATATCGCTCATCAGAACTGTTATCCTCAGGTTGATAGCTACCGTCCATTCTTTTTCTAAATCGTCCCATCTTGTTTAGATTTAATTATATCCAATTATCTTTTCTTTGATTCTCCTTTTCTTTTTCCATAAACTCTTTAATCTTTTGCTCCTCCCAATCTTTTCTAAGAAAAGGCATATAATTAAATACTATCATTCCGTGAATAACCACTCCAATTCCCCAACCCATTAAGGGCCAGAAAAACCACAAATGATTAGGAGACGTCACTAAATTAAGTGCGAGAAGCCCAATATTTACAATAATATATGCAATTAAATTCCCGTAAAACCCTTTGATTTCCTCTACTCTCTTTTTAGCTTTAAAGTAGCGTTCCTCGTTTTGATATTTATCTTTCATGATTATTTCCAGGTTTGTTTATTATCTTCATTTCTCAAAATCTCTTGTATTTTTCTCTCTTCCCAATCTGAACTGTATCCAAATACTTTCAATGCATGCATCGTCAATCCAAATCCCCATCCACCAGCAGAAAACCAAAACCATTGAAAATGTGGAGAATATCGTAGATTAATAAAAATCAAAATCGGAATTACGATGCAATACGATATCAAATTGCCATAAAATGATTTTAACTCCTGTACTCTCTTTTTTGCTCGGTAATAAGCGTTGTTTTCGTTATATTTTGCAGTTGCTTCCATAACTGATATTTGTTTCGTTAAAATAGGTATTTTGACTGTAAAAGTCTTCTCGTCTTGCGCTATCGTTACTTTTCGGTTGGTTACAATTGCATAACGGCTGATGATATTTTGTAATCCCACTCCGCGACGATCTTGCAAAACTTCTTTCTTTTGATAATCATTTTCAACAACCAAATAGCCATTTTCAACAAAAATCCGAATATGCAATGGCCTTTTTTCGCTTACTACATTGTGCTTCACCGTATTTTCGAGTAACAACTGTAAGGAAAGCGGAACTACTTTTGCTTCTGGGTCAATGATTGATGTGGGTAACTCATAAAACAAACTGTTCTCAAAACGCATTTTAAGTAAGTTCATATAAGTTTTGGCGAAAGCCAACTCCTCCTCTACTGGAACCAATTCTTTATCTTTTTGTTCCAAAACATACCGATAGACCTTAGACAATGAAGTAGTAAAACGTTGTGCATTATCTGGATTTTCTTCGATCAATGAGCTCAAAACATTCAAACTATTGAATAAAAAATGGGGATCTATCTGATTTTTTAAACTCTCAAATTTTGCCGAGGCAGTTCCGGCAATTATTTTTTGTTCTTTTACTCTGTTCTCATTGTAAGCTTTATAGAAATACAGAGAATGAATTCCTAACAACACAACAAATGATACAATTGAGGGCACGATATAGTTTGAAGGCTTCTCGTCTTTAAAAAACGCACTAAATGTGTTGTTCTCAACTACTACATCTTCAAAAATTCTCAATAAGAATATTACAAATAAAGTAAGCGCAAACGAACTTGAAAACCCCGTAATCACTCTTTTCAAACTATACTTCTCGCTTGCAAAAAACGAATCTAAAAAAATATAAAGAAATGCATTCGCGTAATACAGTACCATCCCATAAAGCATGGTGTATAAAAAATTAATCTTTAAATGATTATCAAAAGTTATAACACCGCCGTTTAGAACAGGAATTATTGTTAAAACAATAAATATCAGTATCGAAATAAATAAAGCCCTTGGCAATTCTCTTAAAAATGTATTCATCTAAGTATTTTATTAAACATTGAAAATTTCAATATTAGAATTGTTCTTATTTACAATTTTTCTGAGCTTCTAGCGCTCTGTCTAATCCCCATTTTGGAGAGAAAGGAGTTTCAGGTTTAAAAATAGCAAAAAGTTCGATGGCTTTATCAATTTGAGTGCACATTGGCTTAATATCTTTACCCCAAAACCTAGCGCTCCCTATTTCAAATTCAGCTTTAGAGAAGATTACTCTGGGATTATTAGGAGCAATAGCTTCGGCTTTTGCATATAGTTCCATGGTTGATCCAGATAACTTTTGTCCGTTTGTCATCGGGTCATAAACAATCCAAGCCGTATTAATCATGGCTTGCATTACATAAAGCTCTGCATTATTTTGATCTTTTGCCATTTCAGTATCTAATGCATTTTGTGCTTTTAAAAGTAGTACATTTATTTTCTCCTTGTCTTTGGTTCCAAAAGCTGAAGTCGTATTGACCAATGCCACATAATAATTAGGCAACCAAGTCGTCGTTTCGACTGCGGAAATTCTTTCGAATAAATCAGAAGCCTCTGTGTTTTTTCCTTCTTTCCAAAGTCCGAATGCTTTTCCCATTCCTTGTTCATATTGATTTCCTGTTTTTTGAGGAGCTGCTTCTTGGTCTTGAGCCGAAATAAAGCAAACAACAAATAATGCAAATGCGGTGATTAATTTAGTCATGATTTCTAGTTTTTTAGGTTAGTGATTTAATTGATGATTGAAACTCTAATAATTTATACTTCAAAAGTATCGTGGATTTTATCCCTTTAAAAATTATAATTACTGAACTGTTGATTTTTAAGGATGAATCGGTGAATTAATCGAAAGTCAAAAAGTCAAAGGTCGAAAGTCAGCATTGTTTGAGGACACTCTTTGATACTTTGAAGCGCTGTTAATTTGAAGCTTCTTTACTTTAAGACTTTACAACCTTTAGGACTAACTAAAGATTCTTCAACTGATTGTCTTTCTTGCCTTTGCTGATCGTCCAAAAGAATCCGACAAAGAAAAAACGATCGGCAGTAGGTGTAATTTCCTTTCTTTTATAAAAACCGTTTGAATCAGCCGTATTTGCATAGTCATAACCGTAAACATTTTGAGTCCCTAACACATTCGAAACCGAGAAATACAGAATTTTTTGCTGGCTAATTAAATAGGCCCAATTAAAACTCAAACTATTGTAAGCCTTTGTTTTTCCATTCATAAACTGGGTTTCATTGGGATTATTATAAGGACGCCCAGAACTAAAGGAATTTGTAAAACCCACTTGAGACCGCCAGTCTGTTATGAAATATTTAGTAACGACAGACAAGCTGTGATCAGAAACAAAGCTTGGCGTCACAGGCGTTGGATAGTTCTTGTAATCTCTTTTTGTATCAATATAGGAATAGGAAATCCAGTATTCTAAGTTTTTAATGGTTTTCCCATCGCGCCAAAATAGATCCAAACCTTTGGCGTACGCCGAACCATTATTATTGTAATTTGAATTGTACTCCGCTGTAGCGCTGACATACTTCACTAAATTGCTATAGTCTTTGTAATATGCCTCGGCTCTAAATGTTTTCCCGTCTACGCTGTACTGATAATTCAAAATATAATGGGACGCTTTCTCACTTTCAAACTCATGGTATTTAGAATACTTGATATAAGCTGCATTTGGACTTTGCGTAAAATCGCCATAAGCTAAAGAAAACTGACTATTTTTTGATACTTTATATCCCATTGAAATCCTGGGCGAAAAAGTTGTCTCCTCCAGCAAGTCGTTATGAGATGCTCTCAAACCTATTTTTGCTGCAATTTTTTTGAATAAAAAAACATCTGCTTCTGTATAAGCCGCTGCAATATTGGAATTGTAGCCATTATTTAATGTTGGTCCTAAATTAGCAGTAAAACTTTCATTAAATTGAGTTGTAAAATAATCTGCTCCAAAAGACAATTTAAATCGGTTCGAAAAGTTTTTCTTTAATTTTAATTTCAAATGAGCCGCATTTTCCTCATTATTCACATTATCCAAATCTAATGTGATTCTATTTTTACTATATCCATAACTCATTCCAGTTACAACTTGCCAATCATTACCAAAATCACCTTTATAAGAGGTATTGAAATAGAAGTTATTATTGTTTAAATCTACTCTAGTTTTTGCTACAGCGTTTATATTTTCTTGACAAATATCAAATTTTGAAGAATCGAACGCAGCATACAACTTCAGAAGTCCAGTACTAAATTTATACCGATATACTGTTTCTCCTGACAAAGATTGAAACGGACTGTTCCACTCCACATTTTGAGGGACTAGCGCCTGATACGGCGCTAAGTTAATGTAAGAAGCATTAACGCTCAATGAACTTTTATCCCATTTTTGTGTGTTACCAAGGCCAAGACCAACAGCCATTAAAGAAACATCTGCTTTATTTTGATCTGGTTCGTCTTCCGTATTTAAAAGTAAAACACTGGACAGTGCTTCGCCATATTCGGCTGAATATCCTCCGGTTGAAAAAGCGATTCCACTAAACAAAAAGGGAGAAAACCGCCCTCTTGTAGGTAAATTATTTGTGCTAGCGCCATACGGTTGCGCGACACGAATGCCGTCAACAAAAGTTTGAGTTTCATTAGCCTCGCCACCACGCACAAAGAGCCTTCCATCCTCGCCTACAGTTTGCGTACCTGGCAACGTTTGTAAAGCGGCAATTATATTCCCTGCCGAACCTGCAGTTGTGACAATATCTAATGGTTTTAAAACCGAAACGCGGGCTTTATCGCCACTCTCCATAGTACCCGCCGAAATTACTACCGTGTCAAGTGTATTTGTATATTCTTTTAAAATGATTGTTTTAGCATGAAAATTAGCCACATCAATTGGCGTTTTTGTTGTTTCATAAATTAGAAAACTAGCCACTAAAACTTGGTTTCCTGTCAAAGTCGTTACAAACAAAAACTCGCCATTTTCATTCGTAGTAGCACCATCATAGCTGCCTTCGATATAGATATTCACGCCTGTAATTGGTTTCCCTTTTTGATCGACGGTTCTACCTGATAGGATCGTTTGGGCAAATGAGTTTACGGCAAAAAACAATATAATACATGTAAAAATAGTTTTCATTTGGTTTGATTTTGATAAACCAAATGTATTTTGATTCTAAGTATTATTAAATTTAAGTTAACTGAACTGTCAAATTTCATGGATGAGTTGTAGTCATTTTTAATTTTCAGTTATATTTACATCCAATCGTAATAACTTACTAAGCCGCTTTGTGAAGTGTATACCCAAAAAACAACAAAACAACTTTTGAAGAATCGAATAAAATGACCGAAAAAGAAAAAATGATTGCTGGAGAATATTATTTGGCTGGAGATTCAGTTTTAGTAAAAGACAGACGAAAATCTAAAAACCTGCTCCATAGATTGAATATAACGGAATACAGAATCACAAAAAAAGCACGGGAAATAATTAAAGAACTCATCCCGAATGCGGGAGCAAATCTCTACATAGAACCGCCATTTCACTGTGATTATGGTTACAACATTCATTGTGGCGACGATGTTTATTTCAATGTAAACTGTGTGGTTTTAGATTGTGCCAAAGTTACTATTGGTTCCAATGTGTTTTTTGCACCGGGAGTTCAATTGTACACTGCTACTCACCCACTCGATGCCGAATTAAGAAAAACATTGGAAAATGCCTTACCAATAACAATTGGCGACGATTGCTGGATTGGCGGAAACACCGTTATTTGCCCCGGAATCACCATTGGCAAAGGATCCGTGATTGGTGCGGGATCTGTTGTTACTAAAGACATCCCTGAGAATTCATTAGCAGTGGGAAATCCCGCAAAAGTAATTCGAAAATTAAATCAATAGTATATGTTAGCCTTAAACAAAGTACACCACATTGCCATAATTTGTTCTGATTATGTAAGGTCGAAAAACTTTTACACTCAAATTTTAGGCCTCACCATTATTCAGGAGGTTTACCGTGAAGAAAGACAGTCGTACAAGCTAGACCTGGCTCTAAACGGAACTTATATTGTAGAACTATTTTCCTTTCCTAATCCGCCCAAAAGGCCTTCTCGCCCTGAATCTAGCGGTTTGCGTCACTTGGCTTTTGAGGTGAACGATATAGAACAAACACGAGTATTTTTACTGCAAAGTAATATCTCAGCAGAAATAATACGAAAAGACGAGTACACAGGGAAACAATTTTTCTTTATTGCTGATCCTGATGATTTACCGATAGAATTTTACGAGAAATAAATCTTTTTCTAAATTCTGAAGAGCAATTCACAATGAAATCATAAAAATAAAAATTCACAACTATTTTATGATTCAAGTCATTCTAACTTTGTTTAATTTTGCATCAATCATATAAAAGCTTCTTTTAGCAGTCTTACTGCTCCTTAAAAAAAGCTCTTTTTACCTATTGCAATGAACAAAACAGCTCAGATTAAAAAAAACTACAAATTAATTAAATTCCAAAAATTAATAATTGTTTCTATTCTAATTGGTTTTCTTGCTGCCTTCTTGGGCGTTGTTTTGAAAACAATAACCGAATATTATGAGGAAATATTTTTTCATCAAGCCGATAACAACCCAATATTCTATATTATTTTTCCAGTTTTTAGTTTGTCGGTAATCTATTTTCTGCGTGAATATCTATTTAAGAAAAAAGAAAACAAAGGAATCAAAGAAATATTCGAGAGTACAAATTCTAAATCTAAGAACCTACCTAGTTATAAAATACCATCCCATTTCATCAATGGATTGCTTACTGTTATTTTTGGAGGTTCGACCGGAATTGAAGTTTCGACTGTAGTCGCATCTGCTACTATTGGTGCCGTTGCCCAGCGAAAACAAAATGTTTTCAGACAATATAAAACCGAACTAATTTGTGCTGGAATAGCAGCAGGAATTACAGCGCTTTTCAGTAGTCCTATTGCCGGAATCCTTTTTGCCTTGGAAGTTATTTCTAAAAAAGTATCTCGAGCATTCATACTAACAAATCTAATTGCCGTGTCAATTGCTTTTGGGCTCATCGTTATTCTCGATGAAAAACCATTATTTAATGTGTTAATTACCACCTGGCATTTACAAGCCATTCCTTATTTTGTTCTTTTAGGGATTTTGGCTGGTTTAAATTCAGTTTATCTAACGCGAAGTGTGTTACTTTTTAAATCCCAATTTTCTAAGATAAAAACGCCCCACTTTAAAATCATTTTAGGCTCGTTAATTTTAGGGATTTCCTTACTTATATTTCCGCAACTTTATGGCGAAGGGTACCATGCAATCAAAGAGATTTTTCTTCGTCCAAATGAAATTGTATTAACCTTTGCACTTGCGCTAAGCTATATAGGAATTTTACTTTTAAAACCCATTGTTACTTCAGCAACGCTAGCTTCTGGCGGTGACGGCGGCGTTTTTGCACCAAGTCTTTTCATCGGTGCTTTTCTAGGACTTTTACTTTCGTTAACCTTGAATACTTATTTTAACGCTAATGTAATTCCGATAAACTTTGTAATCATTGGTATGGCCGCCGTTTTGAGCGCCAGTATTCATGCTCCTTTTACTGCCCTTTTTCTGGTTTGTGGCTTAATCAATAATTACACTTTATTTGTTCCTATTTTAGTAGTGTGCCTAATTTCAAAATATACTGCCAAAATGATTTATCCTTATACCGTTTATACTTTTTCACCTACTCTAGCGAAATAAATATCTATGGCAATTCAAAAAATAAAAAGAGGGTATCGCAAAACTAAATACGTTCTGTACAAAGAAACCCTAGTTGATTCTCAAGAGCACTTTTGGGCTTTTTTAGGTTCTTTTATCGGAATTGGTATTATTGCATTTATGCAGTCACAAACACTTCCACATTCTGATGTTGTGTATCTCATCGGTTCCTTTGGTGCGTCGGCGGTATTGGTATACGGAGTTATTCAGAGTCCATTGGCACAGCCCCGCAATTTAGTTGGCGGCCATGTTTTATCTGCAATTGTAGGGGTTACGGTAGCTAAGTTTGCTCCTGACATCATGTGGTTAACAGCATCACTTTCCGTTTCCATATCAATTGTGGTTATGCAATTAACAAAGACACTACACCCTCCTGGTGGTGCGACCGCTTTAATAGCGGTAACAGGATCAGCAGAAATAAAAAATCTGGGATATTGGTATGTAATTTCCCCTGTATTAAGTGGTGTTCTAATTCTTTTGATCGTAGCCTTACTTTTTAACAACCTGACTTCAAAAAGGTATTATCCAAATCATAAAAAATACCACAAATTCAGAAAGAGAGTCCATAAAACCTTTGGAAAAACATTAAAATAGAACTACTACTACTAAATGTGAGTACTTTCCTTTTATTCGAAAAATAAAAATAGTACAATCCATTTTATTTTTCGAATAAAAGAACAGACTTCTACATAATTTATTTTGCTCGTCGTAAATATGTAAGCAAAAATTTTATCAACAAATCTAGAATCTGTTTCGAAAGTTCGGGATGAAATATAAAATTATATTTTACCTTTGACCATTCAATAAAAACAAAGATGATGGTTTACAAATTCAGAGTAATTCTAGATGCAGAAGAAGATATATTTAGAGACATTGCAATTCTTGCAGAGGACACTTTAGAAGATTTACACAACGCTATTTTCAATTCCTTTGGTTTCGACGGCATGGAAGTGGCTTCATTCTATACTTGTGATGAAACCTGGAATCAAGAAGATGAAATTTCACTTTTTGATAGTGGTGATGTTCTTGGAGAGCAAAAAACGATGAGTTCCTACCAATTATCGGACTTATTAGATGCTGAAAACACAAAAATCATCTATGTATATGACTTCATTAATATGTGGACATTCTTAGTTGAACTAGCTGCTGTTGAAGAACAAGTTGCTGGAAATTTATATCCTGAAACGCTATTTTCTCATGGTGAAATGCCTGACGAAGCAATGGAAAAAAACTTTGAAGCTGATAATGCCGATGATTATGCAAATGATTATGAAGACGGATTAGACGAAGATGATTTAGACATGTTTGAAGGAGACGACAGTTTTGAGGATTTCGGTTTTGAAGAAAACTGGAACTAACATAGTAAAAAAATAAGAATCAAGAGCCAAGATTAAAGACTTCTCTAGAGTCTATAATCTTGGCTCTTTCATCTAAAAAAATAAAATAAAAAATGATCAATTTATTCAACACTCATATTGAGACGCTTTCTATCCACCGTGTTGGGAACAAAAGTCGTAATGAAGCTATTTTTCTATCGGAGCAACCGTTTAGTCTTCAAGATGAAATTGTGCCACTTATAAAAGAGTTTTTCTTAAAACCTTTTAGAGAAAAAGAAGAAAACTATTTCCAGTTTGCGCATGAAGTCGATTTAGACTACAATGATATGTATAAATTTGCTTCTGAAATTTTTGAAAATCCAGCAAGTTTACACGAAAATTCAAAGAATATCACACGACATTTATTTGAGCAATCCAATCATCCACATATCAAAAACGGAGAGGTGTATGTTACTTATTTAACAAATGTAAATATCGATAATAACGTTGTTGATGCGATTGGGATTTTTAAAAGTGAGCTACAAGCTGATTTTTTACAATTTGAAGAAAAAGGAACGCATCTTGAAATGATCTTGCAACAAGGTATAAACTTAAGTAAACTAGACAAAGGTTGTATCATTTTTAATCATAAAAAAGAAGAAGGATATAAGATTCTAACTGTGGATAGCAACCGCTATGATGCAAGATATTGGCTAGAACATTTCCTTTCTGTGGATGCATTTGAAGACGAAAATTTCATCACCAAAAAATACCTAAAATTCTGTCAAGGCTTTGCTAAAGATGTAGTTTTTCCTGCCGAAGATAAGAAAGAAGAAGTGATGTTCATGAACCGTTCTGTGAATTACTTTGCTAAAAATGATGAATTTGAAGAGACTGAATTCTTGAATGAAGTTTTAGACAATCCAGACTTAATTCCAGAATTTAAGAATTACAAAGTAGATAAAGGAGAAAAATACAGTATCGAAGATATTACTTCTTTCCCTATTGCTAATGCAGCCGTTTCAGATGCTCGTAAATCCATAAAAAATGTAATCAACTTAGATACACACATTCAAATAAAAATGGATTTTATCAATCCTGAAAGTGCTGAAAAATATGTTGAAAAAGGTTGGGACGAAGAAAAACAGATGTACTACTATTTAGTTTACTTCAATAAAGAAGAAAAATCATAAGGATATTACCTTCTTTTACTTTTCAAAGTAATCTAGTTAAAATATAAAATACCCCCAGAAAGTGTCTCGCTTTTTGCGGGTATTTTTATAAAAGGCAAAGTCAAGAGAAATGTAACTTATTCGAAATAAATATTACTCCAACTACAATATGTGTCGTTTGTATACAAAGTAAAACTAACTGTTTCTGGACATTAAATTATCCTCCAAAAGTTAGCTGAAAGCTCCATTATTATTTTGTCGAAATTGAGATTATATTTCTATAAAAAGCTTTATTTTCCCTAAACTACATGAGTTTATTCGTATTTTTACATTCTAAACATTTCATTTAATGAATTATAATTTATTTGAGGATAGTCCGCTAAAAAATGTAATTTCTTTTGACCAACTTATTGAATCATTAGAAAAGACAGCCTTATCAGATAATGATTACCTATCATTGCAAGCAAAGGCATTACTTCAGGATATTAATAAAATACCTGAGTTAAAAACGGGTATCGAAGATTTAAATCTAATTACAAAAAATGAAAATTTATTATCGAATTTATTATCAAACCTGTTTCCTAATGCCCTTTCTGATAATGAAATCAAAGCAGTAACAATACCTTTTCACAATATCATTTTTAATTTTACTAATAGATTCCAGCGAATACTAGATGACGCTGGTGGTACTTTTGATCTGACCATTAGAGATTTCGATAAAGATCAATTCTTTGTCATGTCTTGTATTTTAGTATTGAACGCCTACTACAAAAAGGATTTTATAATAAGTAAACCTCTATTTTATGATATTCCAGATAAAAACGGAATCACAAAACATTATAGAATTCTATACAATGCCGATTTTATAAAAATCTCACCCACCGAAAAAGCTATAGAATTAAGTCCTGAGGATATTGATTTATTAATGGATAATTATGATGATGTAAACGTATGGAAGGAAAAATTCCCACTCGAGAGTTGGGAAATGAAAGGATTCGGGATAGTTACGTTATTCGACGCAACAATTGAAAGTGCAATATCTGAATTGAAAACTAATCTTTTAAGAGCAAATAGCGAGCATAATGAAAAAGACAGAAAATTTGAATCCATTTTTAGATCCATTTTTAAAGTCCCTGATTTAAGAGTAGGGCTTACTTTTTACAACGAAGAGGAAAATATGTTTATCAATCCTCCTCATGCTACCACTGGGACAAACAGCTTTATTCTCTATGAGAAAAAAGAACTGCCCTGTGAAAATGCGTTCTTAGATTGTGAAATAAATGCTATCTTAAAAACTAACAAAACATATGCTATTTCTAATGTAGAAAAATTTGCAAAAACAGCTAAGAATGAAAAATTTGCAAAACATTTATTGAAGCAAAACATAAAAAGTTGCATCCTTGCACCTGTCATTAAAAATGATAAACTATTAGGAATCCTAGAATTAGTCTCGTCAAATCCGCGAAGTCTAAACAGTATCAATGCGATCAATCTTGACTTGCTATTGCCATATGTAGTTGATACTTTGGACAATTATTACAACGATTTACAAAATCAAATTGAAGCGGTAATTCAAAGAGAATATACGGCAATTCATTCCAGCGTATTTTGGAAATTTAAGAAAGAGGCTCAGAAATTCTATCACACTTACAACCCTAATAAAGATTACATCTTCAAAGAAATTGTATTTAAAGACGTCTATCCTTTATACGGTCAAATTGACGTAAAAAGCTCTTCCTTACATAGAAATCAAACGGTTAAAGATGATTTAAAAAGCCAACTGAAAACGTTATTAAAAATTTTTGATAAATTAAAAGAAAACACCAATCTCTCTATTTTAGAGCAGCGGAAATTTGAAATGCATTCCTATTTTGAAGATTTAGATTTAGAATTAAAAACAGATACGGAACAGCAAATTCAAAATTATATTCAAAACGAAATACATCCTATTATTGTTAAATCTAAAGTCGATGAAGCTACAGAGAAAACAATCAAGAAATATTTCACAGATATAGACCCAAAAACGGGTTCCTATTATAAATCTCGAAAAAAGTTTGATGATGCGATGGCGATTGTCAATAAAAAAATGGCTTCAATTTTAGATAAATCGCAAGTAGAAGCTCAAAAAATATTTCCGCATTATTTCGAAAGATTTAAATCTGACGGCGTAGAACACAATTTATACATTGGTGCATCCATATCTCCTCAAGAACCATTTGATAAAATTTATTTGAGTAATTTAAGACTGTGGCAGCTACAAACACTATGTGAAATGGAGTTAGAACACCATAGATGCAAGTCTATTTTACCTTATGAACTGGAAGTTACTTCCTTAATATTAGTTTTCAGTTCTCCAATTTCTATTCGATTTAGAATGGACGAAAAGCGATTTGACGTTGATGGAACTTATAATGCAAGATATGAAGTCGTTAAAAAACGAATTGATAAAGCGCATATCAAAGGAACTAATGAACGAATAACCGATCAGGAAAAAATAACTATTGTCTATTCGCAAAGAAATGAGGAAAAGGAATATTTAAAATATATAAAATTTTTACAGTTCAAAAATATTCTTGAACCTACAATCGAACAGTTTGATGTTGAGGAACTACAAGGAGTTTCTGGATTAAAGGCCATTCGTATTAAGGTGCTTAATACGAATGGCCTTTAATCCAGACGACCAACCATTTCAACTTGAATAGTTCTAAAAATTAGATTACTGACCAGTTAAACGCTATTACAAACGATAACACTGATATTATTAACCCAACCATGAAAATATTATAGGTAATTCGCAATAATTTATATTTTTTCTCTAATACTAAACCTAGAAAATAAAGATCTTTAATTAAGGAGTTATACAAGTATTCTCTGTCTTTCATCATTTCATTTACGGCCCATTCGTATTCTTCTAATGGCATTTTATAAAAATTACCAAAGAATAGTAAATTCACTTTCTTATCTTCAATATCTTGTCTGGTAAAAGTGCCGCTGGTAATTTTAGGACGAGTAGATAATATGGCGAAAATAATGGATACCACACTAAACATCAACATTATAAAAGTTGGGTAAATTAAATGAGCGTTTCGCGCACTATCTAATTTAGGGATTAATGAGGACAGGGCTATTGAAATAATGATGGCGTTGACTGAAAGCAAAATATTGGCTTTACTATCAGCAATTCCACTTAGTCGCGTGTGATTGCCTAGTGTGATTCGAAAAAGAGTATCTATTCCACGATCCGATTTTTCCGATTTTTTTTTCTTCTTTTTGTTTAAAGCCTCCTCACGATCTTCTCCGTTGGCTCCTAGTGTTTGAATCATAGTTTTGATTAATGCGATATTAT
Organism: Flavobacterium sp. XN-5; assembly: GCF_008033395.2. NCBI lineage: Bacteria > Pseudomonadati > Bacteroidota > Flavobacteriia > Flavobacteriales > Flavobacteriaceae > Flavobacterium > Flavobacterium sp. XN-5. The sequence goes on from NZ_VOGZ02000007.1 coordinate 127,134, forward strand.
TTTCCTTTGGAATTTGCCAATTCGCTTTCGCATAATCAGTATAATAAACATGATTTTCAGATAATTTCTCAAGATTGACTTTAGCCCATTCAACATCTGTAAATTTTTTATCTAAAGTTTTCTCCCATTCATTCCTCAATAATTCACATCTTATTAGGTAATTTTCTCTTGAAAAATGAAAATAATCAGCATCTCTTATAATTTCTTCCAGAATATTTTGAGGCGAATAATCATATTGGGTTGCATTGATAAGTGCAGAAACTTTTTGAATATAATCATCTGATATATTGCGTTCTTTCAAAAAATTAGAAGCAATAAGGATTCCGACATTTTCGTGATCCTTGTATCCATGGATGTATCCTGAATCATGAAACCAGGCGGCAATTTGTAAAATGCTGCTTTCTTGTTGATTTACTTTTTCGTGATCAGCAAGCTCTTTAACTGCATTTACAACATCTAAGGTGTGGCTAAAATTATGATAAGTAAATGACTCAGAAAGATTATCTTTGAATAAGTTGTAAATAAATTGTTCGGCCTGTTCAGTTAGATTCATATTAAAAAAATTATCCCCTAATTTATGAAATTATTTTTGGTTTTTGGTTTTATCGAAAAAAATACATTTAAATATTGTATCATTACTCTTACGGTTTTGCTGTTACAAAGTTGCGCTACTTATCATGCTCAATACGGCAGTGATATAACAAATCCCATTCCCGTAAACGACATCGACACTTCAAAAATAGCCCATACGTTCTATTTAATTGGTGATGCCGGTTACGTTACCGAAGGTGATTCTAAAAACAGCCTCAAATCTCTGAACGACAAATTAAAAAAATCAGATAAAAATGCTACGCTCCTATTTCTAGGCGACAATATTTATCCAAAAGGAATGCCTGACAAAGAAAACAAAAAAGAGTATCAATTAGCAGAAAATTCATTAATAAATCAATTACAACTTTCGAAAGAATTTAAAGGAAAAACGATTTTTATTCCTGGAAACCACGATTGGTATAGTGGTATCGAAGGATTAGAGCGACAAGAAAAATATGTTTCTGAGTATATTGGAGATAAAAAATCATTTTTACCCCGCAACGGATGCGCGATTGAAGATGTTAAAATTAATGAACAGGTACATCTTATTACAGTTGATAGTCAATGGTTTCTTGAAGATTGGGATAAAAATCCAACAATTAATGATAATTGTACTATCAAAACTAGAGAGGCCTTTTTTGAAGAACTAGAAAGTATCTTAAATAAAAACAAAGACAAACGAATCATATTGTCCATGCATCATCCCTTGATGAGTAATGGAAGTCATGGCGGACAATTTTCTTTAGAAAAGCAAATTTTCCCTTTAGAACAAAAAATCCCTTTACCTGTTATAGGCTCGATGATCAACTTACTGAGAAAAACCTCTGGAATTAGTCCGCAAGACATTCAAAATAAACAATATACTGCTTTTGTAAAACGCATTAAAACCCTTTTGCAAGGTCAAGATAATGTGGTGGTCGTTAGCGGTCACGACCATAATTTACAATATACTGAAAGCCAAGGCATCAAACAGATCATAAGTGGAGCAGGATCTAAATTTCAGGCAGCTAGAGCAATAAAACCAACTGATTTCTCCTATGGAGAAAAGGGTTATGCTACATTAGACATCCTTGAAAACGGAAAAACATCAGTTTCATTTTACGGCATAGTAAACAATCATAGCCAAATTCTTTTTAAGAAGACGCTCCTTTCCCCAAAGGAAAAAATAAAAGTGGATTATCCAGACCAATTCCCATTAACAAAAACAAGCTCCGTTTACACTCCTGAGATGAGCAACAAAAGTAGTTTTCATAATTTCCTTTTTGGAACCCATTATCGAAAATACTACGGCACTTTAATCGAATCTAAAATTGCAAACTTAGGCACGCTTTATAGCGGTTTATCACCAGATAGAGCCGGTGGTGGTCATCAATCAATTTCATTGCGACTACTTGATCCAAATGGCAAAGAATATGTGATGCGTGGCGTTAAGAAACGTGTTGGACGTTTTTTGCAAAGCGTTGCCTTCAAAGATCAATATGTAGAAAATGACTTTAAAAATACCTATGCTGAAGATTTTATATATGATTTTTATACTACTGCACATCCTTATGCACCTTTGAGTGTGGGTAATTTAGCCGAGCATATTGGTGTTTTTCACACGAATCCCTCTTTGTTTTATGTTCCAAAACAAAAAGCATTGGGCGAGTTCAATGCTGATTTTGGCGACGAGTTGTATTTAGTGGAAGAACGCCCTTCTGAAAGTCAAAAAGACTTAAAATCCTTTGGCAAACCTGATAATATCATAAGTACCGAAGATTTATTGGATAACTTACAAAAAGATGAAAAATATGCTGTTGATGAAAGCGAATATATAAAAGCGCGTTTATTTGATATGCTTATTGGAGATTGGGACAGACATTACGACCAATGGCGTTGGGCTGAATATAACAAAAAAGACCAAGTTCTTTACAAACCGATTCCTCGCGATAGAGATCAAGCTTTCACGATATATGATGGAACTTTACTTTCTATCCTAATGAATATTCCCGCACTTCGTCACATGCAAACTTTTAAAAAGGATATAAAAAATGTAAAATGGCTCAATAGAGAGCCTTATCCTTTAGATCTTGCTTTTCTAAAAAAAGCTACCGAAAAAGACTGGATTAAGCAGGCAAAATACATTCAAGATCATCTCTCTGACGATGCTATTGACCAAGCATTTGACAACTTACCAACAGAAGTTCAGGACGAAACTATTACTCAAATAAAACAAAAATTAAAATTAAGAAGAGCACAATTAGTAAAATATGCGACAGAGTACAATCGCGTATTACAAAAAACTGTTGTGATTGTAGGGACCAATAAAAAAGATAAATTTATCATCAATCATGTTGCAAAAAACAAAATTGAAGTTAGTGTTTATCGAATGAAAAAAGAGGGCGATGAATTAATGTATACTAAATTATTCAACGGTTCAAGAACGAAGAATCTCTGGTTTTATGGATTAGACGATGATGATCAATTTGAAGTTACGGGCACCCGAAGATCAAGAATAAACACCCTACTAATTGGCGGGCAAAACCATGATATTTATACTATTGCAAATGGTCATAACACTAAAATCATTGATTTTAAATCTAAAGAGAACACCTATAATATCGACTCAAAAACTAAAAAATTCTTGACTGACGATTATGAAACAAACCTTTATGATTATAAAAAACCAAAATACAATGCTTTTTCAGGCATGCCTAATCTTGGTTTTAATCCTGATGATGGTATAAAAGTTGGTATTATTGCTAATTATACTATCAATTATTTTAAACAAAATCCATACACTCGAAAACATAATCTTAAAGCAAATTATTATTTTGCTACAGGCGGTTTTGAATTATTATACGATCTTCATGCACCTAAGATAGTAGGCGATTGGGATTTTAATTTAGAATCCCAAATTACCAGTCCTAATTTTGCTATTAACTATTTTGGCTATGGAAATAACCGTATTAATAATGATGAGCTAAACGGAATGGATTTTAATCGAGTTCGAATAAGAATACTCAAAGTAGCACCTCAACTTAAAAAAGTGGGCATTCACGGAAGCACAATTCTTTTCCAAACTTCTTTTGAAAACTTTGATGTAGAGCGCACCAATAATCGCTTTATAGCTCTTGATAGCATGGTAAATCCTGCTGTTTTCGATAATCAACAGTATGCTGGAGCGAGTATAAAGTACAGCTATGAAAACTATGACAATGCATCATTGCCAACGATGGGAATGGGCTTTTCAATAAGTGGAAGTTGGAAAACAAACCTCAGCGATTTTAAACAGAATTTCCCTGCTATAGAATCTAAACTTAATTTCAACCATAAAGTTGACGCTAATGGAAAATTAGTTTTGGCAACTTTGCTAAAAGGAAAGGCAATCTTGAATAGTAATTATGAGTTTTACCAAGGCGCTACTCTAGGTGGTGACTACGATTTAAGAGGGTTTAGAAACGAGCGTTTCCTGGGAGACCAATCCTTTTTTCAAAGTAGTGACCTTCGCTACTCAATAGGCAAAATTAAGAATAGTATTATTCCAATGTCCTATGGAGTCTTTGGTGGTTTTGATTACGGTCGAGTTTGGCTAGACGGAGAAACCTCAAATAAATGGCATCAATCCGTTGGAGGCGGAATCTGGCTTAATGGCCTTAACGTCCTCACGGCTAGGTTGACTTATTTTAAAAGTGCCGATGATCAAGGACGTATCACTTTCGGTTTAGGGCTGGGTTTTTAGTCTTTCTAAAGTTGTTTCATAAACGAAGCCGCCTATTTTTTTATCCTTTTCATCCGCTATTAATAGCGTTGAATTGTCTTTGAAACAAATGGCTTCTTTTTGCGAAAAATGATTCAGTTGAAGTTCGTTTGCTTTTCCTGACAAGAAATTATCGCCAGTGAAATCTTGAAAAAGCCATACTTTCCCGTGACATAATAGCACCACTTTAGAACCATCTGGGCTTATTGTTGCGCTAGTTATTGCGTTGTTTTTATAGCTGCCTCCAGTCTTGAATTTCCCAAGTAATTTCGCCTGATGAAAACCGGCATTGTTTGGCACTTTATATAGCAATGTAGTCCCATCAAAACCAGAGCTTCTATTTTTTGTGAAGAGGTAGAAATTATTTTTATATTCGAAAAAAGCTTCCACATCATAGAGAAGATCTTTACTTTTTGGTGGAAACTTCTTTTGTTCAGGATACTCAAACGAAATTTTATAAGAAGCATTTATCGCACTCTTTTGCAAAGAATCTTTTGACACCTTATAAATACACAAATCCTTTCTTGCGTTTTCATTATTGCCAAAATCACCAACATACAAATCCCCATTGCTATCTTTTGTGATATCTTCCCAATCGATATTTGTAGCGTTCTGGATCGTGATGTTGCTTTCGATCTTCCCAGATTCGTTTAAGCCATATATTGCATTAGCATTTCCTCTATCTTGAATAACCCAAAGCAATTTAGCCTCTGGTGAATATGCAATGCCCGAAACTTCTTTTAATTTCTTTGGCAGTTCATAAAGCGATGACATTGTATTCGAGTCCTGCTGGCAAGACAATAACAATACTAATGACGATATAATGAATACTTGATTTCTCATATTTTGAACAATTATCTGATAACGAATAAACAAAAACTTAAATAGAACTTAAAATCCTCCTTTAAACAAATTAGCATTTTTATAGTTTCGGGTTACAAATCGAAAGGCTGCAGTTAAAACATTCCCCATCCTTTTGGCATTTTTAAAATTTAAATCATTGGTATAAACATAGAGTTCACTTTTTAATCGTTGCACATGCTCATCGGGAGCTATGAGATCATTTCCCATAATCTTCAATAATCGTTTAATACGTGTTTCTGCCGAAAGGATTCTTTTAGCTAATACAGCTCGTTCCTCATTTTTATATTGTTCTATGGAACTATCCTGAAGCCTATCTTTGACTAATTTTACCATTGGATAATTCTCTTTAAAAAATTGTGGTCTATAAATCTTGAAATTCCCCTCATAACATTGTTGATCAAAATCAATGGGACGTATTCTATAAACAACCTGATCAAAATCGTGAATAGGGACAATTACATAGTTATACGACCTCATATCTCCTAAAAGGCGAATCATACAGCGCTCGTTAAACTTAACAAACTCTTTTGCTATCTGTGATTTTTCGGTTTCACTACAATCCTTCAAAAGCGATTTTATAAAAACATCTCCCGGAATTCCCATGATATGTTCTTCCACCAATGTATCTCCATACACTAAGAAATTGATTTTATCAGGAGAAAGAATATGCTCTAATTCTAAACCGTAAACACGTGAAGCATCTGCTTTTTTAACATAAAAATGAGTGTAATTATCATTTAAAATGTTTCGAATTTTTATTCGAAAAGGCTTCGAATTTCCGAAAGTGCAGTAATCGATTGAATCTACATTCAAAAACTTAATAATGTCTAAATTTCCATCTGAATGTAAAAGCGAATAGATCTTTTTTAAGGTTAGATCAATTTCGATTCTTTCAAATTCATTATAATACACTCTAATCCACAAGGTATCTTCTTCCTGCTTATCATAGACATTGATAAAACCAGAAAAACGCAACAAATCATCATAAACAATCGGAACTTTTGAAATACGGTCAAAACGACCTAAATAATCAGACAGTAATTTATTTATGGGATAGGATGGTTTTTTAAAAAGTACTTCAGAATCGCTCATTAAGGTATGTTTACCACAAATTTACATCAATTTATAGGCAAATGATAATAAAACACAAACTACTTATTTTTTCATAAGCGAATTAGGCAGGGTATTGGAACTTAATTTTGAAATTAGCAACTACAGCCACATAGCCCTAAACAATATAAAAAACAAACTAAAATATACAGTAACCTAAATTTTGACTAAAGACAGACACTGTAAATCATATTATAAAAAGTACTATTCTTTGAACAAATTTTCCTTATCATAACAAAGCAACTATAGTTTTTTAATACCTAAATTTGCTCCCTTCAATAATAAATCATTTCCTAAAACTACAAAAATGTCAAAAAAGCTGAATCTATATCTCAACGCTGCTCAGTCGGCAAAGATTGGAATATGGAAGCTGAATCTAAAAAAAAACTCCGCATATTGGGATATAGTTACAAAAAACATTCTTGAAGTTCCAGATGATTTTATTCCCGTTAAGGGAAGTAGCAATAAATTCTATACTGCAGGGGAGAATAGAGATCGACTGGAGTACTTAGTCGATTTGGCTATCAATGAGGGCATCCCATTTCATGGTAAATTTCAAATTACAACCGCTAAAAATAATATTAAATATGTTGAATGTATTTGTCAAGTAATTTTTAAGAAAGGAAAGCCACGACGATTATTGGGGACTTTTCAGGACATAACCGAAAAGCAGAGTCTTTTGAATGAGCTTCAACTAAATATTGATAAATTTTCCTCAATTTTTTCGAGTGGCAACGACGCCATATTTATAATTGACGCTTTAGATAATTTGATTACCCAATATAATCCAAAAGCAGTTGAAGTATCTGGCTATAATGAATCCGAATTAATAGGCTTACCTATTTCTGAGCTATTCGCTGATGAGTCTAAAGAAGAAGCAGCTCTTTTTCTTCAATGCCATCTATCAAAGAGGGACCATATTGTAAAAGATACTTATCTAAAAACTAAATCAGGAGAATCTGTAGCAGTAGAAATAGCTTTTGGGGACAAATTTAAAATGAGCGGTAAAACCTTTTTAGCATTTATTTTAAAAGATATTTCTAAACGAAAAAGTGTAGAAACCTACATCAATATGATTTCACTTGCCATATCTGAAACCACCGAAACTATTATTATTGCAGACCCAATGGGAAAGGCGGTTTGGGCAAATAAAGCCTACCTAGAGCTTACGGGATTTAGTTTAAATGAAATAATAGGTTTCACTCCTGGTTATTTATCAAAAGGACCTGATACTAACCAACACACAACCGAACTACTGAGTAAAGAAATTAGAGCTAAAAAACCCATAAAAGTTACTATCTTAAATTATAAAAAAAACAAAGAAAAATATTGGTACGATTTAAATATAACTCCTGTTTTTGACAACCAAAATAATATACTTTACTTCATAGGAGTAGGTAGAGATGTTAGCATTCGACAAAGAAAAGAATTAGAACTAAATAAATTACTAGAGGTAACAACTGATCAGAATAACAAACTATTAAATTTTGCCCATATTATTTCGCATAATATTCGTTCGCACACCAGCAATTTAGCGATGGTATTAGAAGTAATGAAGGATACCGATGACGTAGAAGAAAAATTGTCTTATATTGCTCTGTTCAAAGAAGCAACAGACAGACTCTCTGAAACCATAGAATACTTGAACGAAATTATCACAGTCCAGAGAAGTATGGACATTGAGAAAACAAAAATTTGCCTAAAAGATGAGATCGAAAAAACAAAAGACAGCTTAAACTTTATCATTAAAAAAAACAAAATAACAATCTTAGATACTATACCTGATGATTTAACAGTCTTTGTAGTTCCAGAATACATAGAAAGCATATTACTGAATCTATTTACAAATGCTATAAGATACAAATCTCCAGATAGAGCAACTACTATAGAGATAAACTATGAGGTCACTGATCAGCATACGATCATAAATTTTAAAGATAATGGTTTGGGAATAGATTTAGAAAAAAATGGCCATAAAATATTTGGTATGTTCAAAACATTTCATGGAAATAGTGACGCTAGAGGTATTGGGTTATTTATTACAAAAAACCAAATCGAAGCCATGAAAGGAAAAATTGAAGTAGAAAGCGAAGTGGGCGTTGGCTCTACTTTTAAAATATATTTAAATGAAAACTAAAAGAATCTATATTATAGATGATGATAAATTAACAGTGAAATTAATGAGCATGCTGCTTCATAAAAATCAATTTTGTGATGAAATTCATTCTTTCTTCAATGCACAATCTGCATTAGAAGAATTAAAGAAAAACAGCGATGATAACGATAAAATGCCTGATGGTATCTTACTCGATTTAAATATGCCAGTTATGGATGGATGGCAGTTCCTGGATGAATTTGTGCTTTTAGCAATAAAAAAAGAGATCTCCATTTTCATCGTAACCTCCTCGATAGACCCCGCTGATATTCAAATGGCAAAAAAACATCACTTCCTGAAAGATTATATTATGAAACCTATTACTGCCGAAAAGCTAAAAGCCATGTCAGAAATTATTTAAGAATAAACGAATTAGAATTTAAGAGTAACAATTTGCTGTTTTGTTCGTCCTATAAAAAACTAAAAAAGCAAATCTATTGGAAACCATTCTTTCTATTAAAAACCTCAGCAAGCGCTACGGAAGCCTGCAAGCCTTAAAAGATATTTCTTTCGAAATAAAAAAAGGCCACGTTTATGGAATTTTAGGACCAAACGGCAGCGGAAAATCGACCACTCTTGGCATTGTTTTAAATGTGGTAAATGCAACTTCGGGCGATTACAGCTGGTTTGACGGAAAAATGAAAACCCATGATGCTTTGAAAAAAGTGGGAGCCATTATCGAAAGACCCAATTTTTACCCCTACATGACGGCGCAGGAAAACCTGAAATTAGTTTGCAAAATTAAGAATATCAGTTATAACAAAGTTCTTGAAAAACTGGAATTAGTGGGTCTAACCGAAAGAAAAGACAGCAAGTTCAGTAGTTTTTCTTTAGGTATGAAACAGCGTTTAGCGATTGCCTCTGCCCTATTGAATGACCCTGAAATATTAATTCTGGACGAACCTACTAATGGGCTAGATCCACAAGGAATACATCAAATCAGGGATATTATCAAACATATCGCCGCCCAAGGAACAACAATTCTTCTGGCTTCCCATTTACTGGATGAAGTAGAAAAAGTGTGTACCCATGTCGTAGTTTTAAGGAAAGGCAACATTTTATATACAGGTTCAGTGGACGGTATATCGGTCAACGAAGGATTGTATGAATTACAGGCTGAAGACACTCAAAATTTAATAGCCATTGTACAAACACATCCTGCAGTTGAACATGTTAAACAGGAAGAAGGAAAAGTGCTAGTGTATTTAAAAAGCGAATTAAAATCTGCTGATTTGAATCAATTTCTATTTGAAAACAAGATTGTTTTAAGCCATCTAGTGAAACGAAAAAATAGTTTGGAAGAACAATTTTTAGAATTGACCTCGAAAAAGTAAAAGCAGAAATTTCAATGGCAATTTCAATGGCAATTTCAATTCCTAAATCTAAAATCACAATTCCTAAATCCTATAAAATGAAACGATTACTCTCTATAGAATTACAAAAAATCTGGATGAATAAAGCAAGTCGGGTTTTGACTTTGGCCTACTTTATTTTACTGTCCTTTATTGCCTTGTTTGCATCTATAAAATTTGAACTTGGCGCTTTTAAATTCCACCTTGCTGAAATGGGGATATTTAATTTTCCATTTATATGGCATTTTAACACCTACATCGCCTCCATTTTAAAACTTTTCTTAGCCATAGTCATCGTTTCTATGATGGCTAACGAATACAGTTATGGCACTTTAAAGCAAAATCTAATCGATGGAATGAGCAAGCAGGAATTCATCCTTTCTAAGTTTGTTACCGTTGTATTATTTGCTTTTTGCTCCACTGTCTTTGTTTTTATAATGACCCTTATTTTGGGTTTTAGCTTTTCTTCTTATACAGAATTAAGCATAGTTTTCTCTCAATTAGAGTATCTCCTTGCCTTCTTTGTGAAATTAGTAGGCTTTTTTTCCTTCTGTTTATTCTTAGGTATATTAGTAAAACGTTCTGCTTTTGCGCTCGGATTTTTATTAGTATGGAACATTATCGAAGGAATCGTAAAAGGAATTTTGAATTTTAAAATCTTTCCCGAAAGCAAAACAGCTGATTATATTACTCAGTTTTTACCTCTGGAATCGATGTCAAATCTTATTGTGGAACCTTTCACCCGATTATCAGTAGTTAAAAACTTAGGCGAACAAATTGGCGTAGAAAGTTTAAAGGATTATGATGTTCATTTTTCGTCGATACTCATTGTCTTAATCTGGACTTCTATTTTCATGTTTTCATCCCATAACCTACTAAAGAGTAGGGATTTATAGTATCTTTACGGTACTATGAAATGTAGAAAATTCATTTTATTATGTATCGTATGTGGTTGTATCACGACCTATACAGCTGCGCAATCTATTTTAGTAGACGATACAAAGAATGCAACTGACCTTACAAATACATTGGTCAATAATAGTTCTTGCATCAGTATTTTTGCCGAAAATGTAAAGGGAGATAATTTCACTCCAGGGAAAAATAGTTTTGGTACTTTTGATAATCAAGGTGGGAGTTTCCCTTTTACTAAAGGGATCGTTTTAAGTACCTGGAGCAGTACTAATTCTGTTGGACCGTTTGTTCGAAATCAAGGAAGTGGAAGTAGCTCATGGCTAGGTGATGCCGATTTAGATCAAACTTTAGGTATTCAATCGATAAATGCAACAGTTTTAGAATTCGACTTCACCCCTACAACAAACTTTATTAGTTTCAATTATCTATTTGCTTCGAACGAATATCAAGATGATTTTCCTTGTCGTTTTTCCGATGGATTTGCTTTTTTGATTAAAGAAAAAGGAAGTGCTCTTCCCTATCAAAATTTGGCTGTGATTCCAGGAACAACCACTCCAGTTTCTTCCATGAACATTCATCCACAAGTTAATTTTACTGATAGTTTTGGAGTACAAAAAAGCTGTCCTGCAATAAATGAAACCTATTTTGGGCAATTAAACACAAGTCTTTCCAATACAAGTCCAATAAATTACAGTGGGCAAACCAAAAATTTGACAGCACAAACTAGTGTGATCCCTAATCTTACCTATCATATAAAGCTAGTAATTGCAGATGATGGAGTCAAGGATTTTGATTCAGCAGTTTTTATCGAGGCCGGTAGTTTTACCTCCAAAATTGATTTAGGCGCAGATCGTTTATTGACAGCAAATAACGGAATCTGTTTTGGCGAAAGTTTTATGATTGATACTAAATTACCTCCAACCAATACGTATAGATGGTACAAAGACGGAGCTACAACTCCGATTCCTGGAGAAACTAGTCCCTCTTTCTCAGCTACAGAAACAGGAACTTATCGAGTGGAAGTAGAAATAGGGAGCACAACTTGTATTGCTTCTGGTGTAATAAAAGTCGAATTCACACCGGAAACGGTCTTGAGTGACACCGCACTAATACAATGTGATGATAATAATGATGGAATTGCGATTTTTGATTTAACTAAAGCAGATAGCATCATAAAAAACAATAATTCTGGTTTGAGCGAAATCCTCTATTTCGAAACATTATCAGACGCCCAAGCAGGAATCAAAGCCATCATAAACACAAAAAACTATAGCAATAAATCAGTCAATCAAGTTATTTATGCAAAAACAACAAATAGCTATAATTGTGTAAATTTCGCCCAAGTAACTCTCCAAATTTCGAATCAAACAATTGCCCCCTATCCAGCAGAAATTGTTTGTGATGATGACGGAACTAATGACGGAATCTATCAATTTGATTTAATGACTATCGCAACTTCACCTCATTTCACAAGCTTAGGCAACTCGATTTTTGTATATTTTTATCTAAACCCAATCGATGCCTATCTAGAAAAAAACGAATTGCCAAACCTTTTTAAAAATTCAACTCCATACCAGCAAACACTTTATGCCCGAGTTCTTAACGGTTCTGACTGTTTTGGAATTATTCCGATTAATTTAGTTATAAATTCATTTTACCCTCCAAATTTTCAGGATGAAACCATAGCATTATGTACAAACAGTAATCTTAATCTCTCCGTTAATATAGGTTTTCTGAGTTATCTATGGAGTACAGGAGAAACTACAAATCAGATAAACGTAAGCGGCCCTGGAAACTATTCTGTAAAAGTAACCGATGCAAACGGCTGCGAAGCCACAAAAAAATTCAACATTATCACTTCCGAAATAGCAACAATAACGGAGATTATAATAAATGATTTTGATGGAAATAAAAATTCAGCTTTAATAGAGTATACTGGAACGGGAGATTATGAATTTTCGATTGACGGAACTTATTTTCAAGACAGTCCTCAATTCGATGGAATTACTGCCGGAACTTATTATGCTTACGCAAGGGATAAAAATGGTTGCGGTAATTCAGATTCTTTTCAGTTTTATGTATTGGATTACCCCCGTTTTTTCACTCCAAATGACGATGGTATAAATGATTTATGGATGATTAAAAATCTGAGTCTATTTCCAAAAGCGTCAATTACTATATTTGATCGTTATGGAAAATTACTAAAAATGCTTAACTCCACCAGCCAAGGATGGAATGGTCGTTTTAATGGATACAACCTACCTGCTGATGATTATTGGTTTCACATAAATTTTGCAAATTCTAAAAAAATTAAAGGGCATTTTTCGTTAAAAAGATAAGAATAATTTTCATATTTTTAGCAAATGAAAAAAGCAGTACTTATTTTTTTTACTTTTTTATCCATAAGTAGCTTTGCTCAGTTAAGTAAAACACATTTTATACCGCCTTTAACTTCAAGTAGTAGCGCGGGAGTAACGCCACAAGACCACTATATCTATATATCTTCACCTAGTACAACTACTGTAAAATTTAAAATTATTGAAATTGGCGGAAATATAATAGAAGGAACCGTAAACAATAATATGTCTTATAGACATGACATAGGTAGTGGCATAAATACACCGTTGTTTGTCTCAAGTATAGCAACTGGATTGGTTTCAAATAAAGGTTACATTATTGAAGCTGAAGGCCTAATTTATGCTAGCGTAAGAACTAATTCAGGAGGTGGAAATCAGGCTGGTGGGCTAGTTGCTAAAGGAAATAGTGCGCTTGGTAAACGATTCAGAGCCGGCGCAATGTTAAATACCTCAAATATATCTACTTTACTAAACTTCTTTACTATTTTGGCTACTGAGAATAACACAACAGTAACCATTTCAAATATTTTTCCGGGAACATTATTAGCAAATGGAACTACTTTTAATGGGCCACAACTTATAAATTTAAATAAAAATCAAAGTTATATTTTAGCAATCGATGGAAGCGCAGGGTTTAATTTAATAGGGGCTTTAATCGAGTCCGATAAAAATGTTGTAGTCAATAGCGGGTCATTTGGAGGGACTAACGATCCGACAAATGCTAACAATGCTGGAAGAGATTTAGGTTTTGACCAAATTGTTGGCGCAGATAAAATTGGTACCGAATACATTTTCATAAAAGGAAATGGTTATAATGAACTGGAACGTGTTTTAATCATTGCAGATGAGGACGACACTGAAATTTTTGCAAATGGACTTCTCATAGGTACTATCCAGAATGGACAAAATTATATTTTTGATGGAAGTGCTTTTAGCAATGGAAGTTTATATGTAAAAACATCAAAAAAGGTATTTGCTTATCAGAGTATAGGAGAAACTTCGAATGCAAATCAAAATTTATTTTTTGTTCCACCACTTAATTGTTCAACGCCAAAAGTGGTTGATAATATTCCAGAAATCGACAAAATTGGGAGCAAAAGTTATACTGGAACAATAAATATAGTTACTGAAACTGGGGCAACTCTTGAGATAAATAATAGCCCTATTGTATCCACTCCCACAGCTGTTGCTGGAAATTCTAAATTTGTATTTTACTCAATAAATTCACGCTTTGGTAATATTAGTATAAAATCGACCAAGCAAGTTTATGTTTCATATTCAGGAACGAATATTAATGCCACATATGGAGGTTACTACTCTGGATTTGACTTAAAACCTGAGATTCTATCAGAAAATAATTTATCCTTAACAGGAAATTGTATTCCGAATATAAAATTAAAAACTAGCCCCGACATCGATTATAGTTTTCAATGGATTTTTAATGGTAGTGATATTCCTGGCGCCATCTCTGACAGTTTTCCCCCTACTCAGGCTGGCTACTATCAAGTTAGAAGAAGTATCTTCAATTGTAGTTCTACATTGTCCGATAGAATTCCAGTTAGCGATTGTCCTATCGATACAGATGGAGATGGAGTAAACGATAACATTGATATAGACCTAGACAATGATGGAATACTAAATACCGTTGAGTCAACCTTTAATTTCATAAACCAAACGAATACACTTTTAGGAACTAATTTCAATGGTACAATGATTGGTGACGGAATAATAACTGGAAAAACAAATTTTGGTTTTGTATCTGAAGTTCCATTGGGGATTACAAAAACAAACACATATAGTATAACTTTTATAGAGCCAAGATCAATAAGTTTTGAATATATTACTGCTGACACATCAACACAAACAACTCCCGAAAGTGAATTATTAAATAATGAAGGTGATTTTATTTTAAGAGTTGCTCCATCACAAACACTTACACTTACGGACCCGGACGGGCAACTTGAAGTAGATACTAATTATGATGGGGTTTTTGAAAGCGGCGTTACAGAATTTTCTTCTTTTGAAATACGATTTAGATTAAAAGGAACTACTCCGCATGCAGCTGGAGCAGGTACTTTTAAAATCGAATCCTATCTTGCTACGAAAGTAGAATTTGTACACACTAATCTTTCTGATACAAATATAAACAAAGCTACTTTTCTTCTCAAAGAAAGAATTACAAAGGACACTGATGGTGACGGCATCACAGACGATTTAGACACAGATACTGACAACGATGGTATTCCTGACACAATAGAAGCTCAACCCAATAATTCTGTTAGTTGGTCTAATAGTGATACAAACAAAAACGGATTAGACAATGCATTTGAACCTGGATTTACCCCGGTAGATACTGACGCAGATGGCATTCCTGATTATTTAGATTTAGATAGTGATAATGATGGAATACTAGATTCAATAGAAACTGGAAGTCTTGGAACCGATACAAATGCAGATGGTATAAAAAATTACCGCGACTTAGACAGCGATGGCGATTTGTGTCTAGATGTTATTGAAGCAGGATTCCTAGATCCCGATGGTGATGGAAGATTTGGAAGTTCTCCATTTACCGCTAATGCAAATGGCCTTGTTATTGGAGCTCCTTACACTATTCCAAATCCCAATTACATAATTGCTGCACCAATAGAAATTACTGTTCAACCACAAGCGCTTCCAACTTGCGAATTACAAAATACCGTAATTTCAGTAACTGATAATGGTGGAAATACCTATCTATGGCAAATAGCTATTGACGGAATCAATTGGAACAATATTACAAATAATTCAACTTACTCAGGAGTTACAACAAATACATTATTACTTACAAGTATTTCTAATACCATGAATGGATACAAATACCGTGTTCAACTAAGTAAAATTGGGAATAGCTGTGGTCTTACATCTGCCGAAACTTCATTAATCGTTTATACTTTACCTACTGTTTCCCCAACAACTATCGTTCAATGCGACGATGATGCCGATGGAATTTCAGACTTTAATTTAACAGAAAAAAACAGTTTTATTTCAGCCAATTCAGGCAATGAAACTTTCACTTTTTATAAAACTTTATCTGGAGCAGATTCAGCAGATTCTTCTTTATTAATAACAACTCCAAAGACTTATACAAGCGCAAATGGTTCGGTCTGGGCAAGAGTAGAAAACACTAATGGTTGTTTTAGCGTCGCTCAATTAGATTTAATTGTGTCAACTACCCGAATTCCTGCTAGTTTCAGCCATTCCTTTTCTGAATGTGACGATTTCATAGATGCTATAAATGATGATAAAGATGGAGTTGCCACATTTAATTTTACCGCCGTAACCGATGAAATTAAAACAAACTATCTTAGTTCAAGCTCTTTATATTCAATAAAATATTATAAAAACGAAGCTGATGCATTAGCTGAATTAAACGAAATAACGAATACAACTAATTACAGAAATATTGGATACCCAAACCAACAAAGAATTTGGGTTCGAGTTGAAAGTACATTAGACAATGCCTGCTATGGATTGGGCCCACATGTCGTTCTTACCGTTAATCCAAAACCAAATATAGATATTAACAAAGACCATACTCAAGATAATCTAGTATGTTCTAATCTTCCCACTTTTTTTGTAACACTCGATGCAGGAATCAATGATGGATCACCTACAAACGATTTCACTTACGTTTGGTCAAAGGATAGCATGGATTTAGGCGAAACAAATCCAACATTAGATGTTAATGTAGAGGGTAATTATTCTGTTAAAGTAAGCACCGTTTTAGGTTGTAGCAGAACTAGAAACATAAAAGTTACTGCTTCGGATGTTGCAAAAATTTCAAATATTGATATTGTAGATTTATCAACTATAAATACAGTGACAGTAAACGTCACTGGACAAGGGCAATATGAATACAGTATTGATGAACCTTCGGGGCCTTTCCAAACTTCCAATTTCTTTGATAATGTTCCTGCCGGAATTCATGATGTATATATAAATGACATAAATGGTTGCGGAACGGTGAGTACGCCCATATCCGTGATTGGTGTTCCAAAGTATTTTACTCCTAACAATGACGGTTACAACGACTATTGGAATGTAAAAGGAATAACTACAAATTTCAATGCAAATTCAACAATTTACATCTACGATCGCTATGGAAAATTACTGAAGCAATTAATCCCAACAGCTGAAGGTTGGGACGGTACTTTTAATGGACTTCCGTTACCATCAGACGATTATTGGTACACAGTGAAGCTAGAAGATGGAAGAGAAGCAAAAGGCCATTTTAGCTTAAAAAGATAAGATAATCACTGAATAAGTAGGTATTTAAAATTTATTTATTAAAATAATATTGTAATTTTATTAAATAAATTTTAGTTATGAAAAAATTAATATTTTGTGGAATATTAATTAGTGTTTTATCTACGTCATTATACGCTCAACGTGAAGCTGCTATATGGTATTTTGGAGACGGCGCCGGTTTAGACTTTAACTCGGGAGCCCCTGTCGCTTTAACTAACGGACAATTAGTAACAGAGGAAGGTTGCTCAAGTATTTCTGATAAAAATGGAAATTTGCTTTTTTATACTGATGGATCAAAAGTATATGATAAAACCCATCAAGTTATGCCTAATGGTATTGGGTTATGGGGAAACGAATCAAGTACACAATCTGCGATAATCGTTCCAAAACCAAAAAACCCATATATTTATTACATTTTCACAGTCGATCAACCGCTCCCAGTATATCCTAGTGGTATTAAATCGAGCTTGGACCCTCCTCCAAATCATGGTTTAAATTATTCCCAAGTAGATATGAGATTAAACAATGGTCTTGGAGACATTGTTAATACTGAAAAAAATATTCACCTAATCACCTATAACCCTAATGATAGCGAAGAGCTTAAATACCAATGCTCTGAGAAAGTAACTGCAGTACAGCACGGAGATGGCATTTCGTTTTGGGTAATTACCCACTTTATAAATAATTTTTATTCCTTTAAAATAAGTACCCGAGGAGTAGACAAAACCCCTGTAAA
Organism: Flavobacterium sp. XN-5; assembly: GCF_008033395.2. Classification (NCBI taxonomy): domain Bacteria; kingdom Pseudomonadati; phylum Bacteroidota; class Flavobacteriia; order Flavobacteriales; family Flavobacteriaceae; genus Flavobacterium; species Flavobacterium sp. XN-5. The sequence continues at coordinate 145,237 of NZ_VOGZ02000007.1, forward strand.
AACAACGACCTCTCTTACTATTCCCCTTGGCGGCTATCAACCAGACCCTACTACTGTCAGCTATGTCACAGCTACGGCTAATGCAATTGGCTATCTAAAAGCGTCTCCTAATGGTAAAAAAATTGCAATAGCAAATACTGCTTCAAGAAGGATAAATGAAAAAAATCCAAAAACTAATCTACCAGTTTATAATACAGGAAATGTAGTACTCTTTGATTTTAATTCCGCAAATGGAACGGTTAGTAACGAAGTAACATTATTAACTAAAGCAAATCCTTATGGTGTAGAATTTTCCTCAAAAACTAAAAAATTATATGTAACTACAAATAAATATAAGCCGGATGGCACTACCCCAGATGGAAGTTTATTACTTCAATACAATTTAAATAGTTCCAATATTTCTGCCTCTGAACTAATAATTGATAACTCAACTTATAATGCAGGAGCTTTACAGCTTGCTATTGATGAAAAAATATATCGTGCAGGTTATCTTCATCCCGCTGAAGGTTCAAATAAATTATCGGTGATAAACAATCCAGATTTAGACGGAACAAGCAGTAACTATAGACAAAACGCAATAGATTTAAAAGTAAGACTTTCAAGACTAGGCTTACCTCCTTTTATTACTTCACTATTTCTTTTTACGTTTGAGTATGAGTTTAATTGCCTAGGAGATTCAACCCATTTTTTCATCAATACAGCAGAAGCAATTGATTCAGTTGTGTGGGATTTTGGAGATGGAACAAGCTCAACCGATAAGGATGCTTATCATACCTACGCAGCCATAGGCGATTATAAAGTAAAATTGATAAAAACAGTTAACGGCGAAATTAAAGACCCTATAGAAAAAACGATTACAATTTATGAAACACCCAAAATTATAGCGACACCTTATAAATTAACTCAATGTGATGCTCAAGATAGTAATTCCACTGATGGTTTTGCAACTTTCAATTTACAACTGGCAGACAGCCCAATTGCTCTGGGAAACAACGACTATGATATCTTCTATTATAAAACCATACAAGATGCAAATGACGATATTTCGAATATAAACTCATTAAATAATCTGTATCGAAACACAACTCTTGACGAAACCGTTTTTGCAAAAGTTACGCAACCAGGCTCCTCCTGTTATACCGTTACTGAAGTAATTTTACACGCTAATAAAAATTATACGCTACTTCCAGAACCCCTACATGAATGCGAAGTAGAAGCTGGAAAAGCAATATTTAATCTAGATAGAAAAAAGAACGATATTTCATTAGAATTGAACCTACCGTCAGATGTGCGATTGTATTTTCATGCTACCCAAAAGGACTCCTTTAATGGCACTAATGAGGTTACTCCAATGTACGAATCAAATACATCAACATTATATATAAGGGCTGAAAATAATGACGGCTGCTATGGAATAGGTAAATTTGAGTTAGTCGTCAATCCAATTCCAAACCTGACACGATTAGAAAATATAACACTCTGCGAAGGAGAAAATCCCACCGTTGAATTAGATTCAGACATACAATTCCCTGAGTTGAAAAGTAATTACGAATACCTATGGTCTACTAATGAAGAAACTTCCTCAATTATAGTTTCAAAAGAAGGGGAGTATACTGCAACTATAACTAACAATAACGGCTGCAGCACAACTAGGACATTTATTGTAACTAAATCTTATTTAGCAAAATTAAATAACATCATTATTAAAGATCTAAATACTAATAACAATGTAACAATTGAATTAGAAAACCCCCACGACTATAGATATATGATTAACTATCAAAACGGTACTACAACTGGTTTTCAAGATTCGAATTTATTCGAATATGTACCTGGAGGAATACATGAGTTAATTGTTGAAAACAAAGATGGTTGCGGCAGTGTTAATAAGAGTATTGTAATTCTAGAAGCGCCAAGTTTCTTTACGCCAAACAATGACGGCTACAATGATACTTGGAATCTAAAAGGAATAGACGTTACACTCCATAAAAATACGAGATTATATATTTATGACCGATATGGAAAATTCATAAAACAATTAAATCCTTTAGGTTTAGGATGGGACGGCATGTATCACAAATTACCTTTACCTAGCGATGATTATTGGTTTACGCTGTTTCTAGAAGATGGAAGAGTAGCAAAAGGCCATTTTAGCTTAAAAAGATAAAAACCATTTGGGCGTGCCACCATAAATAAAAGGGCCAACTCACAATAATCGTGAATTGGCCCTTTTATTTATGCTGTCGGGCTATCCACGCTACTTCGGTAGCCAGTTTCTATCCCTCACGCAACCGTAAAGTACAAGTCTATTTTTAAAAATCAAATCTAGCATTAATCCTAAAAACAAGAAACCCATTCAAATTAATGAATGGGTTTCTATATAATATAAACGATAAATTAGATTTTAAATCTTTTTCTATCAGTTTCAGTCAAATATATTTTTCTCAAACGAATCGATTTTGGAGTTACCTCAACATATTCATCTTTTTGAATGTATTCTAAAGCTTCTTCAAGAGAGAAAATGATTGGCGGGATAATTCTCGCTTTTTCATCATTTCCAGAAGAACGAACGTTAGATTGTTTTTTCTCTTTAGTTACGTTTACACACATATCATCAGCACGAGAGTTTTCACCAATTACCTGACCTTCGTAGATTTCAGCATTTGGTTCAACAAAAAACTTACCACGATCTTGTAATTTATCGATAGAATAAGGAATTGCTTTTCCTTTTTCCATAGAAATCAATGAACCTTTGTTACGTCCAGCTATTTCTCCTTTGTAAGGCTCATATCCAATAAAACGGTGCGCCATAATAGCCTCACCAGCAGTAGCTGTAAGCAATTGATTACGCAATCCAATAATTCCACGTGATGGAATGTTGAATTTTACAATCATACGTTCTCCTTTAGTTTCCATGCTTAACATTTCACCTTTACGCATAGTAACAAACTCTACCGCTCTTCCAGAAAGTGTTTCTGGTAAATCGATTGTTAGTTCCTCAATTGGCTCACATTTTTTACCATCAATTTCTTTGATGATAACTTGTGGTTGACCGATTTGTAACTCATATCCTTCTCTTCTCATTGTTTCAATAAGAACAGACAAGTGAAGTACACCACGACCAAAAACCATAAATTTATCAGCAGAATCAGTTTCACCCATTTTCATGGCCAAATTTTTCTCTAATTCTTTTGTTAATCTTTCACGAATATGACGAGAAGTTACAAATTTACCTTCTTTACCAAAGAATGGAGAGTCATTAATAGTAAATAACATACTCATCGTTGGCTCATCAATAGCGATTGAAGCTAAACCTTCTGGATTTTCAGAATCAGCGATTGTATCACCAATTTCGAAACCTTCAACACCAATGATTGCGCAAATATCTCCAGCAATTACTTCTGTTACTTTTTTACGACCAAGACCTTCAAAAGTATGTAGTTCTTTAATACGCGATTTAGATATAGTACCGTCTCTTTTTACTAATGAAATTGCCATACCTTCTCTCAATACGCCTCTTTCCAAACGACCAATGGCGATACGTCCTGTAAAAGCAGAGAAATCTAAAGATGTAATTAACATTTGTGGTGTTCCTTCAGAAACTTTAGGAGCTGGTACATTTTCGATAACCATATCCAATAATGCTTCCACATTATCCGTTACGTTTTCCCAATGATCAGACATCCAGTTGTTTTTTGCAGAACCGTAAACTGTTGGAAAATCCAACTGCCATTCTTTAGCACCTAATTCAAACATTAAGTCAAAAACTTTTTCGTGAACTTCTTCAGGAGTACAGTTTTCCTTATCTACCTTGTTTATAACAACGCAAGGTTTCAATCCTAAATCGATAGCTTTTTGTAATACAAAACGAGTTTGTGGCATTGGACCTTCAAAGGCATCAACTAACAAACAAACACCATCAGCCATATTCAATACACGCTCTACCTCTCCACCAAAATCGGCGTGACCAGGAGTGTCAATAATGTTGATTTTTGTTCCTTTGTATTGAACAGATACATTCTTAGATGTAATAGTAATACCTCTTTCACGCTCTAAGTCGTTGTTATCAAGGATTAAGTCACCTGTGTTTTCGTTGTCACGAAATAACTGACAGTGATACATAATTTTATCAACCAAAGTTGTTTTACCGTGATCGACGTGGGCAATAATTGCAATATTTCTTATAGATTCCATCTGTGTTTTTTAATGGGTGCAAAGGTACACTTTATTTTGATATAACAACTATTCCTGTAATAGTTTCCATACTATTAACGTATTAACTATTAAAAACAACCCAAATAATTAGTTTATGTAAGTATTTTATATTTCATTATAATTAATTACATTTGAGTAATGAAAAGCAAAGTCAACCAGTTAACGATTATTTATATCCTTATAGCGGTATTCATGGCGATTGTTTTTTACAAATTATCCATAAAATACTATTATTTAACCAACTACCCATTTTACAACTTCTCAAAAGACCTTGTTTTAGTTTTTCTTACCGCTATAACTTTTAGGTATATCCTATCTGATAACTTTAATAAAAACAAAATAATTTTCGAACACCTAAAGAAAACAAACAAGGAAATTAAAGAATCTAATGATAAATACGATATTGTTGCCAAAGCTACTAGTGACACCATTTGGGACTGGAAAATACAAGAAGACAATCTTCTTTGGAACAAAGGAATAAAAACTGTTTTTGGCTACGATCAAGATCAAGTAGGAGACAGTTCAAAATGGTGGTTTGAAAACATACATCCCGAGGATAGCATAAAAATGTCCATTAAACTATATTCTTTTATCGAACAAAAAACAGATAACTGGCAAGATGAATACCGTTTTAAATGCGCCGATAATTCCTATAAGTATGTTCTAGATAGAGGTTTTCTTCTAAAAGACGAAAGTGGCAAAGCTATTAGAATGATTGGAGCCATTCAAGATGTAACAAAACAAAAAGAAGAAGAACTACGACTTAAGCTTTTAGAAACCGTAATTATACAAACCAAAGATTCAATAATCATTATCGAAGCAGACGCGAAAAGCATTGGAATTCCAAAAATAGTTTATGTAAATCCAGCTTTCTCAAACATGTCAGGGTACCATGCTGATGATGTAATAGGGAAAACACCAGATATCTTCATTGGACCAAATTCTGATAAACAAGAATACGAAAAATTAATTACCGCCTTGAAAAACAAGGAAGAATGCATCATCGAAACGATTAGTTATAAAAAAAACCAAGAAGAATATTGGGTTCGTTTCTCTATGATTCCAATTTATAATGCCGAGAACGAATTGTCTCACTGGGTATCAATACAACGAGATGTTACCCAAGATAAGAAACAGGAAAAAGAAAAAGAACAACTGATACGAGAATTAACTCAAAATAATAAGGATTTAAAACAATTTTCATACATCACTTCACACAATCTTAGAGCACCTTTGTCTAACCTAACAGGACTTTTAAACCTAATCGAAGACATCCCTGTTAGCGACCCTGAACTAGAAGAAATCCTACACGGCTTCAATAAGTCAACCCAACTGCTAAACGACACAATTAACGACCTGACTAAGGTTATGAATATAAAAGACAGTCCTTCTATCCAAAAAGAAACAGTAATACTAAAAGAAGTCTTTGAAAACATTTTCAACCAACTTACGTTTCAAATCAAAACAGATCAACCTATAATACAACTTGATTTTGATAATGCTCAAACATTAGAAATTAATAAATCTTACATTGAGAGCATCTTATTAAACCTTTTAACAAATTCCATAAAATACAAATCGGAAAGCAAAACACTACATATATCGATATCCACTCAGGAAATAGAAAATCAAACTACAATTACCTTTAAGGATAACGGAATCGGAATTGATTTAGAAAGAAATCGAGATAAAATTTTCGGACTTTATCAAAGATTTCACAATTATCCAGACAGCAAAGGACTTGGACTTTACCTTGTAAAATCACAAGTCGAAGCTATGGGAGGAACTATTGAGATCGAAAGCGAAGTCAATAAAGGAACTACATTTACCATAACATTCAAAAACTAAATAACACTATGCTAGACCTAATATTATGTGTTGATGACGACCCAATAACTCTAATGTTATGCAAAAAAGTGATTAGTAAAACTACTTTTTCAAACGAGATAGTTACAGCCAAGAACGGAGAAGAAGCGCTTCAGTACTTTGAATCAATGAAACTAAATGAAACCGGCTCTAATCTTAAAAAACAACCTCAATTAATCTTTTTAGACCTAAACATGCCCGTAATGGGCGGCTGGGAATTTTTGGATTGTTTCATGAGTGATGATTATTCTGACTTTAATACCAGCACAAAAGTCGTTATCCTTTCGTCAACAATTGACCCAGAAGACTTAGAAAAAGCAAAAAACTATCCTATGGTTATTGATTTCTTAGCAAAACCCATAACAATTTCTATGTTAGATTACTTATCTAATAAAGAGCCAAAAGAAAGATTAGAGCAACAATAAGACTTAATCCGTTCTGTTGTTGTTTCCAAAACCCTCTTAACTTAAAAGCATAAAAAAAGCTCCTTAAAAAGGAGCTTTTTTTTTATGTTATATATAAAATGTAATAATTACAATTTAGCTACGTGCTTCGTTAATTTAGATTTTAAATTAGATGCCTTGTTATCATGAATGATATTCTTTTTAGCTAGTTTATCTATCATAGAAATCACATTTGAAAGTTTAGATGTAGCATCTACCTTATCAGTCGCTATTCTTAATGCTTTGATTGCATTACGCGTAGTTTTGTGTTGGTATCTGTTTAATACTCTTCTCTTTTCGTTACTTCTAATTCTCTTTAGAGCTGACTTATGATTTGCCATTTTATTATTTTTTTTTCTTTTACTATTCTTTTTTTGTAGTCCGTAAGGGAATCGAACCCCTGTTACCAAGACGAAATCTTGGCGTCCTAACCCCTAGACGAACGGACCATATCCTCCTAAGTTAGTGATTAATCTAGATTCTAGATTAAATTTGTAGCCCGTAGCGGAATCGAACCGCTCTTACATGGATGAAAACCATGCGTCCTAACCGATAGACGAACGGGCCATTTTTCTTTTATAATGAAGAAATTTAACACGCAATAAAAAAGTAGTAGCCCGTAGCGGAATCGAACCGCTCTTACATGGATGAAAACCATGCGTCCTAACCGATAGACGAACGGGCCTTGCTTCTCTAATGCGGATGCAAAAATACAACTATTTTTGAGAAGTACAATAGCAGACCTAAAAAAAATTAAAAAAATTAATAGGCCTTAGCAAAAAGAACTCTTTTACCAGAAGGATTCCCAGTGAGAATACAGCTTCCCGCCTCTTCTACACTATCCAAAGGAATACATCTAATGGTAGCTTTTGTAAGGTCTTTGATTTTTTCTTCAGTCGCTGCAGTTCCGTCCCAATGCGCTGATACAAAACCACCTTTATCATTTAAAACTGATTTAAATTCTTCAAAACTATTCACCTCAGTAATATGAGTATCTCTATAATTTAAAGCTTTATTAAACAAGTCTTCTTGAATTTGCTCTAGCAAACCACTAATAAAAGTAGCAATTCCGTCTTTCGCCTTTGTTTCTTTTGTCAAAGTATCTCTTCGAGCCACCTCAAAAGTTCCGTTTTCTAAATCTTTAGGGCCTACCGCAATTCGAACAGGCACCCCTTTTAATTCCCATTCAGCAAATTTAAAACCGGGCTTCTGTGTCGTTCTGTCATCATACTTAACCGAAACATTGAGTTTTTTCAATTCTGCAATTAATACATTAACCTCAGCAGTGATTTCTGCCAATTGTTCATCCGTCTTATGTATTGGCACAATTACAACTTGTATAGGCGCTAAATTAGGAGGCAAAACCAATCCTTTATCATCTGAATGTGTCATGACTAAAGCCCCCATTAAACGCGTCGAAACTCCCCATGAGGTTCCCCAAACATATTCTTGCTTTCCTTCGGCATTAGCAAATTTTACATCGAAAGCTTTCGCGAAATTCTGACCTAAGAAATGTGAAGTACCTGCTTGCAAGGCTTTTCCGTCTTGCATTAAGGCTTCGATACAATAAGTCTCCTCAGCACCAGCAAAACGCTCTGTTTCTGTTTTCAATCCTTTAATTACTGGAATGGCCATAAAATTCTCGGCAAATTCAGCATATACATTCATCATTTTCTCCGATTCTTCAACAGCCTCACTTCTTGTAGCATGTGCTGTATGCCCTTCTTGCCACAAAAACTCAGCGGTTCTTAAAAACAAACGTGTTCTCATCTCCCAACGAACCACATTAGCCCACTGATTAATTAACAATGGTAAATCTCTGTAAGACTGAACCCATCCTTTATATGTAGACCAAATAATTGCTTCGCTCGTAGGCCGCACAATAAGCTCTTCCTCCAACTTTGCATTAGGATCTACCATTAATTTCCCTGGCTTGTCGGGATCATTTTTTAATCTATAATGCGTAACAATCGCACATTCCTTCGCAAATCCTTCTGCATTTTTCTCTTCTGCCTCAAACATACTTTTAGGAACAAATAAAGGAAAATAGGCGTTTTGATGACCGGTTTCTTTAAACATTCGATCCAACTCTGCCTGCATTTTTTCCCAAATGGCATAACCATACGGTTTGATTACCATACAGCCTCTAACTCCTGAATTCTCGGCTAAATCAGCTTTTACAACTAACTCGTTATACCATTTTGAATAATCTTCTGATCTTGTAGTAAGGTTCTTACTCATATTGAATAGTTTGGCACAAATTTTGCGCTATTATTTTTTACTAAATAGTTCCACAAAACTAACTATTTTTGTAATGTCCAACAATAAAAAAACCTATAGATATGAAAACTAATATATTTTCCACCAGAAAAACTTTGCGATACCCATTAATTGTGTTTTTCAGCATCTTGATGGTTTCTTGTGGTTCGTACCAAAATAGTTCTTATTATGACACAGACGGTATTTACGGCCATACTGATGCTAGAAATATAGAAACAGCCACGCAAGACAGCAATTATTATAAAGATTATTTCAGCAGTTTGCAAAATGATAATCAATCTAATGAATATTTTACTGATATAGACAATTACAACGACGGTACTCCTTACAACAATCAAGAAAGAAACTCCACCTATAATGATTGGGGAGATAATCATTCTAAAGCTCAAATTAATATATACCCTAGCAATTGGAACCTATCTTTTGGTTTTGGCTCAATCTATCCGTATTATGGATGGGGTTATAACAATTACGGATGGGGATACAATAACTACAGTTGGGGATACTCTCCTTATTACTATGGCTACTCTAATTTTGGATGGAATTATCCTTATAATGGATGGGGTTATCCAAGTTACTACGGTTGGAATTCACCGTATTACGGAAACAATTATTACAATAACGGACATTACTACAATAACCGAAATTATTCTCAAAGTTCGGGAAGACGAGGGGCTTCCTACTCTAGTCCTGTAAATGCAAATCGAACTTACAGCGACTACCCTGCAAACAGAGTCAATACTAACAGAAACAGCAATAACTCTAGCACTGACAGAACACCTACATACCGCAATAGTAACAGAAGCAACAACAACAGCACAAGTCCGACTTTTAGTAGAAATAACAGCACACAAAATAATTCATACACACCTACTTCTCGAACAAGAAGCAACAACACCGAATCAAGAAGAGAATACACCGCTCCTGAAAGAACATATACTCCAAGCAGTAACAGTTCTAGAAATGAAAACTATTCTTCCCCTACGAGATCAAACTCTTCTTCAAATAGTGGAAGCGGGAGATCATCAGGCGGAAGCAATAGAAGAGGTGGCGGAATGTAGTCATTATTTATACTTTTTACAATAACACAAACTTTATTCAAACCAAAGATGAAAAAATATCTATTTCTTTTATTAGCAGGCTTCACTTTTAACGCAGCCCAGTCACAGGAATCCACAGATGCTCTGCGCTACGCGCAAAACAATTTGAACGGAACCGCTCGATTTCAAGCTATGAGTGGTGCCTTTGGCGCACTTGGCGGGGATTTATCATCCTTAAACATTAATCCTGCAGGATCTGCTGTTTTCTCCAATAACCAAGCGGCGTTTACTGTAAGCAGCTTAAACACGAAGAACAATTCTAATTATTTTGGCACTACTACAAGCGAAAAAGACAACTCCTTTGATCTAAACCAAGCGGGTGGTGTATTTGTTTTTAAAAATCATAATCAAAACAGTAATTGGAAAAAATTCTCAATAGCCATTAATTACGAGAACACAAATAACTTTAATAACACCATTTTTTCTGCGGGAACAAATCCTAACAATTCAGTAGATCGTTATTTCCTAAGTTATGCTAACGGAATTCCTTTTGGTGATTTCGAAAACACAAACTACAACAGACTTGATTTTGCAACTCAACAAGCTTATTTAGGATACAATGCTTTCATTATTGATCCTGTAAGCGAAACTTCTGGCAATACTCAATACACTTCAAATGTTCCAGCTGGAGGTAATTACTACCAAGAAAACACGATCACTTCACAAGGATACAATGGAAAGCTATCCTTTAATGCAGCTACATCTTATAATGATAGACTATACATCGGATTAAATTTGAATTCTCATTTTACGGATTTCAGACAAGCAACTAGCTTTTATGAAGACAATAACGCTCCGTTAACAAATGAATATACCGTATCCAAATTGCGTTTTGACAATGAATTATACACTTATGGAACTGGTTTTTCTTTTCAGTTAGGAGCTATTGCAAAAGTTACTAATGAGCTACGTCTAGGATTAGCTTACGAATCATCAACTTGGTACCACCTTAATGACGAATTCACTCAAAGCCTAGTTGCCGTGAGCAGTAAAAATGGAGATGCAGACACCAATGACGTTGCAGATCCTAGAATTACCAATATTTACGCACCGTATAAATTACAAACTCCTAGCAAAATTACAGGTAGTTTAGCTTATATTTTTGGAAGAACCGGATTGATAAGCATTGACTATGCAATTAAAGATTACAGCAAAACTCAATTCAAACCTGAAAATGAATTTACTGGTGTAAATACTTTTATGAGCAACACATTCGATAACACAGCAGAATTGAGAATAGGAACAGAATACAAAATTGAAAAACTGAGCCTTAGAGCAGGATACCGTTTCGAACAAAGTCCATACAAAAACAAAAATACAGTAGGCGATTTAACGGGCTATTCAGCCGGTTTAGGATACAGCTTTGGCTCTACTAAAGTGGATTTAGCTTATGCTTATGCAGAAAGAGACTCGCAAAATAGTTTTTTCTCACAAGGACTAACAGATGGCGCTAAAATAAACAGCATTAACAACCACGTTTCTTTGACTTTACTTTTCGAACTATAGATCAAAAATCAACAAAACTAAAATGAAAAATCCGACTCAACATCTTGAACCGGATTTTTTTTTAGCCCCGATGGCAGCGGGTTAGCTCCATAAAAAAGTGCTAAATGAAACGCAAACAAGTACTGTTTGAATAAAAAAGCGTAATTTTGCACTCCAATTTACAAATATATGAGAACCAAGTCGTTAAAAAAGAATAAAATCAATGTGATCACTCTTGGGTGTTCTAAAAACATATACGATAGTGAAGTCCTAATGGGCCAACTGCGTGCCAGCGGAAAAGATGTGGAACATGAAGCACCAGCAGAAACAGAAGGAAACATTATTGTTATCAATACCTGCGGATTTATTGACAATGCTAAGGCAGAGTCAGTAAACATGATACTAGAATATGCTGACAAAAAAGAAAAAGGACTGGTAGACAAAGTTTTTGTAACTGGATGCCTTTCTGAAAGATACAGACCCGATTTAGAAAAAGAAATACCTAATGTAGATCAGTTTTTTGGAACTACTGAATTACCAGCATTATTGAAAGCTTTAGGAGCAGATTACAAGCATGAATTACTAGGAGAAAGACTAACTACGACTCCAAAAAACTACGCATACCTAAAAATTGCAGAAGGTTGCGATAGACCTTGTAGCTTTTGCGCTATTCCATTAATGCGAGGAAAACACGTTTCTCAAACTATTGAAAAACTTGTAAAAGAAGCAGAAGGATTAGCAAGAGACGGAGTAAAAGAATTGATCTTAATAGCTCAAGATTTGACATATTACGGTCTTGACATCTACAAGAAACGTAATCTTGCGGAATTATTAGAAGCACTAGTTAAAGTAGAAGGAATCGAATGGATCCGACTACACTATGCCTTCCCTACTGGTTTCCCAATGGACGTTTTGGAGATCATGAAACTTGAACCTAAGATTTGTAATTACATCGACATCCCGTTACAACACATTTCAGATTCTATCTTGAAATCTATGCGACGTGGAACAACTCAAGAAAAAACTACAAAATTATTAAAAGAATTTCGTGCAGCAGTTCCCGGAATGGCGATTCGTACGACTTTAATTGTAGGCTACCCTGGTGAAACACAAGAAGATTTTAATATTTTGAAAGATTTTGTTCAAGAAATGAAATTTGACCGAATGGGATGTTTTGCCTATTCTCACGAAGAAAATACGCACGCTTTTTTATTGGAAGACGACGTTCCTGCCGATGTGAAGCAAGATCGTGCCAACGAAATAATGGAATTACAATCTCAAATTTCATGGGATTTAAATCAAGAAAAACTGGGCAAAACATTTAAATGTATCATTGACAGAAAAGAAGGTGGTCATTTTGTGGGAAGAACAGAATTTGACAGTCCAGATGTAGATAATGAAGTACTGATTGATGCTTCTAAATTTTATTTAAAAACAGGAGACTTTGCTATGATTAAAATCATCGAAGCAACTGAATTTGATTTATACGGAGAGCCTGCTGAGTAATATCTATTCTCTTAACTAACACTATTTGACAACCATTTTACAAAAATAACTATGAAAACAATTCAAATTTTATTCGTTTTGGCACTTAGCTTATTAGCTATTGACACCGTTTCTGCACAATACGGAAACAATGGCTACGGCAATAACGGCTATGGTAATCGAGGTTATAATAATGGTGGATATGGTGGAAATAATAGGATGAACCAAATACCTCAAGCGCAAGGCCAGGACAAACCTAAAGAAATTCCGGTTGAGGTAACTGTGGGGAAAATAATGGAGAAATTAACGCCGGAACTCACTCTTGATCAATTGCAAGAAATTGCAATATCAAATGTTTTAATAGAAAGCATGAGATCGCAAGGTATTTTATTAAAAGATGAAACTAGTAGCCAAGATCAAAAAATAAAAGAAATTCAAGCACTATCTGAATCTACAGACAGAAAAATTAATAATTTTCTAAATGAGGATCAAAAAGTAAAATACAAAGCACTAAACGAAGAAGGTAACAAAAAAAAGAAATCAAAAAGAAATAGGTAATTATTATTTCGAAAAAAAAGCCCTAATATCTATTTTTAATATGCAAAAATTCTATTTCTATCTTGTCGTGACTATCGTTATCGCGTCTTGTTCTACTAATCCATACAAGGCAAGCGAAAAAGAATATGACACGAAGCTTAAAACCTTCAAAGAAACGATATCTAATAAAGAACCTGAGCCGCTACCTGTCGTAACTGTAACAACGATTAGCATTGACAACGCGTATACAAAACAATTGTACACGTTCAAAGACACGCTTTCAAAAACAGGAACTACGGCTTTAGAAAATGGAAGACAAACAGAGTGGATTAGTACAGTAAATTTCAATTTGCGAAAACCCAATTCTGTTATTATTCACCATACAGCACAAGACTCTATTCAACAAACAATAAAAACGTTTACGTTGACCAGAACTCAAGTAAGTTCACATTACGTTATTGGTGAAGATGGTCGCGTGGTACAAATGCTAAATGACTATTTGCGTGCATGGCATGCTGGGAAAGGTTCATGGGGAAAAGATACAGATATCAACTCATCGTCCATAGGAATCGAACTTGACAATAATGGAACTGAGCCTTTTTCTGAAGCACAGATTACCAGTTTGATGGCATTATTAAGCAAATTAAAGAAAGAGTATAATATTCCAACTCAAAACATCATAGGTCATTCTGACATCGCTCCAGCGCGTAAAAATGATCCGAGTGCTCTTTTTCCATGGAAAACATTAGCCGAAAACGGCTTTGGTGTATGGCCAAATGAAATCTTAGAAACGGCTCCGCTTGATTTTAATCCAGAACAGGGACTACGAATCATAGGATATGATACCAAAAATCTCTCGGCCGCAGTTAGAGCTTTTAAATTGCACTATATTCAAACAGAAATTGATTCAATTTTAAATCAAAACACTATAAATGTCATTTACTCAATTTATAAAAAGCAGTAAATAAGCTTTTTTAATATATTAAAAAACAGTTCTTTAAAAAATTAAAGAGCTGTTTTTTTTATTGAAATCTAAATTTATTCTAATTTCAAAATAGTTATTTTAAAAAAAAACTGCCAAAATACCGATTAGAGCATCTTGACAGTCAAAAAAAAAAAAAAATATACTATTAGAATCCGTAAACCATTGCTAAAGTAAATTGAGAGGCGGATTTTGTAGGGTCTCCGTTGGTTTTTTCGAAAATTTCATCAGAACCACTATCTAATCTAAACTCAGGAATAATAGTTAACCCACCCGCTTTTAAATTAGCTGAAAAAGTTAAAGCCGTTACTGAATCATCACCAGAACCTTCTTTATATTTGAAATACTCGCCACGTAAACCTAAGCTAAATTTATCGCTTACGTCCACAGCAGGATATAATGCCACACCTCTATAACCTACTTTAGTATCATTTGTAAAGTCAGCAGCGTTTAAACCTAATTTAAATTTATCCGAAAGTTGGAAAGAGGCTGTTAAGTCTACAATAGTTCCACTAACAGAACCATCCATAAAGTTCAAAAAAACACTTACACCTTCAGTTGGAGCAAGAGACAATTGCGCTCCAATTGCATTTAAGCCTTTAATTGGATCTGCTTTATACATATTCCAAGAATCATTAAAAGCACCTACCATAACACCTACTTTGTCTGAAATCACATAATTTGCTTTTACTCCAGCATTTTGAAATGGCCCACTTGTAAATAAATAGGAAGTAGAATAATGAAAGTTCGCTACTGGAGAAATTACCTCATACCCTATAAAGGTTCCCATAAAACCAGCTGTAAAACTCAATTTTTCGGTAGCGGCATAAGTAGCATATAAATTTTGTATATGGAAAGAATTGCCATCTTCTCCATCCCCGTTTAAAAGCGATTGATATTGACCTCTTGGACCAAAAGAAACTTCACCCACAAAGGAAGCCTTTCCAGTTGTTTTTTTCAACATAATATCAAGCATCCCTAAAGAAACCGAATTCTGATCTGTTGCAAAACTAGTTTTTATATTTTCTTTCTTAGCAAAATCATATTTATAATACACATCTGCAGAACCCGAAATTTCAAGTGGAGCGTCTTGAGCAAATCCTGCGTTTCCTATTAGCACTAAAGCTAAAATTGCAATTACTTTTTTCATCATTATTTTGTTTTGGTTGTTTATTATTTTGGCCTTCAATTGTCACTTTAACAATCAAATTTCCAACTTTGGTTGAGACGAATTTATTAACTTTTTGCATGGTTGAAACTATAATTTATCACTTTTTAACTAGATTTTGAAAGAATTATCAATTCGAAAAAATCACAACAAAAAAACAAGAAATACTTATTTTTGCGCACTTAAAAAAATCATATACTTATCTACTAATTTCACAAACACCCCTTTTTTTACATAATTTAAAAAATAAAATACGCTTAAAACTACAAATAGGCGCATAAAAAAATTACTTTTATATTTTACACCCTATTAAAAACAGGGTTATTCTGAATTAAATTATTTTATAACAAATACAAGATTCAAGCTATTTTAGAAATTAATTTGCTAATTAGATTATCTAACTTTCTATTTTTTTGAGGTATTTTGGAAGGGAAATCGAATAATGGGGGAAATTCGAAAACAGCATATTTGAATTAGAAAAGAACACAACATACACAGGAATAGATTATTCTTTCCCAGTATCTAATTATGCATATTTGTTTTCAGTTATTGGTAGAAAAAGTTAAAAACGACGACAATCAAATAACAGATTAATCGGAGTCGAAAAATCAGCATAGTTTTAAAAACTTGTTAAACGTCATTTTTAAAATAGCTGCTATTTTTGATTTATCGATAGTAGTAAGAGATATTATTTATTGTTATTAAGAAATTATCAAAACTTTATGACTTTGAAAAAGTCATTACTACTTTCGAACTAAATCAGAAATAAAAAAGCGATTGTTAAATAGAATTCACCCTATTCAACAATCGCTTATATCATTAATTTCGCTTCTGCAACACTAGCCTTAAGACAGCTCAATTTGTATTCTTCTAACCCTATAAATTAAAAATATTATAAACAATTATCCTATCACCATAATTTATGTATAGTTGCTTTCTATTGTCCTGATTTTTTCTGGTTATAATAGAAAGTGTACAATCATCACCATTATTATCCTTACAAGTAAAAGAATAAACTACATCGGTATCATTTTCCTCCGTTGGTTGATATTCTATGATTTCAAACAATTGAATAATTTCGGAGTAAATAACAATTCTGCTTTTATTGGTATCCAGCGAAACCAGAACATTTACCAATTGTAAGTCAGACCATTTTCCCCATTTCCCTCTTTCATTTTTTTCCAAAACACTGACACCTGATGTTTTGAATTTATAATTCTGACTGTAAGTTTGTTGCAATCCAATTCCAAGGAATAACAATATTATATATAATTTAATTTTGGTCATTCGCTAAATAATTAAAAATCAAGATCTACTAATTCTTTTCTTGCTGCACTATAATCAGCCATTATTTCTAAAACAATTCCTTCTGCTGATTTTATTTCGTGAATCAAACCGGCAATCTGACCAATCTCTAACTCACCCTCCACTAAATCTCCTTCAAACATGCCTCGTTTAGCTCTTGCTCTACCTAATAACGCAACTAACTCCTCCTTTGTTGGACATTTCTCATATAAATTTTGAAGATCCTGAAAAAACTTGTTTTTTATTAATCGAACGGGAGCCAATTCTTTTAATGTAAGCTGAGTATCTCCTTCTTTAGTCTCTATTATTGTATTTTTAAAATTGTCATGAGCGGAAGACTCCATCGATGCAGCAAACCTACTGCCCACCTGAACACCATCAGCACCCAAAACCATAGCGGCAAGCATACCACGACCGTTTGCAATACCTCCTGCTGCAATAACAGGAATTTCTATTTGCTCTTTTACCATCGGAATTAGCGTAAAAGTAGTAGTTTCATCTCGTCCGTTATGACCACCCGCTTCAAATCCTTCTGCGACTATAGCGTCAACACCAGCATTTTGAGCTTTTAAAGCAAATAAAGTACTACTAACAACATGCACTACCGTGATACCATTTTCTTTTAAATACGGTGTCCATGTTTTTGGGTTTCCAGCCGAAGTAAATACAATCTTCACTCCTTCTTCGACAATAATCTTCATGATTTCTTCTATATTGGGGTACAACATAGGAACATTCACTCCAAAAGGTTTAGTCGTTTCTTTTTTACATTTTTGGATGTGTTCTCGCAATACTTCAGGATACATCGATCCTGCTCCTATCAATCCTAATCCGCCTGCATTACTTACTGCACTGGCGAGTTTGTGACCACTTACCCATATCATTCCAGCTTGAATTATGGGATATTGTATATTAAAAAGTTCTGTAATTCTATTCATCTAGTAGGTTGAATGTTATTGTTTTATTATTTTTCCGCTTTTCGAAAAAGCCTCTGATTCTATTTTATAGATATAAATTCCGTTGCTTAATGATTTCAATGAAAAAGTATTTCCTGAACTACTAAAAGGTTGTTCGAAAATTTTCTGTCCTAAAATCGTATAAAAACCAACCGTTCCCTTATTAAAACTTTCCGGAAATTGAACCGAGATAAAGTCAGAAGTAGGATTTGGATAAGCTACAAAATAATTTTTATTGACATCACTTACTGCAAGCGTCGAAGCTAAAGCCAAACTAAAATCCGGAATACCATAACCATATTGAGCTGTCGGTGTAGTATACCTATCGGCCGATTGGATAATTAATTCTCTGATTTCTCTATTTGTTTTCGAGGGAAATGCCTGCCAAAATGAAGCTACCATACCGGCCATAACAGGTCCTGAAAAAGAGGTTCCGTTTGCCGTAACTATATTGCCAAATTCATCGGATAAAACGGTAGCCACTCCCTGCGCCATTACGTCTGGTTTTACCCTTCCGTCAGAAGATGGCCCAATAGAACTAAATGAAGCTCTTGTTTCTGATGAATTAACAGCGCCAATAGCAAGTACAGAAACCGCGTCTGCCGGCGCCCCTATATAAGGTTTAGAGCTACCGCCTTCATTCCCTGCAGAGGCGACAACAATCATTCCTCTACTAAAAGCAATTTCAGTACCTCTAGAAATAAAAGTGGTACTACCATTCATATCAGAATAAGTATGATTATAAGCAGAATTGTCGAATTCGAAATAACCCAAAGAAGTATTAATAATATCTACTCCTAGGCTATCTGCTTTTTCAGCAGCCTCAACCCAGAGTGATTCCTCAACAGGGTTCTCGCTATCTACATCTTCAGTAATAAATAAATAGTAAGAAGCATCTAGAGCCGTTCCTACCAATTTATTTTCGGCGTAACCTCCCATGGTTGAAAGTACCGAAGTACCATGTGAATCTGAAGTATAGAAATTTTCATCCCTTAATACAAAGTTATAACCACCTAAAATTTGATTGTTATCTCTCAGTCTTTGAAAAGGTTGTGTTGTATTTACACCTAAGAAACCCGCGTCTAGAATCGCTATAATCTTTCCTCTACCCGTATAATCTTGTTTATGTAAAACATCTCCGTGAAGCATCTTAATTTGATTATCAGACGAACCGTAAGCGTAGTCAATTTTTGTCTTCCGAGTCTTACCTTGCGCTTTTTCCTTAAATCGCTTAGCTGTTTTCCCTGCCTGATTTAAGGACTTGTTTGCAAAGTCCACTTTTTCGACAAAAGCAAAACTTTTTAATGAATTTATTACCGATTGACTCCCTCTTACATGAATTGCATTCAGCCATTTTGATTTTGCCAAAACCGCAATTCCAGTCACAGTTTTCAGTTGACTTATGTAAGCGGGGTCAATGGGAACATCTTTGAAATCAACTGCTATCTTTTGATTGGTTCTTCTGTCTATAGCTCTTTGAGAAAGCATCTTTAAAGGCGCGTCAAAAAACATCTGCTGATTGGATTTAGCATTAAAATAAACCCATGCATCTTCCTGAGAAAATGATGTTGTACTAACGGACAATATTAAAAACAGAAAAAACTTTTTCATAGTCCACTTTTACATTAGACAAAACAATATTATCCATTAATCAACTCATTTTATGAACGAATCAAGTAAAAAGGTATTTTGCAATTTATTTTATAAATAAAGTACTAATCTAAGAAATAACTCCCGAACCAACTAATTCATCTTCTATATACCAAGCAACAAACTGCCCTTCTGTAATGGCTGACTGGGGTTCGCGAAAAGAAACATACATTCCGTTTTCAAATTGATGTAAAATAGCTGCTTGCAATGGTTGCCTATAGCGTATTCTTGCCATAACATCCATTTGTTCACCCTTAGCCAAAGTCATATCAGTTCGAATCCAGTGTACTTCTGATTTTTCTATAAATAGCCCTTTTCTAAACAAGCCTGGATGTTGACTGCTCAAACCGGTATAGATTGTATTAGTCTCTACATTAGTAGCAATAATAAACAAAGGATCTTTTGTACCTCCCACGTTTAGTCCTTTTCGTTGACCAATGGTGAAATAATGAGCACCTTGATGCTTTCCTACCACTTTCCCCATTTCTGGAGTATATTGCATTTTATTAGAAGCTAATGCGAATTCTTCTTCAGGAGACAATCCCTCTTGCTTTTCAACCTTGTAGATAGCATCGTCTTTGTCAATTTGGATTATTGCTCCTTCTTTTGGCTGCAGTTTTTGCTGCAAGAATTCAGGCAAACGCACTTTACCAATAAAACACAATCCTTGAGAATCTTTCTTTTCGGCTGTTACTAATTCCATCTGAGTAGCGATTTCGCGTACTTCAGGTTTCGTTAATTCACCTATTGGAAACAAAGATTTAGACAATTGCTCTTGTGATAATTGACACAGAAAATACGATTGATCTTTATTCGTATCAGTACCGGCAAGTAATCGATAAACTGTTTCTCCGTTGACTTCGGTTTCGCTTTTTTTACAATAATGACCTGTAGCAACATAATCTGCCCCAAGGCTCAAAGCAATTTTCATGAATACATCAAATTTTATTTCGCGGTTGCAAAGCACATCAGGATTAGGAGTTCGTCCTTTTTCATATTCATTGAACATGTAATCAACGATTTTCTCCTTGTATTCTTCGCTTAAGTCAACCGTTTGAAATGGGATTCCTAATTTTTCAGCAACTAGCAATGCATCATTGCTGTCTTCTAACCACGGACAATCATTAGATATGGTAACCGAATCGTCATGCCAGTTTTTCATAAAAAGACCTATCACTTCATATCCTTGTTGTTGCAATAAATAAGCGGCAACACTTGAATCCACACCTCCAGAAAGTCCTACTACAACTCGCTTCATTTTATACTCTTTAATAATTTTTACAAGACTGCAAAGTTACAATGTTTTTATTACAACAACTCTTCAAGAATAAACTTAATTCCCCATCGATTTTGAAGCGCTTCCACGCGTACTCATGTTAACTTCCTTGACTAGTTTTCCATTAGTAAAAAATTGCCAGATCCCAGATTTCTTCCCGTTGACAAACGCTCCTTTTGAAGCTATGTTCCCTTGCGTATCTTTAAAAATAGCTAAGCCATTGTATGCATTGTTTTTATAAATCGACTCTTCAAGCACAATTCCGTTTTCTGAAAAATTCTTATAAACACCGTCTTTTACATTATTTCTATAATTTGTTTCTTCGGCAATTTTACCGCTAGGGTAATAAACAGATCGCAGGCCTTCTAACTTCCCATTTTTATAATTTTCAACCGTCATAATTGTTTTCGAAGCTTTATGGTAATACTTCCATTCCCCGTCAAACAATTTATTAATTACCTTCCCTTCACTTACCTTATTTTTTGCCTGATCGTAAAAGATGGTATAAGCTGAATTGTCTGTGGCATTAAATTCCCTGGTCGCGATTATCGATTTTGCTTTCGTATCATCATAAAAACTAAAAAGTCCAACTTCTTTTCCATGCTCGAAAGTACCCTCATACTTTTGTCTTTTGGAATCTGCATAAAAACCTTTCCAAGCACCATGCTTTTTTCCTTTTTCATCCACTTTATTAAAATCTGCTTGAGCTATTATAAAATGAGTTGAAAACAGTAAAAATAGTAAGAAACAAAATTTATATTTTTTCATTGTATTGACTAATTTAAGGCTATTATTATCTAACAAAATTACTGCTTTTATATTTAACTCGATTTACTATTTATTATACAATCGTTCAATGTCAATTACAATCGTATATAGTGTCTAAAAACTTCAAATTATTTAGTAAGTATTATATTTTGACTATTGTTTTTAACTCCATAAGAAACTATACTAGAATAGATTTGATTTTTTGTTTAACGTTAATCATAACTAAAAAACATTCCTTTTTTAAAATAATATCATAAGTAACTAGTAATCATTAACTTAATTACTAATCCTACTAAAATAAATAAAGCTAAACAATTTTAAAAAAAAACATAAACTTTAGTTCTGTTTACTTTTTTTACATAAAAATTAAACAAAATAGATTTATCTTAGCCTTAACAAATAAAAACAAAAAACATGAAAAATCTATTTAAAACCAAAATCCTGGCCTTGATTGTCTGTCTTTCAATCTTTGTAACCTCCTGTAGTAATGATGACAATACTCCTGTCGCTGACAATACAATAACAGGAATTGCATCAAAAACAGCTGATTTCAGTATTCTTGTTCAAGCATTAACAAAAGCCGAACTGGCAACGACCTTACAAGGAAGCGGACCTTATACCGTATTCGCACCTACTAATGCTGCGTTTACCGCATTTCTTGCCACAACGCCTTATGCAACGATAAATGACGTTCCAAAAGCTGCTTTAACAGAAATCTTATTAAATCACGTTATTTCCGGTAGCATCAAATCGACTGCATTAACTACTGGTTATATCAAAACTTTGGCTAAAGGGACTGCTTCTACCTCTAACAATTTGAGTATGTTTGTGAATACAGCAGCTGGTGCAGTAAAACTAAACGGTGTAGCAACAGTAACAACTGCTGACATTATGGCTTCTAATGGCGTTATACATATCGTAGATAAAGTGATAGGTTTACCAACTATTGTGACGCACGCTACTGCAAATCCTAATTTCACTTCCTTGGTTGGTGCTTTAACGGGAGCTGGCCAACCTGATTTCGTAACAATTTTATCAGGAACTGGGCCTTTTACAGTATTTGCTCCTACTAATGATGCCTTTACATCATTAAATACCGAGTTAGCTCCAGGCGGGATCGCAGCTGTTTCTGCAGCTAATTTGACAAAAGTACTACAATACCATGTGGTGTCTGGAAATATTCTTGCAGCTAGTCTAACAGAAGGTCAAATTGTTTCAACACTTCAAACTCCGCAAACATTTACTGTTGAACTAGCTGGTGGTGCCAAAATTAAAGATTCTAAAGGTAGAATCTCAACTATCGTTGCCACTGATGTACAATGTTCAAATGGTGTTATTCATGTACTAAACAAAGTACTACTTCCTACTTTTTAAAGAACAGTAATATAAAGAAAATATGATACCTCAAAAAGCGAAATGCTTTTTGGGGTATTTTTTGAATGTTAAACTCAGTACTACTGAAATACCATACTTACAGAAAGTCCCATTTTATAAAATACAGTGGATCAATCAGCACGACATTCTTCAAAAATTATAAAAAAATATAGTCCTAAAGTATTTTTATAACAGCATTGCAACCTGAAATTACTGAATAAATTCATTAAACATATTCAAAATGTGGAAAACCGTACTCCCTCTATAAAAGGAACTCTTACCTTTGATATTAAATCCAGTAACGGAATTCAATCAAACATGCAATTCCATAAATAAGTGACATCGTTATGTTCAAAAAAGTATTAGTTGCCGAAGATTTAGATAGTATCAGCATTACCGTTGTACAAGCTCTGGAAACACTTTCAGTTGAAGAAATTCAACATTCTAAATATTGTGATGATGCCCTTTTAAAAATCAAAAGAGCACTTCTTGACAATGAACCTTTTGATTTATTGATAAGCGATTTATCCTTTAAAGCAGATCATCGCGAAAACACACTCACTAGTGGTGAAGAACTTATTGAAGCTGTAAAAAAAATACAACCTGATATTAAAACAATTGTATTCTCAATAGAAGATAAGTCCTACCGAATAAAATCGTTGTTTAATAATTTAGGAATTAATGCCTATGTTTCAAAAAGTAGACAAAGCATTCCGGAACTTAAGAGTGCAGTTCAAAGCATTTTTGAATCCAATGAAAAAAATATATCTCCAGAATTAGCTTATGCTTTAAATGAGAAATCATTTCATGAAATTGAGGCCTACGATATATCACTTTTAAAGCTATTATCCAATGGATACATCCTAGATGAAATTTCAGTAGCATTCAAAAATATGGGAATAATTCCTAATGGTAGCAGTAGTATAGAAAAGCGAATTAACAAACTGAAAATCTATTTCAAAGCGAATAATAATGTGCATTTAATAGCAATCGCAAAAGATCTAGGACTAGTTTAAGAAATAAAAATCACCCTTCTTTCGATATAAATTCACAAACTACTATATATTTAATAAACATCTCAAATGATGTGCTCAACTACTACATAGCACTATTTTACACTTATGATCTAAAGTCTCTAGTAGACAAACTCTATAAAAAATAGCCCTTTACGGTTTCCCGTAAGGATACCACTTTTAATACATTTAATTTTGCTTCGATTTTAACAACAAGAGTTAAAATTGAAACAATGAAGTCATGAAAACGGAGAAGAAAATAGCAGTATTGAATTATACTAAATTAAGGAAAGACAAAGAACCGACTAACAAATGGAGCAAACATCTTGATGACTACAAAAACTATGTAAAGGAATACATCAAGCATTTTAATAAAGCTGAGAAGGGAAGTAATGCTTCCTTAGCCATTTATCCGTATATGCGAATTAGATGGGAAGCATTAAATAACCGACTTATCTCTGCCAGCAAAAAGAATCTTTTGACCGAAAAACAAATTAAAAAAGTAAATAAAATTCAGTCTAAAACGGATAATTCAAATTCTCTATAATTCCTTTCTACACAAATAACAATTATAAATTTAGAAGTAAATAATTTATTTCTACTCTTTAAAACCAATTTGTAATGAGGTATCCCGGAAAGAAATTAGCATTGCTACTTGTACTTTTGAAAAAATAAAAATTAAACAAGATGACCAGAAAAATAAAAACCATACCTATTACACTATTTTTCATGTCTATCGGACTTATCTCTTGTAAAAAAACGGATGACACAATAAAGGCAAGCATTCATTCCACTTTTGAGGTTAATAATACTGTTAAAACTACGGAACTTAGCCAACATGACTATAAAGTAGTAGGAACTGATGAAAATGGCGAAAATGTTCATGGCAACATAAATATTGAAGGCAAAATTGGTGTTGGTTATCTTACCACGACAAATGCTACGAATATTGAAGTTGTAGCGGAATGGATTAATAAACACACCTTATTAGCCACTGATTTAGAAGGTTTCGAATACACCTTAACAACAAAGTAAGACACTAAACAAACCTTTAGCTCTATCACAATTCCATAAGTTCACAATCCAGCACGAAGTCTATTAGCATCTTCTTCACTATAAGTTGATAGACTTCAATAATATAACTGAATTATCTACAAATAAAATGCCCCCAAAAGCGTAAATCTTTTGGGGGCATTTTTAATATGAAAGGATTTCTACGAAATAGAAACTATTTTTTCTTTTTGTCAAGTGCTTTTTGAGCCTCAGCTTGTTCCATCACTTCTTGAAGTTTACGTTGGAATTTACCTTGTTTCTTAGGCTCTTTTTTCTTGTTCTCTTGAATTTCATTATGAATCTTATCACTATCAATAATATAGTTTTTAATAATAAGCATGATTCCTATTGTAATTGTATTCGAAACAAAATAGTACAAACTCAATCCAGAAGCATAACTATTAAAGAAAAACAACATCATTAATGGCGAAACATAAATCATTATTTTCATCATTTTGGCCATATCTGGCATCCCTTCCTGTGTAGGTGTCGCCATTTGTTGATCTCCAGTTGTCATTTTCATGTAAAAGAAAATAGCAATAGAGGCCAGAATAGGAAACAAACTAATATGACTTCCATAAAATGGAATATGAAATGGTAGTTCATAAATAGAGTCAAACGAAGATAAATCGTCTGCCCATAAGAATCCTTGTTGTCTTAACCCTATTGCCGACGGAAAGAATTGAAATAAAGCATAGAAAATAGGAGCCTGCATCAATCCAGGAATACAACCAGCCATAGGATTCACACCCGCTTTATTGTAAAGCTTCATTGTTTCCTGTTGCTTTTTCATTGGATCTTTTTTGAATTTTTCCCCTAGCTCCATAATTTCAGGACGCAATACTTTCATTTTTGCTTGTGACAAAAATGATTTGTAAGTAATAGGAGACATCAATAATTTTACCAATATTGTAAACAATATAATAGCCCAACCATGTTGAATAAACATACTTAAGAAACCATACATTGGTATAAAAGCATGACGGTTAATCCATCCAAAAATACCCCAACCCAAAGCCACGATATCCTCTAAATTTCTATCATATTTTTTTAACAAAGTATAATCCGTTGGTCCGTAGTACCAATTCATTTTTTGGTCAATCTCACCATTTATGAATGCTAATGGAACAATGGCTTTAAACTGCTTGGTATAAACCGAATCAATTTGCTCGTCCTTAACTAAATTATTAGAAAATATTTCTGCTTTGGTGAAAGGTACATCCGATAATAAAATCGATGTAAAAAAGTGTTGCTTATAAGCAATATAAGAAACATCAGTAA
This sequence comes from Flavobacterium sp. XN-5, assembly GCF_008033395.2. Taxonomy (NCBI): domain Bacteria; kingdom Pseudomonadati; phylum Bacteroidota; class Flavobacteriia; order Flavobacteriales; family Flavobacteriaceae; genus Flavobacterium; species Flavobacterium sp. XN-5. The sequence goes on from NZ_VOGZ02000007.1 coordinate 171,474, forward strand.
CCGTTTCCACTTCGTCATTTCCTAGACCTAGATAATCACTTTTCCCTTCTTCATGTTCGTAATAAAGTTCAGCATAACGATTTTCATAACTGATACTTTTCTCGTTAGTATAGCTTTTTAAATCCCATTCAAGATTTAAAGGTTTTGAAGAATTTAAAACTTTATTTAAACCTTTAGAATGAATAACAAAGTCAAGCATATAATCATCTGCCTTCAAGACATACTTATATTCTAAGTACTCGTTAGCACCCGCTTTTAATCGCATGCTAAGCACTTGGTCAGAACCTACTTTTGTTAAATTAGGTTCGAAGAATAAATCTTTAGTATTTAAAGTACGGTTGTCACTTGTAATCAACTGCACATTTAAATTAGCATTATTGTCTTTAATTAATGCAACTAATTCACCTGATCCTTTATTAAATCTTTCGTAATTTTTAAGAGTAGCTTCTACAATATATCCTCCCTTATTAGCTATTTTTAATTTAACTAATTCATTTTCGATAGTTGTAAAACCTTCTTTAGCAGACGGTAATGTCGCTGAATAAGCAAAGTTTCCAAGCTTTTTTTCTAAATTAGCTAATTGTGTAGAATCTCCAGTAGTAGCAACCGCTTCCGTAGCTTGGGCAACCACTTTATCATTCAATTCTTTGGCTTGAGCCTCTTTTATCACCAATTCCTTCTGCGCTTTCTCAGCAGCAATTGCAACAGGATCAGGTTGATTTTGATACATTATCCAAATCAATATCCCGAAGATCAATGCAAAACCAATTATCGAATTCGGGTCAAATTTCTTTTGTTCCATTATTATAAAAATTATTTATGTTTTATTGCTTATCCTTTCCCGATAAACAAAAATTAGATTTCATTATCTTATTGATGTACTGAAATTATTTCTTTTTTGCTTTAACGGCAGCGGCTACAAAATTCACAAAAAGAGGATGTGGGTTTGCAACGGTACTTTTATATTCAGGATGGTATTGTACACCAATGAAAAATGGATGGTCTTCTAATTCAACGATTTCAACTAATCCAGTGTCTGGGTTCACTCCTGATGCTTTTAATCCAGCATTTTGCAATGCCTCTACATAAGCACTATTGTACTCATAACGATGACGGTGACGTTCAGAAATAGTCGATTGTCCGTATATTTTATAAGCTAATGAATCTTCCTTAATATCACATTTCCAAGCTCCAAGACGCATTGTCCCTCCTTTATCAGTCACATTTTTTTGCTCTTCCATTAAATTAACAACTGGATGCGCAGTGCGCTCATTCATTTCTGTCGAATTGGCATCAGCAAATCCTAAAATATTTCTAGAATATTCTATAACTGCCATTTGCATACCCAAACAAATTCCGAAAAATGGAACTTTATTCTCACGTGCATAACGAACCGCTTCTATTTTACCTTCAATTCCTCTTTCTCCAAAACCTGGCGCTACCAATATACCGTCAAGATTTTTGAATTTCTCTTCGATATTTGAGGCGTCAATATATTCAGAATGGATTGAAATTATATTTACTTTAGTCTCATTTGAAGCTCCTGCATGAATAAACGCTTCCAAAATTGATTTGTAACAATCTTGCATTTCTACATATTTCCCAATCAAACCAATATTTATAGAATGCTTAGGGTTTTTTAATCTCTTCAAGAAGATATTCCAGTTTTTCAAATCTGGAGCTGCTTTTTTAGGCAAGTCTAGTTTCTTTAAAGCAACAACATCTAGACCTTCTTCTAACATTAAATTAGGTACTTCATAAATAGTTGCAGCATCAATAGATTGAATAACTGCTTCTCTTTTTACATTACAAAACAAGGCTAATTTATTGCGAATTTCATCCGAAATTTCATGCTCTGTTCTACAAACTAAAATATCAGCTTTAATTCCGCTTTCCATTAAAGTTTTCACAGAATGTTGTGTAGGCTTAGTTTTTAATTCTCCTGCAGCAGCTAAGTAAGGCACTAAAGTCAAGTGAATTACAATTGCATTATGCTCCCCTAGATCCCAAACCAATTGACGAACAGACTCAATATATGGTAAAGATTCAATGTCTCCTACTGTTCCACCTATTTCGGTTATAACAATATCAAAATCACCTGAATTACCAAGCAATTGCATTCTGTCTTTTATTTCATTGGTAATATGAGGAACAACTTGAACCGTTTTTCCTAGAAATTCTCCTCTTCTTTCTTTTTCAATAACTGAAAGATATATTCTACCTGTGGTAACATTATTTGCTTGAGAAGTAGGAACATTCAAGAAACGCTCATAATGACCTAAATCTAAATCAGTTTCAGCTCCATCATCCGTAACATAACATTCTCCATGTTCGTATGGGTTTAAAGTACCCGGATCAACATTTAAATAGGGGTCGAACTTCTGGATAGTCGTTCTATATCCTCGTGCTTGTAACAATTTTGCCAATGATGCTGCAATTATACCTTTTCCTAAAGAAGAAGTCACACCGCCAGTAACAAAAATATATTTCGTTTGATTCATGCTGTAGTTGTTTGTATTGTAGTTGTCTAAAAAACTCGGCAAAAATACGATTATAAATTGAGAATATGCTAATTTGAAAATGAGATAATTTGGAAAATTGACAATTGCTCAATACAGCCCTTATAAAGTAAAAAACCACAATAATTTCTTAAATTATTGTGGTTTTGGATATCGTTTTTTAATATTTCTTATCAATTCCTCCAGTCCATTGAGCTTTAACTCATATATAAGCTTTAATTGCTCGCCTAATTCTCCCTTTGGAAACCCTTTGTTGTTGTACCATACTACATAGTACTCCGGTAAATCAATTAAGAATTTCCCTTCATACTTTCCAAAAGGCATTTTAGTATGAGCCAGTTTTATAAGTTGTTGTTGATTTTTATCCATGAAGTAAAAGTAGAAAATTTGAGAAAAGAACAAAGAAAAAAGAGGATAGAATATAGAGACTACATGATAACCTTTTCTCAGAAAAGAACTCACTTCTTCACTCTATACTCTTTCCTCTCACTTCGCTTGACTATTTCTAATTAAAAGTGATTCGTTTTTCGATTTCAGTATTTAAACTCAAACAAACAGCACAAACAGTACCGTCATACATTTCCTTAGTGCGCTTCTTTTATAGTCATATCTGTATCATAATACAAAATAAAAACACCTTTGTTTGTGTACCCACCGTCTTCTTTTTTATAGTATTCGAACTTATTCTCTCCTCGTTTTGTCGCCGCTGAATTCACAGTATCTTCAAAGCTTTTATTTTGAACTAATCGAACCATGGTATCAAAAGTCATATCAAAACCACGAGTAGCGTAATCACTTGGATAAATATTATTTGCTTTTCTATATTTTTTTTCGAAAAGTGCCATTTCGGGAGAAATATAATCACTAGTCACCGAAGGATACATTAAGTTCAGTTTCGTAAGATTCTGAAATTTTATTTCATCTGTATCCAATGTTTCATTAGGTTCTAAAATCACTAACTGCACTTGATAAGCTGGCATCGAACTCACCATCGCAGCTACAGTACTCTTAATCATCCAGGTATTCCCTGTCTCCATCACTACATAATTCATTTTGTCTTTTACCAACATTCCTTTTAGACTTTCGGCAGACAAGCTTCCATTTTCTTTAAAAGCTACAAAAGGAACCTGCTTTTGATATTGTTTTATGTATTGAATAATCGATTCTTTTTTCTTGTCAACTACTGCAATAATATTACCATTTTTTGAACGCATGTAATCAAACATTGCTCCTTTAATAGCTTCATTTGTAGGAATCGTTTGGTATAGATTTGCATACGGTTTTCCAATGTCTTTTGAAAGCGGAGAAATAACAGGTACGTTATTCATCCCTACTAATTGCGCTGCTATTTCTGCATTACTTTGGTAAAACGGGCCAATAATCGCATTGGCATTTACTAGGTTTTTATTTCGAATTATTGACGCAACATCCGAATTGTTTTTAGTTTCACGAGAGTCATAAATTTCGACATCGATAGGATAACCTAATACCTTAGCAGAGTCAATAGCGATTAAAGCTCCTGCATAAAAATCTAAGGTCATGTTTAAAAACTTATCTTTTTTCAATCGATTAGAGGTAGAATTCACAGTATCACTTTCTATGTTAGCAACATTAAAAGGCAATAACATTACCATTCTTTTACGGTTATCATAAGTGACTTTTTTCGACAAAGCCATATATTCTTTCTTATCATCAGCTGACGCCTGAAGTTTAGAGGGAACCTTCAATAACATACCGATTTCTACTCCGTTCACAAGCTCAGGGTTAAGTGCAATAAGTTCGTCTTGAGTCAATTCAAACATCTTTGATAAACTGTATAATGTTTCTTTAGGCTGTACCTCATAAGCAACATAGTCAACAACAGTCAAAGCCTTCTTTAGATTTCCCTGCTCCTTTGCTCCTTTTTCCTCTACTTTTGCCTCTATTTTCTCGGCAACTTTTTCTATTTTTGGTACTGCTCCCTTAATTACCAATCGGTATCCAATAGGTAAACTCGTAACTACCTCAGGATTGCGTTTTTCCAATTCGGCAATAGTAATTCCATATTGTTTAGTGATTGAATACTTCGTTTCTTTAGCTAGCACATCGTGATAAATGTATTTTTCTTGATTTGAAACAAGTTTTTTCGGGCTGTTTTTTGAAGGAATAGTCAGGATTTGCCCTATTTGCAAGCCATCATTCTCAAGAAAAGGATTCGCGCTTTTTAGGTCTTCATCAGAAACCCCATATTTTTTTTGGATTCCGTACAAAGTTTCTTTTGCAAGTACCACATGAGTTTGAGTCTGTACATTGATTTTAGTTGGAACAGCCGCGATTTTCGCACCCGCTTTACTTGGAATCAGCAAAACACTATCTGGTTTCAAGCCTCTTTGTGCATCTGGATTTAATTGAAAGATATCAAATGGAGTAACTCTATATTTTTGAGCTATTTGATTGATTGTCTCTCCTTTTTCTACCTTATGAGTTATGACTTTTTCTTGCGAAAAAACATTTGTAGTAAATAAGAAAACAGCTATGTAGATTGTAAAAAAATACTTCATCATATTATTTATATAAATTATTGGTTCAAAGATAACAAAAACGGTACCAAATTTTAATTAAAAAGTTGGTACCGTTGCTATAAAAAGTATTAAAAACTAATGTCTCTTATTCCCATTCAATTGTTGCAGGTGGTTTAGAACTAATGTCATATACCACTCTATTTACTCCTTTTACTTTATTGATAATATCATTAGACACTTTCATCAAGAAATCATATGGTAAATGTACCCAGTCTGCCGTCATACCATCTGTAGATTCCACAGCACGTAGCGCAACTACTTTTTCATAAGTACGCTCATCACCCATTACTCCTACACTATTTACAGGAAGAAGGATTGCTCCTGCTTGCCATACTTTGTCATACAATCCCCAAGATTTTAATCCGTCAATAAAAACTTTATCAACATCTTGTAAAATTTGTACTTTTTCAGGTGTAATATCTCCTAAGATTCTGATGGATAATCCTGGTCCAGGAAAAGGATGTCTTCCTAATAATTCTGGATCAATTCCTAATGACGCTCCCACTCTACGTACTTCGTCTTTAAAAAGCATACGAAGTGGCTCTACAATTTTCAACTTCATATAATCAGGTAATCCACCTACATTATGATGTGATTTTATTGTAGCTGAAGGTCCTTTTACAGAAACCGACTCAATTACGTCAGGATATATAGTTCCTTGTGCTAGCCATTTTACATCTTCAATTAAATGTGACTCATCATCAAAAACTTCGATAAAAACTCTACCAATAATTTTACGTTTTGTCTCTGGATCACTTACACCTGCAAGTTCAGATAAAAAACGATCTCCAGAATCAACTCCTTTCACATTCAAGCCCATTCCTTTGTATTGATCTAATACGCTTTGGAATTCGTTTTTTCGAAGTAAACCATTGTTTACAAAAATACAATATAGATTTTTACCGATAGCTTGGTGCAATAAAACTGCTGCTACAGTAGAATCTACTCCGCCAGAAAGTCCTAGAACTACTTTATCATCTTGTAATTTCTCTTTAAGCTCAGAAACCATCTCTTCTACAAAAGCATTTGGCGTGAAATTTTGAGGAACTTCGGCAATTTTTACTAAAAAGTTCTCTAGCATTTTTGAACCATCAGTTGAGTGAAAAACTTCTGGGTGATATTGAATAGCGTAAGTTGTTTCGCCTTCAATTTTATAAGCTGCAAATTCTACATCATGCGTGCTAGCAAGCTTTACACCATTAGTTGGCAAAACTTTTACACTGTCACTATGACTCATCCACACTTGACTGTTCTCTGAAACTCCTTCAAAGAACACTTCATTTTCTTTAATAAAATTTAAATTAGCTCTACCATATTCTCTCGTATTAGAAGCCGCTACTTCCCCACCACTAAAATGAGCTAAGTATTGTGCTCCGTAACATACGGCAAGCATAGGTAATTTACCTCTAATTTGAGATAAATCTGGATGTGGTGCATCTTCTCCTCTAACAGAAAAGGGGCTACCTCCAAGAATTACGGCTTTATAACTTGATAAATCACTCGGAATGTGATTGTATGGGAAAATTTCGCAGAATATATTTAATTCGCGAACTCTACGCGCAATAAGCTGTGTATATTGCGATCCGAAATCTAAAATAAGTACGTTGTGTTGCATGCGCAAAAATACTTTTTATATTCGGAATTGAAAAATTGAATTTTGAAAAAATGAAAAATATTTTTCCACGATTAGTATTAACGGCATAAAAGCTGAAAAATCATACAAATGAAGATAAAACAAAACTATGAACAGCAGCTTCTTTATTTATGTTTAACACAATAAATTACAATGTAATTAAAGTTAATCAATTCTAATAGCAAAAAACTGACATCTATCAATTTACTAATTTTAAAAAATTTAAGCTGACTTAGTAAAGGATGTGAAAATAACAGAATTGACATTAACAATAACAGAACCCACTGACTAAACATTCAGCTTTTTAAAATCAATCGAACTTTATATTTCAAAGGATTCTAGCGATGAAATTCTATTAGCTTCGAAAGACGATATTAATAACTCTACTAATACCTTAGTACTCAAGCCTACTACTGCGAAACTAGATAAGTACATAAAAGCACCTTCTTTTAAGTTGAGAACAAAAGCAGTAATTAAAGAAACAATTAGTCAAGATATTACCGTAAAAGGAGATATGAAATTCAAAGTTACAGCTGATCCTTTCTAGTCCACAAAAAACTATAGTAGTTATTATTCTTTTACAAATGTAAATTTAGATTTCACACCTTTATCAAAATTATTCCACAAGTCAGATAATAACAAATTTCCGTCGGTATCATAAATATAAAAAGCTCCGGTGTTTCCTCCAAGAGAGCCACGGTTCAGCGCCTCTAATTCTAAATAGTTAAGTCCCTCTTTAAGGTCCATCTTGATGTCTTTGAAATTGGAACCCAAGAATAAATTATTTGCTAAAACAGTACCTTTATAATCATGAATAAGTGTGGCTTTTATCAAATCGCCATCAATTGCACCGTAATCTCGTACTCGAATCACTAAGGATTTTGACTTTGTTCGTATGATTCCGAAATCTAAGTCTTTTAGATTTAAATAAGATGTGTCTTCTTTTAATCCGTTATTCACTAATGATTTATCGATTTTCTTATTCATTTTATCCCGCACTTCATCACCTGGATTAATAAAATCATTTGTTATAGTCATCGAAATAGGATCTGGATCTCCTATTTTAAAATTAGTACTTTGGAATTTCGTTTCCGGCTTTTTTAAAATATTAGGAGCTACGATGTCCGGTTGCGCAACAGGCGCAGCAACGGCTTTTTTAGTTTTAATACCTGTATCCAAAGGTGGTATTCCTTTAAACTTAGAACTAAACTCAGTTTGAGAATAGCTGTTTACAGCAAAACACATCATTATTACCACTAATATTTGTTTCATATTATACCACTTTGTTTTTAAATACTCTAAATATCAAGATGCGACAAATATACCGTGCTTTGTAATTAGAAAACAAAACCGGAGCCGAACATTAAATAAACTTTAACCATAACGGGATTAAAACAACTATTAGAATTAGTTTTAAACTTAAATCCCGTTCTACGTTAAATCTACTCCTTTTCTACCATTATAGTAGCCTTATATCCTGTCCCTATATTCCATTGACTAGCAGAAATTAATTTTCCCTTGTCATCATAAACTTGAAATTCTGCGGTATTTGGTGCTGCAAAACCTTCATTTAATGCTTCAAAATCAATTCTATTAATCCCTTTTTCAAGTGTTATTTCGAATCCTTTAAAATCTCCTTCTAATAGCACTTCATAATCTACAACCTTATAATTTATGTAAGTTCTAATTCTATCTCCATCCACATAAGCTGCATCACGATATCTTACTTTTGCAGTTTTAGAAGTCGTTTTAAAAGTCCCTAAATCTTGGTTTTTACGATACACATCTGACGCTACTATAACATCATTTTTTGGCACCACAAAAGTATTTTCTGGTATGACAGCAGCAACATAAGGTATAACTTTTGGAGGCTCTGGAATTTTTGAAACTACCGCTTTACTTTTCAACTCCTTTTGTTTTGGAGGAACTGCTTTAAATTTATCTTTAAATTCTTCCTGTGAATATCCATTGGAAATAATCCCAAATACTAAAAGTGAAAAGAAAATACGACTCGTACTGCTTGTAAATTTATTTGTCATTTGTTCAATTTTTTTAAAAATAAAAAACCAAAATTATAAAAACATAAAAATGGCTAACTTTAACTTGTTTTTATAACTTCGAATTTTCGAAAATAGTGTGTTGAATAGTATAAAAGACAACTAAAACTCATCAATCAAAATCAAACTTTTTTATATAAAAACAGCGTTTTTTATTTTATTATTTTCTCTAAATTGCAAAAAATATACCAAAATTCGATACAAACTAAAAAAACGAATCAAAATGAAAAGAGAAAACATATTAACAGGTTCTCCATGGGAAGAAAAAATGGGCTACTGTCGTGCTGTTCGCATTGGAAATAGCATCGAAATTTCTGGAACCGTGGCTATTGTAGATGGAGAAAAAGTAAAAGCTGACGATGCTTATTCGCAAACTTTTAACATACTTCAACGAGTAGAAAAAGTACTTGAAGATTTAAATGCGAGTATGAAAGACGTCATTCGAACTAGAATTTTCACTACTGACATCAATTCCTTCGAAGACGTCGCTAAAGCTCATGCTGAATTTTTTAAAGATATTAAACCCGCTACTGGTTTCTATGAAATAAGTAAATTAGTCGCTCCCGAGTATCTTGTAGAAATTGAAATTACAGCCGTACTTCCTGAAAAATAAAAAAGTTAGAAAGGATTGTAATACTTTAGCCAAAAATTGCTTGGGCAATTGCACTATTGAAACAAATGACTACCGAAAAACTAAAGAAAATTATAGCAGGCTCCCTTAAATGGATTTCCATTTGTGTTTTGATAGGTGTTTTATCTGGTTCGGCTTCTGCCTTTTTATTAGTAGCATTAGAATGGGCTGCGGCTTACCGCGGCCAGCACAATTGGATTATTTGGCTCTTGCCAATAGGTGGTTTACTTATAGGTTTAGGATACCATTATTATGGACAAGAAGCTGTAAAAGGGAATAATTTATTGCTGGAAGAATATGAAACGCCAAAAAAAACTATTCCTATAATCTTGGCTCCTTTAGTACTTATTGGTACTATAATCACCCATTTATTTGGCGGATCAGCAGGACGAGAAGGAACTGCAGTACAGATGGGAGGAGCAATCTCAGATCAGTTTACGGGACTATTCAAACTCAATATTTCCGACAGAAAAACGCTGATCATACTTGGAATCAGCGCTGGATTTGCTTCTGTTTTTGGGACACCATTAGCCGGTGCTTTGTTTGCTTTGGAGGTTTTATATTTCAGCAAAGTCAGTTTCAAAAGCATTGTTTTGTCTTTTCTTGTAGCATTTATCGCTTACTACGCCGTCGAGTTCTGGGAAGTAAAACATACCCACTACGCCATTCCTATCGTTCCTTCCTTTTCTTTAACAATGCTACTTTGGATTATTCCCATTAGTATTTTGTTTGGATTAGCGGCCATGCTTTTTTCTAGAAGCACCCATTTTTGGGGGAATGTATTTTCGAAAACTATAAAATATCCTCCGCTACGCCCGTTTGCGGGCGGAGTCATATTTGCTATTGCGATGTATTTCATTGGAACCACAAAATACCTAGGATTAGGAGTTCCTATAATTGTCGATTCCTTCACTAATCCAAGTGACTATTATGACTTTTTACTAAAAATATTATTTACCGGATTTATATTAGGCTCTGGATTTAAAGGTGGTGAAGTTACTCCGTTATTTTTTATCGGAGCCACATTAGGTAGTGCCTTATCTCTTTTTGTTCCGTTACCTATTGCGCTTTTAGCAGGTATGGGATTTGTGGCCGTATTTTCAGGAGCCACACATACCCCCTTTGCGTGTACGATTATGGGAATGGAACTCTTTGGAATCGAAAGCGGGATATTTATCGGAATTGCCTGTTTTATAGCTTATTTAGCATCGGGACCAGTGGGAATTTATCATTCTCAAATTGTAAAAGGAACTAAATATAATTTGTATCAAAAATTTAAAAGAGGAAGATTAGACAATTTTTAACTTGAAAGGCAAGCTTAATTTTTAAATGATTTCAACTTTACAGTAAAAAAATGTAATTTCGCACACTATGAAAATACAAGACATTCAAGCGATACAGTTGTTATTAGCAACACCAAAAAAAATTGCAATCATTCCGCATAGAGGTCCAGATGGAGATGCTATGGGTTCTACCTTAGGATTATATCACTTTTTACTAAAAAACAATCACGAACCCATTGTGATTGCTCCAAATGAATTTCCAGATTTCCTTGCTTGGCTTCCAGGCTCAGAAACCGTTAAAATATTCGAAAAAGACAAAGAAAACTGCACTAAAATACTGGAGGCAGCTGATCTAATTTTTACACTGGATCTTAATGCACTACACCGTGTGGGTGGCGACATGGAAAATGTTTTGGCCAAGATGAAAGCGCCATTTATCATGATTGACCATCATCAAAAGCCAGATGATTATGCAGCGTACACTTACTCTGACACCTCTTTTGGTTCTACTTGCGAAATGCTGTATAACTTCATTTCCTTTCTTGGTCAAAAAGAAGCTATCGACAAAACCATTGGAACTTGCATTTACACAGGAATCCTCACCGATTCAGGTTCTTTTAGATTCCCAGGAACTACAGGAAACACCCATAGAATTGTAGCTGAATTAATTGATTTAGGCGTCGAGAATACAAACATTCCTACTTTACTTTTTGAAAATAGTTCTTATAGTCGCTTGCAACTATTAGGTAGAGCACTTCAAAACATGAAGGTAATTTCAGAACATCAAACAAGTTATACTACACTAACTCAAGAGGAATTAAATACCTTTGATTATGTAAAAGGAGATACTGAAGGCATCGTTAACTATGGTTTAAGCATAAAAGGAATTAATTTTACAGCTATTTTTATCGAAAATAAAGACGAAAATATTATTAAAATTTCTTTTCGCTCACAAGGTGATTTTGATGTGAACCAATTTGCGAGAGATCATTTTCATGGTGGCGGACATCGCAATGCGGCCGGTGGAAAATCAGAAGTATCGATGGAAGAAACAATAAAAAAGTTTGAAGATTTAGTAACAAGAATAACGATATAACCTATTATGAAAATTAATCCTATTGTTGTATTTATCCTTTTTCTAACACTTATGGTTTCCAGTTGCAAACAACATCAAGAAGCTCGAAGACCACTTTCTCAAAGCTCAGGCAGCTTTATGAAAAAATCAGTGGAAAGAAATAAAAAATTAGTAGCAGGCGAAGAAGATTTGATCAAAAAACTGATGAAAAGTAATCCCGATGTGGATTATATAGCTTCTTCAAAAGGTTATTGGTATTCCTATGATACTGAAAACGAAGTGGACACCCTTACTCCAAAAAAAGGAGATGTGGTATTCTTTGACTACGAAATCAAAGACCTGGACGGTACCATCATATACTCACAACTAGAATTAAGACCACAAATCTATTATGTCGATAAGGAAGATATAATGATGGGTTTAAGAGATGGAATCAAACAAATGCATAAGAACGAGAAAGTAACTTTTCTCTTTCCATCACATATGGGTTATGGCTATCATGGAGACAATAAAAGAATTGGAATAAACCAACCCTTGGCTGTTTCGGTTAGCTTACATGATTTTAAATCAGAAGAAGAATATAAAAAACAAACGGAAACTAAATCAATTCCAGCTGTAAAAAAAATAGTGTCAGACACTACACCACAAGTCGCTGCTCCACTAAAAAAGACGATACCAGCACCAATAAAACCAAAAGACACTTTAAAATAATAAGTTAACCACTATAGTTATGAAAAAAAGAATCGCATTCGTATTACTTGCAATTGTTACATTGTATTCTTGCAAAGAGGAAAACAGCAATCTCCCAGATGGTTTATATGCACAAATAGAAACTAGCAGAGGAGATATTATCGTGGAGTTAGACTACACAAAAGCACCTATCACAGTAGCTAATTTTGTTACATTAGCCGAAGGGAAAAATGATTTTGTGACTAATAACAACCTGAAGGGAAAACCTTTTTTTGATGGACTGCGTTTCCACAGAGTAATCAAAGAATTCATGATACAAGCAGGTGATCCGCTAGGAACTGGTTCAGGAGATGCTGGATATAAATTTAAAGATGAAATTACCGACGCACGATTTGATACAGCTGGAGTGTTAGCAATGGCTAATAATGGACCTGCAACAAATAGCAGTCAATTTTTCATTACACACGTTGCAACGCCTTGGTTAGATGGCAAACACACTATTTTTGGACATGTTGTCGAAAATGGTATGGATGTTGTTAACCTTATTGAGCAAAATGACTTTATTAAAAAAGTTACTATAATCAGAAAAGGAGAAGCAGCAAAAAAGTTTAATGCCATCAAAACATTCTTCAACTACTTCTCTTTAGAAGCTGAAAATCAAAAGCAAAAACTAGCAATCGAAGCTCAAAGCAAGAAAAAGTACGATGAGAAATATAAAGATGTTCGTGAGGACAAGGTAAAATATTTTAATGCGCTAAAAAGTAAAGCAACAAAAACATCTACAGGACTTAGATACGTTATCACTCATAAAGCAGCTGGTAAGAAACCGGCAAAAGGTTCGGCAATATATATTCACTATGCAGGTTTTCTAGAAGATGGCCATCTTTTTGACACTAGTATCGAAAATGTAGCACAAACTTATGGCAAATTTGATCAAGACAGAGCTGCTCAAAATGGATACCAACCGATTCCTTTTCAAGCTGGGAAGAAAGACGGGATGATTCCTGGATTTATTGAAGGATTAGAAAAATTGTCTTTTGGTGACAAAGCAATTTTGTTTATACCTTCTCATTTAGCTTATGGAGCCGGTGGTGCGGGAGACGTGATTCCTCCAAACGCGAATATTATTTTTGAAATAGAATTAATGGAAGTAGTTCCGCAATAATTGTATAGAACTTTTTAAATTAGACCTAAAAAAAATAGAAAATGAAACTCAAACTTTTATTGTTTGCATTCATCGGAATGCTAAATATACAAGCCCAAACGGCAAAAAAACCAGTTGAAGCCACAAAGCTTACTCCTGCCAAAACGATTACAGAAAAAGCTATTTCAAAGGAAGGAATCTTTGCCACTATTTCTACCAACAAAGGCGATATCATCCTGCAATTAGAATATGATAAAGCACCAATTACTGTAGCCAACTTTATTTCACTTGCAGAAGGAAAAAACACTTATATTACTGATAAAAAGTTAAAAGGAAAACCTTTTTTTGATGGTTTAAAATTTCACCGCGTTATCAATGATTTCATGATTCAAGGTGGAGACCCTTCAGGAAGTGGTGCTGGAGGTACTGGCTATTCTTTCAAAGATGAATTTACTGATCTGTCGTTTGACAAAGGTGGAGTTTTGGCTATGGCCAACTCTGGACCAGCGACCAATTCAAGTCAATTTTTCATCACTCATAAAGATACACCATGGCTAAACGGAAAACACACCATTTTTGGTCGTGTAACTCAGGGTATGGATATCGTAAATACTATTGCTCAAAATGATGTAATCACAAAAGTAACTATTGAACCTAAAGGAAAATTAGCAAAGAAGTTTAACGCTTCAAAAGTATTTGCTAATTATTATGACAATAAAGAGGAAGACGCTAAAAAACAAGCTATTATTGAAGCAGAAAAAAAAGAAAAAAAAGAAGTAATTGATGCCGAAAATAAAAAAGCTTTAATAGAAAAACTTGCTAAAGTTGTTGCTGACAAAGTAACTTTTTTATCGACTGCAAAAGGAACCACAACAACTACTCCTTCAGGATTAGCTTATAAAGTTATCCAAAAAGGAGCGGGAATTAAACCGGTAGCAGGCAGTACTTTCTTTTTTCATTATGCAGGTTATTTTGAAGACGGAACCTTATTTGACAGTAGCTATGAAGACGTCGCTAAAGAATATGGGAAATTTGATGCAAATAGAGCAGCTCAAAACGGCTATAAAGCTTTTCCATTTGAAGCTGGTAAAAAGGATGGTATGATTCCTGGTTTTTTAGAAGCATTAGCCTTAATGTCTTATGGAGACAAAGTTGTGGCTTTTATCCCAGCTAAATTAGCTTATGGCGAAAGAGGTGCTGGCGGTGTCATTCCTCCTAATACCAATCTAGTATTTGAATTAGAAATGTTTGAAAAGCAACCTGCTCCAAAACAATAAAACGATTCTCAGCAATGAGATTTTAGAAATAAACCCAACACATTTTAAAAATGTGTTGGGTTTTCTTTTTTTTATGATAATCCAATTTATAATAAAATCTACACTTTTTTCTTAAAGCAACTGCTAATTATTTATTTACCTCGACTTCAAAATCTCAAAATCGTTATGAAAATCTTTACAACATAATTAGACTTCCATCTGTTTGAAAAAAACATTTTCCTCTTAAAAGCATTTTATTTTATAAATTAAATCTTATACTTTTACCTTTCGCAAAATTTTAACCGGCTATAGTTTTAGAGAGAGATGCAATACTTTTATTTCTCAGTAAAATTATATATTAACACTAAAAAATGAACCAAAAACTTTTCCTCTTTATCGCATTATTTTCATTGATCACAAATACTGTTTTAGCACAAAACACCAACTACACCATCTTTCCGAATCCACAAAAAATTAATTTTAGCGAAGGTAAATTAAGTACTGATACACCTTATCAATTACAAGGTAATTTTAAATTAAAACCAAATAGTTTGGTTCTATTGAACGAGATGTTTAACACCAAAAGTGCTAACAAAGCTTTACCAATAATCATCACTTCTTTAAAAAGTCCCGATAAAAATCTAAATGTATCCGGAGCCTATACTTTAAAAATCACTCCACAGTCGATACAAATTGGTGTTTCTGACAATAGAGCTACTTTTTATGCATTACAAACTTTAACGCAACTAAAAAAAGACAATACTTTACCATTAGTTGACATCACAGACTTTCCAGATGTTTTATCTCGTGGTTCAGTTGAAGGATTTTATGGAAATCCATGGAGTCATGAAGACCGTATTTCGCAATTTAAATTTTATGGAGCGCTAAAATTAAATACTTACATCTATGGACCAAAAGACGATCCATATCATTCATCGCCAAACTGGAGAAAACCCTATCCAGCTGAAAATGCTAAGCAAATTAAAGAACTTGTTCAAGAAGCCAAAAATAATGAAATCGACTTCACTTGGGCGATTCATCCTGGCTTAGACATTCAATGGAACAAAACAGATAGTTTAGCGATTTTAAACAAATTCGAAGGAATGTATGATTTAGGCGTACGTTCATTTGCCGTATTTTTTGATGATATTTCAGGAGAAGGTACAAAGGCCGAAAAACAAGCACAATTACTGAATTACATCCAAAGTCAATTTATTGAAAAGAAAAAAGATGTTTTGCCTTTGATTATGTGTCCAACGGAATATAATAAATCTTGGTCTAACCCAAAACCAGACACCTATTTAGACATCTTAGGAGACAAACTTCACCCTTCAATTCATGTAATGTGGACAGGAGACCGAGTAATTGATGATGTTAGTAAAGCCGACTTAAACTGGATCAACAAAAGAATTAAGCGTAAAGCTTACATCTGGTGGAACTTTCCAGTGAGTGATTACGTTCGCGATCATTTATTGATGGGAGCGGCTTATGGATTAGACACTAGCATCAAAAATGATTTATCTGGATTTGTTTCGAATCCTATGGAACGCGCCGAAGCTTCTAAGTTGGCCTTATTTAGCGTTGCTTTGTATTCTTGGAACCTTAAAAGTTACGAACCAATGTCGGCATGGCATGCAGCAGCAAAATATGTAATGCCTGAAGCAGCAGCAGCATTTCAGCTATTTAATGAGCACAATAGTGACTTAGGTCCAAACGGACATGGTTACAGAAGAGTAGAATCAGTTATTATAAAGCCTACGATAGAATCTTTTTTGGCATCGTACAAAGACGGAAATTATTCAACGGAGTTAGCTTCGAAAATAAAAGCAGAGTTTGAAAGTATTATTCCGGTTTCTGAAAAAATTCGCAGCAAATCTAAAAATAAAAATCTGATTAAGGAGATCGATCCTTGGTTGACCCAATTTAACTTATTAGGAAAAGTGGGAGTAGAAACGATGTTGTTTCTTGGCGCAAAACAAGCAGAAAACAAAGCTTTGGCTTGGAACAGTTATTTAAAAATGGAAGCGCTTTTAGACAGCATACAAATAGTTGATAAAACGTTTAACCAAAACCCATACCAACCCGGAGTAAAAACGGGCTCTTTAGTTTTAATGCCTTTTGTCAAAACTATTTTTGATCAAGCACAAAACTGTTTTATTCCTACTACTGGTAATTTCGAAAAAAACAGCACTACAGCTCTAATCAATAATACGGAGAAATTAAAAAACCAACCTCTGCAATTGAATAATAGTAGTGTTGCAATTTCTCCTATCTTAGAGGTTATAAATCTAAAACCACAAGAATACATTGGAATACACATCGATAAAAGTTTAAAAGCCAAAGAATTCTATTTTAACTTAGAATCGAATACTTTAATGGAAAATGGCGTGTTTGAAACGTCCACAGACGGACTCACCTGGCAAACTTTAAAAGTGGAGCAGAAAAAAGGAAAAGGAAATCTAAAAGCAATAGCTGATGGCATAAAATACATCCGTTTTAAAAATAATGCTACCGATGTGAAGAGTTTCTTCTTAAAAGAATTTAAAATTGTGGTCGAAGCTGAAAACAAAAATACTGATCAAACGGTCTATGTTCAAGATTATTCAATTACAACCTATTTAGCGCTTAAGGATAAGGAAAATGCAACTGTCCCTTTATCTATAAACAAGCAAACCAAAACGATTAGTGTACTTGTTCAAAATACGAATAAAGCTTTCGAAATTTACCAAATTAACAAACGGGGTAAAAAATCATCAATCTATAAAGGTGCAGAAAACTTTATTGTAATTACTCCAAAACAATTAAAAAAAGCGACTGCCTTAGAGATTAACTCAAACGGAAACACAGACTTTAAAATCTATGAGATTCTAGAAAATTAAGCCGAATTAGTACCGTATGATTTATATACAAAAAACCCGATAGTTTAAAAGCTATCGGGTTTTGTTCTTTATTTTGGAATGCAAATTATTTTTTGGCAGGGAATTTCCAGTCGAATTCGTCTTTTTGATTGAAAATAGCTCCAATCTCAAATTTCACAACCTCATCAAATTCTGTTTGAAAGATAATCCAATTCTCCTCGTTGAAGTAATTTTCAAAGGTATCAAACTCTTCCTGAGTGAATTTCGTTATTGATTTGCTCGCCAAATCTTTCTTGACATCAGCAATTTTTCTATTGATCACTTTATTCCCGAAAAGCTCTAAATTTGGGTTAGAAGCCACCATGTATCCTAGTCTAAAGTCTTCTTCTAGGTAAAATGTCAAACGGATTTTAAGTGTATTGTAGGCAAAAATCACATTATCATCTTCGTCCTTGTAATTTCTATCCGGCTTACCGTAAATTGCGGTAACATCCTTTTGTTTCATCCCGAAAATGAGTTTATCAATTCCGTTCTTTAAATTTATTTTCATCTGATTCTATTTTACTGCAAAGTTCGCAAAGTTTTTCGCAAACTGCGCTATCTTTTATTTATTATAATTACTTCCTGACTCCTACTCCTTAGTTTTAGAATCTATCATATTCAAGAAAATATATATTATATTTGATACAATTTATAAGTAGCAACAGCTATTCAATAAAAAAAGACCTGAATTATTATTCAATCTTGCTTTAATTAACCCAGTCCAAAAGAAATTAATCAAAAACACTTAAAATGAAATCATTCCAGTTTCTAGCACTCTCCATTCTCTTATTTACGGTAACTGTTTCGCACTCACAAAACAACAAAAAAAAGACTGACTCAAAAGAATTCAAAGTAGAATTTGAACAATTCACTTTAGACAATGGCCTGAAAGTCATTTTACACATAGATCGATCTGATCCTGTTGTTGCTGTTGCTTTAACGTCTCATGTGGGATCAGCAAGAGAAAAAACGGGTCGTACTGGATTTGCCCATTTATTCGAACATTTACTTTTCTTAGAATCAGAAAATTTAGGAAAAGGAGGATTAGACAAGATGAGTGCCCGCATTGGAGGCTCTGGTGCTAATGGTTCCACAAGCCGAGATAGAACTAATTATTATCAAACGGTACCAAAAGATGCCTTAGAAAAAATGATTTGGGCAGAAGCAGATAAGTTGGGATATTTCATTAACACGGTAACTGATCCTGTGCTAGCCAAAGAAAAACAAGTCGTTAAAAACGAAAAAAGACAGAGTTACGATAACAAGCCTTATGGAAATAATTTCTCTGTAATCAATTCTAATTTATATCCTACAAACCATCCTTACCATTGGGAAGTAATTGGATCTCTGGAAGATTTACAAAATGCTTCTCTACAAGATGTAAAAGAATTCTACAACCGCTGGTATGTCCCTAACAATGTAACATTAACCATTGCCGGTGATATCGATGTAAAACAAACTAAAGCTTGGGTCGAAAAATATTTCGGCGAAATAAAACGTGGTGAAGCCATTCCAAAGATGGAAAAACAGCTGGTAACATTAACCGAAACTAAAAAATTATACCACGAAGATAATTTTGCGCGTTTGCCGCAACTTACGCTAACGTGGCCATCTGTTTACGAATACCATCCTGACAGCTATGCATTAGAAGTTTTGGCAACTTACCTTGCCAAAGGAAAGAAAGCACCTTTATATAAAACACTGGTAGAAGACAAGAAATTGACTGATGAAGTCGAACTTTCTCAGTACAATTCTGAACTAGCGGGACAATACATCCTAAATATTGTAGCTTTCGACAAAACGAACCTGAATTCGGTGATGGACGGCGTAAACGAAGCCTTCAAAAATTTCGAAAAAGAAGGAATTTCTACACAAGATTTGAATCGAATTAAAGCTGGACAAGAAACTGCTTTTTACAGTGGACTTTCGAGTGTTTTAGGAAAAGGATTTCAATTAGCCCAATACCAAATCTTTGCAGGATCACCTGATTATATTAACCAAGACGTAAAAAAAATCCTTGCGGTTACTACCGAAGACGTAATGCGCGTTTATAAAAAATATCTAAAAGACCAGCATTTCATTGCCACCAGTTTCGTACCAAAAGGACAAGCTAATTTAGTATTGAAAGGTTCAGTCGTTGCCAAAGTTGTTGAAGAAAAAATAGTGGAAGGCAAAGAAGATACATTTGACGCCAGCATTGCTGCGACATATACAAAAACACCTTCTAGCTTTGACCGCAGTACAGAACCTGCCTACGGAGAAAGCCCGGATGTGGTATTGCCATCCGTTTGGAAAAACAAGCTCTCATCAGGATTAAATGTTTTTGGAATCGAAAATCAGGAAGTGCCCTTGGTACAATTTCAATTCCAAATAAAAGGTGGAATGTTATTAGAAAACGTGTCAAAAATTGGAGTTTCAAAAATGCTTTCTGAATTGATGACCAAAGGGACAAAAAACAAAACACCAGAGCAATTAGAAAACGCCATTGAAAGCCTGGGAGCAACTATCAAAGCTTCAGCAACCGATGAATCGATTATAATCAAAGGAAATACATTAGCAAAAAACTATGTTGAAACAATTAAATTAGTTCAAGAAATCTTATTGCAGCCTCGCTGGGATGCCAAAGAATTTGAATTGATTAAGCAAAGTACTTTAAGCCAAATACAACAGCAAAAAGCAGATCCAAACAATATTGCTAGAAATGAATTTCGAAAATTAGTTTTTGGAAAAGAATCTATTTTATCGAATAATCGCATCGGAACCGAAAGTTCTGTCAACGACATTACACTAGATGATTTAAAAGCATATTACAACCTGAATATCTCACCAGCTGTTACTGACTTTCAAATTGTAGGCGCTGTTTCAAAAGCAGAAGTAAACCGTTCATTAGCTGATTTAAATAAAAACTGGAAATCTAAAAAGGTGACATTCCCAACAATGAAGGTTGTCGAAGCTCCACAAAGCTCTAAAATCTATTTTTATGATGTTCCGGGCGCAAAGCAATCAGTAATCCGAATAGGATATCCAGCGCTCGCCGCTACAGATGCCGATTTTTATCCTACTAACATTATGAATTACCGTTTAGGAGGCGGTGGATTTACATCACAGCTTACTCAAGAACTACGTGAAGGAAAAGGTTATACCTACGGAATTGGCTCTTCATTTGACGGTTCTACTACTAAAGGTCCATTTTCGATTTCTAGCGGCGTTCGCTCCAATGTAACTTACGAATCAGTAAACTTAATAAAAGATATTGTGGCTCAGTACGGCCCTACTTTTAATGCAAATGATCTTGAAGTAACAAAAAGTTATTTGATTAAAAGCAACGCTAGAGCATTTGAAACAATGGGATCGAAATTGAATATGCTTTATGATATCAGCAACTACAATTTCCCAGATGATTATGCCAAACAAAGAGAAAACATCGTAAAAAACATTTCAATTGATGATATAAAAAAGCTTTCTGAAAAGTATTTAAACGCTAACAAAATGATCTATTTAGTTGTTGGTGATGCCGAAACCCAACTTAAAAAACTAGAGCAAATTGGTTTTGGAACTCCAATTCTTTTAAATAAATAGTTTAAAAAAATGAAATTATGAAACTACCAATAAACGATAAAAAATTTCTGTTTCTTCTGCTAGCTATTAGTATTGTGATTGTTTTAGAAATTTTATCGCTTATTGGTATTCATATTCCTATGCCTTATGAACCTTTTGTTTTTCTGTCGTTTATTATAGGCATTGGTCATGGAGTTTTACTAAATGGACTGAAAGCGATGTGTAAACTGCAATTTAGCAGTATCAATTTGCTGATGACTATAGCAGTTGTTGCCGCCTTCTATCTTGGTGAATATCCCGAAGCCGCAGTCGTAATCGTACTTTACGTTTTAGGCGAGCGACTTGAAGATATTGGTTTAGAAAACTCTAAATCAGCATTAGATGATTTGGTACGCAAAGCGCCGCAGACCGCTTTTGTAAAATCAGAAAACAAGGATGTCGTCCTAAACAAAATAGTTGTAGGAACGATTATTCAAGTAAAACCGGGCGATATGATTCCGCTGGACGGAAAAATTATCTCAGGAGAAACTACTGTCGATGAAGCTGCAATTACAGGCGAACCTATCCCAAAAGACAAACATCCCGGCGACACCTTATTTGCGGGAACGCTCAATAAAGATAGTTTTATCGAAATGGAAACTACTAAACTTTCTGTTGACAGCACCTTTTCAAAAATCATCCGACTCACATTTGAAGCTGCAGCTTCCAAAAGTGATACCCAAAAATTCATTCAACGTTTTTCTAAATTATATACGCCAGCAGTTATTGTCATGGCAGTTTTAGTTTTTACCATTCCTGTTTTCATCCTGCATTTAGACTTTGATCTTTGGTTAAAGCAAGCCATAACATTGTTAGTAATTGCCTGTCCTTGTGCGCTAGTGATCTCTACTCCTGTTGCTATTTATGCTGCCATTGGCAACGCTTCCGCAAAAGGGGCTCTGGTAAAAGGAGGAAAATATATTGAGTCCATGGCGCATGTTAAAGCTATTGCATTAGACAAAACCAGAACAATAACATATGGAAAACCTATTGTTTCGGATATTTTTCCCTTAAACGGAACAAGTCGTGAAGAACTACTGGCCTGCACTGCTGGAACCGAAATGTTTTCTGAACATCCTTTGGCGCAAGCCATTGTTAACGCCAGCAAAGCGGAAGGTTTTGAACCGCATAAAGCAGAAGGTTTTAAAAGTATCATGGGAAAAGGAGCTTTTGCAAAATGTTTAGTTTGTGAGGATGAAACCGTTTTTGTAGGCAAACTAGAATTCATCAAAGAATATCAAATCGTAACTGATGAAGCTGAAAAAATAGTGGAACAGCTAGCATCAGAAGGAAAAACAAGCGTGGTCGTTAGTTTTGGCCAAGGTGTCGCAGGAATTATTGGCTTGACCGACGAAATCAAACCGGATAGTAGTATTGCCATAAAAGAGCTACAAGCTCAAAACATCGAACTGATAATGCTTACTGGCGACAGTGAAAAAGCAGCACATTATGTAGCCCAACAAGTGGGAATTAACAAAATATTTGGTGGTTTACTCCCCGAAAATAAGTCGGAAAAAATAAAAGAACTGTTGCAAGAATATGGAACTGTCGCTATGGTGGGCGATGGTATAAATGATGCTCCAGCCTTGGCACTTAGCACCGTGGGTATTGCAATGGGAGCGGCAGGAAGCGATACCGCCATTGAAACGGCCAATATTGCCTTGATGAACGACAGACTTTCCCTCATCCCTTTTTTAATCCGTCTTAGTAAAAAAACATTGTCCCAAATAAAAATAAATACCATAGGAGCTATTGCCGTCAAAGTCGTATTTATCGCATTAGCCATTATGGGTTATAGCAACTTGGTTTTAGCGATTGCCGCAGATGTTGGTGTGACTTTGGTAGTCATATTACTAAGCTTAAACTTGGTGAAATTTGAGAATAAATAAAGCTAAATCATTAGTATAAACGCATTCTATTTTAGGATTTAAAGCAGACAAATTTTATGTAAAAATTACTAATCAATTTTCAGCACTCAAAATCCAATATGCTTTTAACTACCTAGCTGCTTTGTGTGGTATTTCAGGCTAAAATTAATAATATTCCACTACTAAATTAAATATAATTCACTAACTTTCATACTCATAAGCTGAGTATATCTGAGCTTGTCAAGCTTTTTAACAACCAATTTAAAATGTTAGTTCATGAAAATATCGTTTGAAAAAAAAATCTTACTTGGTTTTGTCATAAATGTGTTGGTCATCATGGCTTCGGGATGGGTTTTTATTTCGCGTCTTGACGAAGATAGAGATCCAGCGATGGACTCCTTATTAGAATGGATAGAGGTTTCTTTATTTGTTCTATCGATTAGTTTACTAGTCGTTGTCTACTTTATAATTCATTCGCAATTAAAAGCTAGAAAAATAGCGGATAAGCTTCTTTTTGATAATAAACAATTACTTCAGTCTATTATTGACAATACTTCCAATCCTATTTTCATAAAAAAAATAAACGGAGAATATCTTTTGATCAATAAACAATTTGGTGATTTATTTGAAATATCGAATGATCAAATCGTAGGAAAAACAGATCATGATTTTTTACCCGCAGCTGCTGCTGACGCCTACAGAAACTCAGATATTGAGGTGGTAAAAAAACTACGCGAATTAAAGACTGAAGAAACAATACAGCAAAAAGATGGTCCGCATATCTACATCGCAGTAAAATTCCCGTTATATGATTCAACAGGAAGGATATATGCCATCGGGGGAATATCTACTGATATAACCGAAAGAAAAAAAATGGAAGAGTCCTTAGATGCATCCGGTAAATTCTTTAATATGTCGGCAGAAATGATGATTATTGCTACCTCTACAAAATTCATTAAAGTAAACCCGGCTACAATTAAAATTTTAGGGTACTCTGAAGAGGAGCTCTTAAGCCAACCTTTTCTCAACTTTGTGTATCAAGAAGATAAAAATAACACTCAAGGTGAGGTTATTAAACTTGAAAGCGGTACTGTTACCACACAATTTAAAAATAGATATATCTGTAAAGACGGATCAATAAAATGGATTAAGTGGTCTACTTTTCCAGATGTAAAGACAGGATTATTGTATGCCGTTGCCAGCGATGTTACTCAATTAGTAGAAAATGAAGAGTCATTAAAAGCAGCCGATAATTTTTTCAATATCTCTCTAGAAATTATGATTATTGCATCGAGAGAAAAATTTGAAAAAATAAATCCTGCGATGGTCAAAACCTTAGGATATGCTGAAGCGGATTTATTAAAACATCCTTTCCTCGATTTTGTACATCCTGATGATAAGGAAAATACACAAAAGGAGATTGAGACACTTAGAAAAGGCTCTCTGACACTCGAGTTTAAAAACAGATGGATTTGCAAAGACGGCACTATTAAATGGCTTGTATGGTCTGCCGTAGCTGAACCAACTACTGGTTTAATGTATGCAGTAGCGCGAGATATTACCGAACTTATTAAATTAGAAGAAGAGCAACAACTAGCCATTGATGACCTCTACGAAAACGAGGAAAAATTGCGATTGATTTTAGAGAATATCGGCGAAGGAGTTATCGTTGCAAATGCTGATAAAAAAGTAGTCATGGCTAATTATGTCGCCAATGAGATCTTTGGAATTGAAAAAGACGATCTTATATCGTCTAATATTTCAGATCATTTTGAACTTTACTTCCCAGATGAAAAAACAATTTTTCCTTCACAAAACTTACCCATGGAACGCGCATTAAACGGCGAAGTTACAAATGATATTGATATTGTGCTTTGGGACTCTGCTAAACGCGAAAAAAAACGAGTCCTTATCAGCGGAAGACCACTAATAGATTTAGACAATAATGTTGTTGCTGCCGTGGTTACCATAAAAGATATCAGTAAATACAAGCACTTAGAGGAGGAGCTAAAAAAAACAGAAACAAAGTACCGACAATTAATCGGTTTTAGAAAAACGGAGGAAAAGAAAGAGGAAACAAATGAAGAAGACAATAAAAAACAAATCTAGTTCTCTTCTTGTAAATTGTTAAGGCATTAAGTCCCTTATGTAGTAACATAATTTGCTTAATGCCTTATTACTTTTTAAATACTATTTTGTACAAAAATCTATTCGCTCATTTCATCGTAGCGCATCGGTACTTGCGGATCATACAATGGACATTTAAATTCTTCCATTATATTCACTAGCTGATCCATTGTTTTCCCTTCGGTACCATAACAATCAATCATAATACTTTGTGGAGTTGTTAGTACTTGAAAAGCTCCTGGACCGCTATTGTTTTTCCAACTATTGTCATCTACCTTTTCCCACTTTGAAAATACAGAAGCTATTCTATTCAAAATGACCTGAATAGGCAGTTCTTCTAGTCCTTCAATAGTTGTTTCGTCGTCGAGTGCTTCATACACTTCTTGATGGTTTAAGTAAACCTCCTCTAAATATTTCCAAAAAATTAATTCGTACATATCATTGTGTTTTTAGCCCCGATTGCAGTGTAAATCCTTTATATTTTTTCTTTAAAAATATAAAGATTGCAACGAAAAGCGGGATTAGCTCCTAAAAAATAGTGGCTTAAATTAATATTCGAAAGTTCCGTATTCGCTGGTGATTGTCAATTTTTTAGTGTCGGCTGCTTCTACCCTTCCTACGATTTGTGCATCGACATGGAACGATTTTGAAATAGCGATAATATCTTGGGCAACTGCTTCAGGAACATATAATTCCATTCGGTGACCACAGTTAAAAACTTGGTACATTTCTTTCCAATCCGTTTTAGATTGTTCTTGTATCAACTTAAATAAAGGAGGAACTGGGAATAAATTATCTTTTATAATGTGCAGGTTTTCTACAAAATGCAGAATTTTTGTCTGTGCTCCTCCACTGCAATGTACCATACCATGAATCGATTCAGCATCATATTGATCTAAAATTTTCTTGATAATAGGCGCATAAGTTCTCGTAGGTGAAAGTACTAATTGGCCAGCGTCGATAGGAGAATTCTCTACTGCATCAGTCAATTTTACCTGTCCTGAATAGATTAAATCTTCGGGAACTGCCGCATCGTAACTTTCTGGATATTTGGTAGCCAAATATTTCCCGAATACATCATGACGTGCTGATGTTAAGCCGTTGCTACCCATTCCGCCATTATAGCTTTTTTCGTAAGTAGCCTGACCAAAAGAAGCCAAACCTACAATCACATCACCTGCTTTAATATTAGCATTATCAATGACTTTAGAACGTTTCATTCGAGCTGTAACGGTAGAATCTACGATTATTGTACGAACGATATCACCAACATCAGCAGTTTCTCCGCCCGTAGAGTGAATAGTCACTCCAAAAGAATCCAATTCCTTAATTAATTCTTCTGTTCCGTTAATAATAGCCGAAATTACATCAGCGGTTATCAAGTTTTTGTTTCTACCAATTGTTGAAGAAAGTAAAATATTATCTGTTGCACCCACGCATAATAAATCATCAATATTCATGATTAAAGCATCTTGGGCAATTCCTTTCCATACTGATATATCGCCTGTTTCTTTCCAGTACATATAAGCCAAAGAGGATTTTGTCCCTGCTCCATCAGCATGCATGATCAAGCAATATTCTTCATCTTGGGTAAGATAATCAGGTACAATTTTACAAAATGCTTGAGGAAACAATCCTTTGTCAATATTTTTTATTGCATTATGAACGTCTTCTTTGCCTGCTGAAACTCCGCGTAGTGCATATCGTTTGCTAGTATCTGAACTCATGTAGTAATTTTTGTTGTGTGTGGCAAAGATACTAATTACATTTAGGATTTCAGAATTAGGGTTTAGGATTTATTTTACTATTTTTTGAGAATCTTAATTTCTACTCTCCTATTGGCAATTCTTTCTTTCTCATTTCTTTCTGGTACTAAATAAATTGGTTTGCTACTGCCAAAACCAATGTGTGAAAGTCGTTCTTTTTCGATTCCGTTTTTGATTAAAATATCATAAATTTTTTTGGCGCGTGCAGCAGAAATTATATCAATCGCTTCCTTCGGTTGACAGCAAATATGACCTTGAATTTCGATTGTCAGATTTTTATTTTTTATTAATAAAGCAAGTAAATCAAATAACGCAGGCCTCGATTCAGGTAGTAATATGTCACTGGAGTCAAAAAAGTTTATATTCTCTAATTTTAAAAGGTCACCTGGTTTGGAGTCATCTACTATTTTTTCAATAATAGTCTTCTTTGAATCTTCTTTTATGGTTGTTAGCGGTTTTACAGTTTTAAAAAAGATTTCAACTTTTCGGTTTTCACTTTGTGTTTTGGAATGTAAAAAGTCTTCCCCATAACTAACTAATTCTAATTTTTCATTAATCAGAACTTGATTCGAATTCAAAAGAGAAAGCACATTATCAATCCTCCTTTTAGACAATTCCTTATTGTATAAGTTACTATCAACACTATCACAAAATCCATGAATTTTTACGACTTCTTTGTCTTTTCCATTCTTCAACCACTTTTCGAATTCCTTACTCGATTTTTCATTAATAACTTCTTTACTAAAATCAAAATATAATTCTAGCTTTTCTTGTGCTGATAAAGCCATTATATTAACGAACAACAACAGTAAAAAGGACTTTATTTTCATATGGAAAATTTAATCGTTATTCATAAACTAACGTACGAGAAAACGAAATCGTATAATAAACCTGAAAAAGTTCGTAAAACCTGATGGGTAAAAAAAATCTTTAATACTAGTTACAAACATTCTAACTTAAATACCTAATTATAATTGACCTTTCTTTCCATAAAAATGCCCCAGAAAAGCGCCTAACTTGTTGGGCAATTTACTATGACAACTTTGTTTAGCTTGGGTGTTAACTTTAAGAAAGCGTTTAATGCAAATCCTGCAATTTCATACGAGTTAAAGAAACGAAAAATGCCCATCCGATTCGGATAGGCATTTTTAGTTATAAGATTGGATGCTTACTATTTTGTAAACAACAATTCTCTGTATTTAGTTAAAGTCCATAATTCATTGTCAACTAGTAACTCCAGTTTATCGCAATGCTCGCGAATAATCTCAAAATATGGTTTTACTTTATCACAATATGCCTCAGCCATTTCCTGACCGTCAGTCAATACATTTGCTTTCTTTCTTTCGTTAGTCATCTTCACTACATTAGAATTGATTCCTTCTATATGCTTAGAAATGTCTTTGATCAAAATAATTTGTTCTTTAGCGATTTTTTCGAAATCAGCTCCAAAGATATTTTTCAAGCCACTTACATTTTCAATCAAGGTATTTTGGTAGCGAATAGCAGTTGGAATTACGTGATTTGTTGCAATATCACCTAAAACTCTACCTTCAATTTGAATTTTCTTAGTGTACTCTTCTAATTCTATTTCGTAACGAGCTTCTACCTCAACATGGTTCATGATACCTAGACCAGCGAACAAATCTAAGGCTTGTTGGGATGCTCTAGCTTTCAAAGCCAGTGGAGTCGTTTTAAAGTTACTTAAACCTCTTTTTTTAGCTTCAATTTCCCAAGCTTCACTATAACCATCTCCTTCAAAAAGGATTCTTTTAGAATGCTTGATGTATTCTCTCAACACATTGAAAATCGCATCGTCTTTCTTCATGTCTTTGGATTCAATCAGAGCATCAACCTCTTTCTTGAAATCTTGCAATTGTTTTCCAACAATAGCATTCAATGTCGTCATTGAATTGGAACAGTTAGAATTTGAACCTACTGCTCTAAACTCAAATTTATTTCCTGTAAAGGCAAATGGTGAAGTTCTGTTTCTATCTGTATTGTCTAAAAGAACGTCTGGAATTTTACCTACAACGTTTAATTTCAAATCTGTTTTTTCTTCTGGAGATAATTTACCAGCTGTTACGCCTTCTAATTCATCTAAAACTTTTGTCAATTGCTCACCAATAAATACAGAGATAATTGCCGGTGGCGCTTCATTTGCTCCTAATCTATGGTCATTTCCTGCAGTTGCAATAGCTCCTCTTAATAAAGATTCATTATCGTGTACTGCTTTGATCGTATTGATAAAGAAAGTCAAAAACTGTAAATTGCTCATTGGTGTTTTACTTGGACTCAACAAGTTTACACCTGTATCTGTCGCTAGCGACCAGTTATTATGTTTCCCAGAACCATTTACTCCTTTGAAAGGTTTTTCATGGAACAACACTTTAAAATCATGACGTTCCGCTACTTTTTGCATTACATCCATCAACAAACAGTTGTGATCTACAGCAAGATTTGTTTCTTCGAAAATAGGTGCTAATTCAAATTGATTTGGCGCAACTTCATTATGACGCGTTTTTACTGGTATTCCAAGTAACATACATTCCTGCTCAAGATCTCTCATGTAAGTAAGTGCACGTGTAGGAATTGAACCAAAATAATGGTCATCTAATTGTTGCCCTTTGGCAGAAGTATGCCCTAACAATGTTCTTCCTGTCATCATAAGGTCAGGACGAGAAAGTGCCAACGCACTATCGATCAAGAAATATTCTTGCTCCCATCCTAGGGTTGCAGTAACTTTCTTTACATTTTTATCGAAATATTTACAAACGTCTGTAGCTGCATCATCAATAACTTGTAATGCACGCAACAAAGGTGTTTTATAATCTAATGCTTCTCCTGTATAAGAGATAAAAACCGTTGGAATACATAAAGTACTTCCAAAAATAAATGCTGGAGACGTAGGATCCCAAGCTGTATATCCTCTTGCTTCAAAGGTATTTCTAATTCCTCCATTAGGGAAACTAGATGCATCTGGTTCTTGTTGTACTAATTGTGCTCCACCTAGCTTCTCTACAGGATCACTCCCATCATAAGAAGTTTCGAAGAAAGCATCATGCTTTTCAGCAGTTGTACCTGTAAGTGGTTGAAACCAGTGTGTATAATGAGTCACTCCTTTAGATAAGGCCCACTCTTTCATACCCATGGCAACATAATCAGCTAATTTTCTATCTATTTTTGTTCCATGCTGAACTGCACCTTGAACTCCTTTAAAAGCATCTGAAGTTAAATATTGCCTCATTGCTTTATCATTAAAGACATTTGATCCGAAAAGTTCCGATTTTCTACCAGATTCTTCAAATTTAATTGGCTTTCTTGTTGATGCTTCTCTCAAAGCTTGGAAACGTATTGTTGACATAATAATTACATTTAATTTATTGAACCCCTATAATTGAGGTGCAAATATAATTTAAATATCGCTTTCTTGAAATTTTACCTCTATTTATTTAGGGTAATGCCGTAATAATTATCACATTCTCAAAATACCCTTTTAATAATGAAGACCTATTAATTATTAGCCCTTCCATTTTCATATTACTAATCCAATTAAATAAAAACGCTTAAGTTCTATTTAAAACTCAACTTTAGACAAATAAATTTCGAAGTTCACAATCAAAAAGTATCTTTGTAATTCTAAAAAAACTCAATATATGATTGTCTGGATCTGTTTTATAACTGCAATTTTACTCTTTCTAGCGTTAGATTTGGGAGTATTTAATAAAACTCCACATATTATTAGTACTAAGGAGGCCAGTAAATGGACGGGGATATGGGTAACAATCTCCTTTCTTTTCTCGGGAGTAGTTTACTGGTTGTACAGCAATAATTATGTTGCAAACCCTGACGGTTTAAAACCTTTAGCTGCTTCAATAAAGTTTATTACTGGCTATTTAATAGAATTATCACTGAGTGTTGATAATATATTTGTTATTGCAGTCATCTTTTCTGCCTTCAAAATTCCTAAAAAATACCAGCATCGTGTTTTATTCTGGGGAATCATTGGAGCAATTGTATTCAGAGGTATTATGATATACTTTGGAGTATTGTTGATTCATAAATTCGCCTGGACCACTTATGTCTTTGGCGCTTTCTTATTCTATACCGCAGTCAAAATGCTATTCACCGACGATGAAAAAGAATTTGAACCAAAAAAATCCCTAGTTTATCGCGTATTAAAAAAAATAATTCCTGTATCGACTCATATAGATGGCGAACATTTTTTTGTTAAAAGAAAACACATCACGGCAGCCACTCCTTTATTTGTAGCTTTAATTGTGATTGAAGTTATGGATGTAATTTTTGCCTTAGACAGTGTACCTGCTATTTTAGCAATAACTAGCGACCCTTTTTTAGTTTTTAGCTCTAATATTTTTGCGATATTAGGTTTGAGATCGATGTATTTCTTTTTAGCAAATATGCTGGAGAAATTCAAATATTTAGAGTTTAGTCTTATTGCAATTCTAAGTTTTGTAGGTCTTAAAATGTTACTGCATGATTTTATCGAAATTCCAGAATGGGGCTCATTAGCATTTATTGCCTTTTCATTAATTGCAGGAATTGTGGTCTCCCTAAGAATGAGTAAAAAGGAAATGACAGAAGAAGAAAAATAAATTTTTCTCTAGTAATTTTTTATACAAGCATAAAAAAAGGAAATCTTTCGGATTTCCTTTTTTTATTATACTCACAATACTAAAAATTAATACTCTGAATTTGGCTTTCCTTTATATTCAAGGCGGCCACCACATCGGCATAGTTATTTTTGTTTATTGAAGTAGAAAAGCTACCTGGAACAATTACAATTCGAAAGGTCTGATTGTTGATATATTGTGGAGTTGTGATAATATCATAATTACCACCCGCATAAATAGTAAAATCTTCCCTACTAAAATCAAAATCATAATCCAGTTCTCTATCTGGGGAAGTTAAATAGAGAGTTCTAGGAATCAGCTGCCAAATAGGAGTAGTCGCATCAATACTACCGTTCATCCTGTATATTAAAACCACATCAGATGCCAGTATTTTAGGTGTTAAAGCACTAAAAATTGTGTAGCCTTTTGAAGCACTAAAAACAAAATTCACATTTTTAATTTCAAATACTTCGGCTACTAAACCATCCTGTCCGTCCAATCCGTCATATCCAGGAGGCCCTTGTGGCCCTTCACAACTTGAAATGAAAATCATTCCAATTACTGCTAATATTGCGCTAATTTTTTTCATAACTATATTTTTTAAATGGTTGTTTTTTTATTACAAATCTCTATGGCTCATTAATTATAACAAAGTTAATTATTAAATCAATTACATGATATCTAATCCAGCATTTATACTGAGAGTTACAATGAGCAATGCCTAACTTTCCTTTATAGATGTAAATAAGGAAACCTCACAGTTCCCTTTTTTACCTTTTCATTTATTAAAGATCAATTTTCTGAATTTGACTATCTTTTATATTTAAGGTAGTAATAACATCAGAATAACTTTTTTTGTTGATCGTCTTAGCATAATTTGCCGGTACAATCACAATTCGGATTACCTGATTGAGTCTAAAATTCGTAGACACGGACTGTAAATCATTTCCAATCATGTAAATATTTACATCGCGATTAGTATAATCAAATCGATACCCAAAATCCAATGTTCCATCATTAAAATAATAGGTTTCCGGTAATAACTGCCATACATCCCCTTGAGAATTAGATCCAGATAATCGATACGTTAGCACCACGTCTGAAGAATAAATTGGTGGATTAAGGGTTACAAACCTACTGAAATTATTATTCGAGTTAAATGAAGTGGTTACTTCGAAAACTTCGGTCGTAGGGACAGGCGCAATTTCAAAACTACCTGATGTTGTGCAACTTTGCAAAGTCAACAACCCTGCAATGGCTAAAAGTGTAATTATCTTTTTCATGTTTTTAATATTATGAGTTTCCTTTCTTTCCTATATTCACGAACTGTGCCAAAATTTATTTTATAATTATTATGCAACTGTAAATTATAGATAAAAAACTCAAACCATGCTGGCTAAATCTAGGCTGTACAACGGATTATCGACTTACAAAGTAGTTCTATTTTTTTTTTTTAGAAATTGGTAACTCACTGAAATATTTGATTTTCCAGATGAAAAATTTGTGGTCAAAAGCCATACGAATAAATCCTCTTTCATGAGACTGGAGGGCTGAAGTAAATTGACTAAATAAACTTCATAATCTAAACCGCTTGAAGATATTCATCCTCTGTGGGAATCCAGACTTTAGACGAAAAAGAGACAAATATTGTATTGACTGTGATACTATAAATTAAATTTCAGGAGGAACTACCCATTTCAAAACTGAACAAGACCAAAAAAGCATCCGCTTTAGACGGATGCTTTTAATTAAAAACTCGTTAAATTACTTATTTGGAAGACATTACTTTTTTAGTACTACTTCCTCTATCAGTAGCCAATTTCACAATGTAAACTTGTTCTTGACCTCTTTTTACATTAAGATTAAGTACAACTTCTTTGCCTAAATAACTATTGTTATCCAATTGAGAATGCACTTTACCACCACGAGCATCAAACACTTCAATTTTCACTTTAGAAACATAATCGAAATCATATGTGATGGTTAACTTATCTTGAAAAGGCACTGGATTAGCTGTAAAACCAGCTAGTTCTGTTGTTTTATCAGCTGTAATTTTAGCACTTATACCAGATAAGTCTCCTGTACAACGTTCAACATTATAACCCATAAATATTCTACAACCATCAAAAGCATTGTTGATAGCATCTACAACACTTGCTATTTGTGAAAGTGAAACACCTGTAGGTAATTCTGCTCCTCCTAAAGATTGATTAGCCAAAACAAATAATTTTTGAATTGTTGGATTAGGACCTAAGGCAGTAACAACAGCTCCATCAATGGAAGTATAATGGTAATCATTAGTCACACCTATAAAATTCCCTAATGCATCGTAATTACAAGTACGCGTTTTCGGAATATCTGAACCGCAACCACCTTCAGAATCAGCAGTCACCAACATACCTCCTTGCAATACAAAACCACCAAGAGCTCCATTTATTCCTATATTAAGACCTAAAGTCGTTGTTTGAGCCAGTAAAGTATTGTTTAGAGTTCCTTTTTTAGTCAAATAACTACTAGGTAACACATCAACGCTTACGATGTAACTACCAGTTAATGCGTAGCTGCCGCCACCGCCTCCAGGTAGAAGGTCTATTATGGCTTGTACACCAGCAACAGTATTTAGAAATTTTAAATTATTTGTTAAGGAACCTATTGTCATAGTACCTCCATAAGAAGCTAAAGCTTTTGCTATTAGTTCTTTTGTAGTGTATTTACTAAAAATACCTCCATCAGGAGCGCATGACATTCCTCCAAGATTCCCATAGTACCCTTGAGTATAAGCACATAGGGCTTTGGCACAAATTTGAACAGTTACTAAAGCTATATCAGTAGCAGTACATCCATTAGCTGGATTAGTAACCGTTAGTGTATAGGTACCAGCTGCATTTACTGTAGGTGTAGCTGTATTTGCTCCAGAAACAATGTTTCCACCATTACTTGCAACCCAAGCAAATGTTGCTCCTGTTGTTGTAGATGAACCAGATAGAATTGCAGTAGTACTACTACATAAAATCTGAGTATCTACTCCTGCATTTGCATTTGGCGCAGTACTGTTTAAAGTTACTAAGGCCACATCGGTAGCAGTACAACCATTAGCTGGATTAGTAACGGTTAAAGTATAGGTACCCGCTGCATTTACTGTTGGTGTAGCTGTAGTTGCTCCAGAAACTATGTTTCCGCCATTACTAGCAACCCAGAAGAATGTCGCACCTGCTGTTGTAGAAGACCCACTCAAGGCGATTGAAGAGATGGTACAAGTCAACACTTTATCAGCTCCTGCATTTGCATTAGGCGCAGTATTGTTTAAAGTTACTAAGGCCACATCAGTAGCAGTACATCCATTAGCTGGATTAGTAACGGTTAAGGTATACGTACCAGCTGCATTAACGGTTGGTGTAGCTGTCGTAGCTCCGGAAACTATGTTTCCACCATTACTAGCAATCCATAAGAATGTTGCATCTGCTGTGGAGGACGAACCACTCAAAGCAATTGAAGTGATTGTACAAGTCAAGACTTTATCGGCTCCTGCATTTGCATTTGGTGCAGTATTGTTTAAGGTTACTAAGGCCACATCAGTAGCAGTACATCCATTAGCTGGATTAGTAACGGTTAAGGTATACGTACCAGCTGCATTTACTGTTGGTGTAGCTGTCGTAGCTCCGGAAACGATAAATCCTCCATTGCTAGCAATCCAAGAGAATGTAGCTCCCGCTGTTGTAGACGAACCACTCAAGACAATTGAAGTAACAGTGCAAGTCAATACTTTATCCGCTCCTGCATTTGCATTTGGCGTATTAGCATCGAGAGTTATTACGGCCACATCAGTAGCAGTACATCCATTAGCTGGATTAGTAACGGTTAAGGTATACGTACCAGCTGCATTTACTGTTGGTGTCGCTGTTGTAGCTCCAGAAACGATGTTTCCACCATTGCTGGCAACCCAAGAGAAAGTAGCTCCCACTGTTGTGGAAGAACCGCTCAAGGCGATTGAAGAGATGGTACAAGTCAACACTTTATCAGCTCCTGCATTAGCATTAGGCGCAGTATTGTTTAAAGTTACTAAGGCCACATCAGTAGCAGTACATCCATTAGCTGGATTAGTAACAGTTAAGGTATAGGTGCCGGCTGCATTTACTGTTGGTGTAGCTGTTGTAGCTCCAGAAACAATGTTTCCGCCATTACTAGCTGCCCATGAGAAAGTAGCTCCCGCCGTTGTGGAAGAACCACTCAAGGCGATTGAAGTAATTGTACAAGTCAATACTTTATCAGCTCCTGCATTTGCATTAGGTGCAGTATTGTTTAAAGTTACTAAGGCTACATCAGTAGCAGTACATCCATTAGCTGGATTAGTAACGGTTAATGTATACGTACCAGCTGCATTAACGGTTGGTGTAGCTGTCGTAGCTCCGGAAACTATGTTTCCACCATTACTAGCAATCCATGAGAATGTTGCATCTGCTGTGGAGGACGAACCACTCAAAGCAATTGAAGTGATTGTACAAGTCAAGACTTTATCGGCTCCTGCATTTGCATTTGGTGCAGTATTGTTTAAGGTTACTAAGGCCACATCAGTAGCAGTACATCCATTAGCTGGATTAGTAACGGTTAAGGTATACGTACCGGCTGCATTTACGGTTGGTGTTGTTGAATTAGCTCCAGAAACGATAAATCCACCATTGCTAGCAATCCAAGAGAATGTTGCATCTGCTGTGGAGGACGAACCACTCAAAGCAATTGAAGTGATTGTACAAGTCAAGACTTTATCGGCTCCTGCATTTACGTTAGGCAATGAAGCATTGAGTGTCACTAAAGCTACATCAGTAGCAGTACATCCATTAGCTGGATTAGTAACCGTTAAAGTATATGTACCTGCAGCATTAACGGTTGGTGTAGCTGTTGTAGCTCCAGAAACAATGTTTCCGCCATTACTAGCTGCCCAAGAGAAAGTAGCTCCCGCCGTTGTGGAAGAACCACTCAAGGCGATTGAAGTAATTGTACAAGTCAATACTTTATCAGCTCCTGCATTTGCATTAGGCGCAGTATTATTTAACGTTACTAAAGCCACATCAGTAGCTATACATCCATTAGCTGGATCAGTAACAGTTAAAGTATATGTACCTGCAGCATTAACGGTTGGTGTAGCTGTTGTCCCTCCTGAAACGATATTTCCTCCATTGCTGGCAGCCCAAGAGAAAGTTGCTCCCGTTGTTGTGGAGGATCCGCTTAAGGCAATTGACGTTGTTGCGCAGGTCAATACTTTGTCGGGCCCTGCAGCTGCATTAGGCAGAGTATTATTTAAGGTTACCAAGGTAACATCAGTTCCTATACACAAAGGATTAGATGGAATAGAAACGCTTAAGGTATAGGTACCTGCAGCATTAACAGTTGGCGTAGCTGTGTTAGCTCCTGAAACGATGTTACCACCGTTACTGGCAACCCAGGAGTATGTCGCACCTGCTGTTGTAGAAGAACCGCTTAAAGCAAGTGAAGTTGTAGTACAAGTCAACACTTTGTCAGCTCCTGCATTAGCATTTGGAGTCAAATCCAAATTCAATTGAATGGGAGCGGAAGGGAAATCTTTCAATTCAGATTGACCTGAACTTCCTGAAGTCCGTGTTCTAATAAACACTGTGCTAAGTACAAAGCATGGATTATTATTTTGGCTTGCTAAGAATACTTGAGTAAGATTAATAGCACCTTCAGCAAATTGATTGGGCTCGTATATCCCAGGATTCACTCCAAAGACATCAAAAGGAACCGGGGTAAATGAGTCGTTATTGGTAATAAAGATTTGATCTGGAAAAGTAGTATTGGGAACAACAACATATTGGTAAACCCCACCTACTAATGACCATGTTTGAATCACAACGGTTGCATCACCACCTCCTTGTGTAAATTCAATAGTAACTAAAATATCACCAAGTGTACGGCCACCCGTTGAAGCGGGTGCTCCAGTGATAAATCCTCCACTACCACCAATGATTGGCGCCACATTACTTAAAGGATCAGGAGAACCATAAACAGCACCCGTAATTGTTAAGGGTGCCTGTAAAAACTCGAAATCAATATAACTGCTCCCGTTAGTCACCTGACGGTCACCCGCGAAAAGACACCACAAATCTGTAGAAGATCCTGCTACACCACCAGGAGTAACAAAGTTTATGCCGTCAATAGTTCTCCCTCCTGTTTTACCTGGATCACCATAACTAAAATGAGCTCCACAATTTTGGATTTCATTTTTGGGTGGTGAACTTCCTGCCCCCCATGTATAAGTGCCGGGATTATCATTTATTTTATTGGATGAAGTGAATGTGGTTGGATCATTTTGATAAGGATCCTTTAACTGATAAGTTACAGGAATTGACTGTGCACCTGTCAGACTGGGTTTGTAAAAAACTTCACCAGTAAGAGGATTAATCAAACCATGACCCGCAATAGTGGGATGAAGATTGTCAAATAAGTCTCCTGTATTAATATAAAGAGAGTTAGTAAAATCAGGCGTATGAGCAAAGGCATCACCATCTACTCCTGATCCTGATCGAGGGTACTGAACAGGAACAACACCTTGAATATTCTGTGCATTAGCCGTATATGCCGTTAATAGCATTACAAATACTATAAAAGGCATAGCAAGTGACCGGCGCCAAAAACTGGTCCACATACTTGCTAGGAACTCGATAACATTTCTCTCATTAGATTTCAAATTATCTAATTTAGAAATAGTATTTTTCATTAAAAGGTAACTTATTATTTTACCAGAAAAACCATCGAAATTTTTCGAAATTTTATTCTTTTTCATAATAATAGTAGTTTTATTCCATAAGTTATATTAAGTAGGATTTTTTAAAAATTTGGGAGAATAAGCGATAATCATCTTCAAAAAAAATTGAAGTTCGGGATCGAATAAAATAATGTACAAAGGCTGAATAGTTGATTTATATTTCAACTCTTAAACTAGTTTTTAGTTGGTAGCTTCTATTATAAATTAAAAGTAGGTTGTAACAATGTTTTCAGACTTGGGAAGAAAACTTGTAGTAAAACAAAATCTTCAAAATTGATGAAGAGATTTAGCTCTAAATTTATTCTTAACAGTAAGTAGGCATCCATTTTAGCTACTTAAAATTATGAAGTAAAGTAGTTAGTAATAGTAAAATGTTATCTCAAAGTTAGATATAAAACAGAAAAAAAAGGAGGAAAAAAGGCCTATACAAGACAACGAACGAGTAAAACCGACCAACAACACAATGGATAAAGAAACCCTTTACAAATAAAAAATTATAACATTAATTTACGTGTTAACTAGCTTGTATTCAGTTTATTAGTAAATAATTTACAACTTGCTCATTAATATATAAAAAAATTTAAAGTCTTATATTGCACCTGATTTTTTATCAAATAAAAGAATTTATCAAGATTATACAATCAATTTTACATCTGTAAAAAAGTAAATTTAAAATATCATAAAAAGCTATTTAATACTGTTAATAAATAGTGTAATTATTATTCATACATTTCTTATTTACCGCGTTTCTTTATAAAATTAATTCGAAAATTGTGTCAAGTCCACTTTGTTAAAAATAAAAAAGAATCCACAATAAAATTAACATTTGGCTTCTTCCGATGTATCCTTTTTTTTCAAATGAACTTTACTAAAAAGAGTGTTTGGAGAATATTTTAAAAAAAATTTCTTGTATTTTTATTTAGTCCTTCACGTATTAATTTTATGGCACTCATGTTAGCTATCTTGAACGCATTGGTATCTTGCCAATAACTGGTGCAGCTTATTCAGTATACTTTAAAACAGCATAATTCAAGTGGGCTGTAGTAAATATAAAATGGTTAAAATTGACTACAGACTAGTTCGCAAAATCAAAAAAAACTGTTTATACTACGCTAATAGTAGCTGTAGAAAGGCAATTGACTAATTCTAATTTGCTGGTATAAAAAAAGCATCCGCGAAAACGGATGCTTTTAAATTAAGATTAATAAATTACACTATTTTCCAGACATCACTTTTTTAGTAGTGTATCCTCTGTCTGTAGTTACTTTCACAATATAAACCTTTTCTTGCTCAATATTAGAGCTAGGTCTTATGGTAATTTCTTTGTTTAAGTAACTATTTGTGTCCAATTTGGTAAGTACCACTTTTCCTTGTGCATCAAACATTTCTATTTTTACATCAGAAATGTAATCAAAGTCATATTTGATTGTTAGCACATCTTTAAATGGAACTGGGTAGGCTGTAAAATTAGCTTTTACAGTTGTTGCAGCTGGTTTAGCTAGTGGATCACTAGGGTTACGTAAAGTAACCGTACCACTTGCAATACAGTTGTTTGCATCTTTTACCATCCAATTATAAACTCCAGCAGATAAATTGCCAAAGAAATTAGATGTTTGATACGTAGATCCACCATTAATGGAGTACATGAATGCACCTGTTCCGCCAGAGGCGTTCAATGTGATCGAACCGTCTCTTAAAGCTTCACAACATGAAGGATTTACTGCCGATACAGATACCGAAATTAATTTCGGATTCAATAAGTTGACAGTTCCTTGCATAATACATCCATTGGCATCTTTTACCATCCATTTGTATTCCCCTGCCATAAGTGCAGTAAATACATTAGATGATTGGTAATTCAATCCATTATCTGCAGAATACATCAATACCCCTGTTCCTCCTGTTGCTGTGATGGCAAATGAACCGTAGGCTCCTCCATTACATTTAGGATTTGTAGGTGTTGCCGATGCAACAATTAACGCAGGATTAATTAAATTAACCATACCTCTCGAAATACAACCATTGTTCTCTTTTACTGCCCATTTGTATTGACCTGCCACTAAAGTAGTAAACACATTAGACGATTGGTAAGTAGCTCCATCATTTATAGAGTACATAAAAGGAGAACTTCCTTCTGCAGCATTAATTGTAATCGAACCATCATTTCCTCCATGACATTTAGGATTAACGAGATTGGCAGTTACGATAACAGCTGGCGGAGCAGTCAGAATGAATGTACCTTTCAACAGACAATTATTAGCATCTTTCACTCTCCATTTGTATTCTCCTGCCGCTAGGCCATTAAATACGTTTGAAGCTTGATAAGTAACACCTTGATCTATAGAGTACATTAGGGTACCAGTACCTCCAGAAGCGATAATAGTAATCGATCCATCAGTTCCTCCATGACATTTAGGATTTACAAGAGTTGATGATGCTACTAATAATGGAGGATTGGTTAAAGTAACCGAACCTTTCAAAATACAATTATTAGCATCTTTTACCACCCATTTATATGTACCTGCAAGTAATCCGCTGAATACATTAGATGTTTGATAACTAGATCCATCATTGATGGAATACATCAGTGTTCCTGTACCTCCAGTTGCAGAAATTGTAATTGAACCATCTGGCTCATAACAACATTTTGGATTTACTGGCGTAACATTTGCCGCAATCATTGACGGAATGGTAATAATAACCGTACCGGATTTGATACAACCGTTAGCATCTTTTACTTTCCAAGAATAAGTTCCAGCGGTAAGTCCAGTGAATACTCCTGAAGCAACATAAGTAGCTCCATTATCACTTGAATACATCAGTGTGCCTGTTCCTCCAGATGCTGTAATGGTAAAGCCTGTATTGGCTATTCCGAAGCATGATGGATTATTGGCAACTGCTGCTGCAGTGATATCAGTCGGAATGGTAATAATAACCGTACCTGATTTGATACAACCGTTAGCATCTTTTACTTTCCAAGAATAAGTTCCAGCGGTAAGTCCAGTGAATACTCCTGAAGCAACATAAGTAGCTCCATTATCACTTGAATACACCAGTGTGCCTGTTCCTCCAGATGCTGTGATGGTAAAGCCTGTATTGGCTACACCGAAGCATGATGGATTATGGGCAACTGCTGCTGCAGCGATTGCTGTTGGTTGTGTGATAGTAACTGTGCCTTTCAACACGCAATTATTAGCA
>NZ_VOGZ02000008.1:0-170185 GCF_008033395.2 Flavobacterium sp. XN-5
GCTGTATGTTGCTCCTGAAACTAAAGGTGTTGTAAGGTTCAAAGTTGAACCAACACATAGTGGGCCATTATTCGATGCAGTTGGTGTTGCCGGTATCGGGTTAACAGTTGTTGAAATACTATTACTAGTTGCAGGATTTCCAATAGGGCATGGAGTTATGTTTGATGTTAAAACAACTGTAACAACCCATCCGTTCTGAAGTTGCGATGTTAGAAAAGTATTACTTGAGCTTAGAGTACCAATGTTTAAGCCATTTACTTGCCATTGATATAAGGGACTAACACCTCCGTTTGTTGGAGTTGCTGTAAAGATAACAGACTCACCTGCGCAAATAATGTTGTCGCCATCACTTGAAGATATACTTACACTCACAGGTATCAATGGATTTACCGCAAAGTCATTTACACTTATGTTAGTTACTGCACCAGCGGTAATTGTAATTGCTCCTGTTATTGCATCATTAGGTAATGTTACATTAATCTCTGTATCACTTATTACTGTAAAAGATGTAGCTGATAGTCCGTTAAATAATACGCCATCAACCTCTGTCGGTACTTTAAAACCGCTGCCATTTATAGTTATGGAAG
This sequence comes from Flavobacterium sp. XN-5, assembly GCF_008033395.2. NCBI lineage: Bacteria > Pseudomonadati > Bacteroidota > Flavobacteriia > Flavobacteriales > Flavobacteriaceae > Flavobacterium > Flavobacterium sp. XN-5. Next base: position 588 of record NZ_VOGZ02000008.1, read on the forward strand.
CCCCTGAATTAGAGCAAGCGCTGCTAGGAGTAAAACTTGATATCGTTTGTCCAAAACTAAAAAGAGTGCTCAGAAACAATAAAATTATGAAGAAGTATTTTTTTTTCATGAGACCTACGATTTAGATTCAAAACAATTATTATTTCTGAAAAATGCAGAAGGTGGGTGCCGAGTCAATTTTATAAACAAAACAATAATCTTTACTTTAGGTAAAATATTTACAAAAAATAAAAAATGGGCTAAATTATTTTATTGTTTAATTTATGAGATTTTTCTTCTTAAATTAAAATGTAGATTTGGCTTATCTGACTTAAAGTTAGGTGTTTGAAATGTATTTTTTGATTTTTACACTTGTTTTTCGATGAACGGATTTTATCTATCGACGAATCACCTGTTTAAAAAATACATGAAAGAATTTTCTATGCTATAAGTCTGTGTAATACCAAAAAAAAACTGTCTTTTCAGACAGTTTTTGCTTTTTTTTGACTTGTTTCTTTTAATTTAAGGAATAATTATTTTCTTACTTAAATCTCCTTTGGAAGTTTGAATTCTTGCGATATAGATGCCAGAATTTATTTTCTGGATAGGTAGCTGGATGTTTTGTTGCGATTGATTTTCTGTCTTCCAAGTGTTTATAATCTGTCCAGTGCTGTTATATAACACGACTTTCTGTACTGTTAGATCTAGCGAATAGTTATTGATTATCAGTCTATTGTAATTTCGTGAATGATTGATAATAATGTTAGTTGTATCTATGATTTCCTCTTTTATCGCTAATTTTTTATCGGTAAATCGCAGTGAGAATCTTGTTTTATTTTGGCCTGCAGGAAGAGTAACTTCATAGGTATTATTACGAATGTCATTATAGCTGTCATTTTCCGAATCATAAATAAATATGTTTTGATTTTGATCGAAATTTTCTACTCCATCCAACATAAACTTTACTGTTCCCAAAGCATCAGTTTTTACGCCAATAGGATAGGAGGCACTGGCATTAAAATAGCCCACTCCTTGAATGATTAATTCCGATTCGTTTGTTAAAAAATAAATATCATTTGGTAGATTATCAAAACTGGTTCCATCATATCCATAATCAATACCATCAGTCGCTTTTTCATTCATAAAGCCTAATAAGAGCTGTTTGTGGTAATCGTTACGGGAGTTAAAGCCCAAACGAATTCTTTTGATATTATCTTCAAAAATTATGTCGCTATTGTTATTTTTCCATGTTTCCTTTTTAGTTTCTTTCATTTTATACAAGACGTTCGATGAATCATTTTCTTTAACGAAGGTTCTCTGACTGTTTTTAAAAATTAGAGTACTAGTTGTGGAGTTTGGACGACCACCAACAAAAAAGCCTTGACCCACAGGGATATATCTAGAAGGAATTCCTCCAGAGGGTGTGCCAGCTTTACTTATAAAATCAACATTTGCCGAGGAGGGCGCGATACCTCCAGTTAAATTACGGACTGCATAGCCTCCTTGATAGTCCCTTAGAACATGGGTGTTATTGCTGCTATAATGTTCCCAGAAATATAAAGTTCCATTAGTAACATCACTGGTATTGGAGTCTATCGTATTTAAGTTGTCTTGTATAAAAGCATTTGAGTCTAATGCTGAAGGATAGGGGTTTCCAGCTAATAATAGTTGATTTGGACTAATTGAATTAGTGGAGATCAAGCCATTGTTTGGTTTTCCCACAAAGGTATAGTTTTGGGTATTCGATGTTGCTCCACTTCCTTTTAGGGTGTAGCCTTGACCTACCCTTACAGTTCCGGTTTCACCAATTCGCGTCCAATTCGCATATGCATTACTATAGTTATCAAATTTATAGACCCAATAGCGTGCTAGGCTAATAGGGGATGTCGGGGATCCATCGTAACCGCCAATCCATTTTAAATTTTGTGGTGTCGAGGTAGTTCCGTCTTTCATCACATCTGCAATTGTATAATCAGTATTATTATTAGTCGTATTTATAGGACTAACGGGAGAACTCCAATAATTGTAGTTGAACTTGTTCGATTGTCCTTGCTGATCTCTTTCAATAGACCCAGAACTTGCTGTGTCTAAAATACTTCCTTCGGTTTGTACTAATTGTGACCTGCCAACTAAGTCTATTTTACCATCTAATTTTAAATAATGCGAAATTTCGATTTTATTGTCATTATTTGCTCCGAGTGTATTGCTTTCAACTAGTAATCCTAGAACTGTTTTATTACCAATTGTAGTAATATTGTTATTAGTTTTAATAATGTTCCAATCAATAAATGTAGTGTTGTCAACTCCTAATGTGTTAGGTATATTCCATACATTTCCATAGGTCCAAGTACTATTTGTTTCCCATGCACTATTTGTTGAAGAGGTGTATGGTAGAGGAGCCGTTTCAGGTTGTGCAGTAACAATACCTATTAATTTACCATTGCGATTGTTATTTGTTTTGTCAATTAAAGTTCCATTAATGATATCGCTTGATTGTATCATTGGATAATAACCTTGTAAATTACCCCAGTTAAGTCCAGGGATTATTAAGGGTACGATTGAGCCAAAAACGTTAGAACTATTATTCTCGATTTTTTGGTTCATCATCTGGCGAGTTTGTGCTTCGGTTAAAGCTACATTCCAAATACGCAGTTCTTGCATCCATCCAGTAAAGAAATTAGTTGGAAGATAAGGATATTTATTACTTTGAATCATGGCTCCTAAAATACATTTCGCATCACTATTTGCAATTGGATTAGAACCTGCAACAGCAACTTGCACGCTTACTCCGTCAATATAAAGTTTATAAGATGTTCCGTCATAGGTAACGGCGACATGATACCATCTATTTACGCTAATAGGAAAGTTAGATGTTATTGAATTTCCATTGTTCCAATTAAAAGAAAGCGTATTATTCATCAGTCTTAAATCGTAACCGTCGCTCAAAACAGTTGAATTTCTTTTGGATAAAATAGCTTGAATATTCGTATTTGCAGCGTTTGGTTTAATCCAAACCTCAATACTAAATGCCCCATTACTTAAATTAAAATTATCATTGAAATTCACGTTGTCATCAATTCCATCAAAATCTAACTTATTACAGAGGCCAATACTAACTTGAGCATCATCGATGATCGGAGCGCAGCTTCCGCCGCCATTTGGAATTGTCCATCTGAGGGTGTATATGCCAGTATTTGGGCTTGAAAATTCTGAATTTGGACTTGATGCGTTCGAAAAAACGCCGCCAGACGGGCCACTTACAATGGACCATGTACCTGAGGTACCTTCTGTGGCGCCAAGAGTTACAGCTTCTAATCCGCAAACATCTGGTGTTTTGTCGGGGCCTGCCAAGGCGGTAAAGCACGGGCTGTTTGAGCTATTAAAGTTTACTAAAATAGGTTTGTCAATGAGTCCACCACATGCTGAATTAGGGTCAATTCCTTGTGAAATTGCAGTACTAAAACTAGAATTAGAGATGGCTCCATTCCCCGTAATAGCTCCATTTAGTGCAATGCTAGAGTTACAGCCAGAATTAAATAATGTCGCACAATCAGTTGTTAGTTTAACTTTAAAACTTAAGCTAGCTAATAATGTATTTGGGTCTACAAGTAATGGTAGCGCTCCTACATTCCAAATAATTGATTTTGTACCGTCATCATAATAAGGTGCATTGGCGGGAGTAAATGAGCTATGAATATTTGATGTTAAAATACTACTCACCGTGTACCATGCTGAAGCTGGAATTGGAATCGTAATGATAGTATTTTTAGTGGCCTCAGATCCCCTGTTTTTTATGTCAATTTTATATTCTATTTCGTCTCCTGGTGATGCAGTTAACGGTGATGCAGGAGTTATACCTGCTATAGTGTTAACGACTATTACTCCTTGTGGTTCTGGTATATAAGCATCTACAGACATTGCGAAACCAAAAATAGTATATACCTCATAAGTGGAGCCAAATCTAAATGTGGTAGCCGTTTGATTGTTACCTATAACTGAATTATTAGAATTAGGAATTGTAAACATGCTAAAGTCAACTCCTGTATTGTTTTGTGAAATAGGATCGCTTTTACCTGCTGCCGGTACTGGGAAAATGGAAGAATTAAAGAAGTTATTGATTGTGTTTCCGGAATGGTATAAGGTTAAATAATTAGTTGAGTTGTATGTTTTGTTTGTATCAGCAGTAAGTTTTTGCACTGCCAAATAATCACTTCCAGATGTAGCACGTACATCTCCCTCAGCCGCCATAACCCCTAGTTTCATATTTACAGGACCGGCTCCTACAGTTGTGAATCCAGAAACACTAATGTTTCCGTACTCACCAACTCGAGTCCCACTTACAGTATTTTGTCCATTAACATAAGCATAGCCGTCGAAAAGTGTTACGGCGCGACTTTTCATTATTGGGTTTTCATAAATAACAATCATTACCCAACCACCGGATAATCCTGGATTATTATTCGTTCCTTCTGTTAAAGCGATGTCGGCAACAGTATATGCTCCAGGGCCGTGTGTTTTTACATAATCCGTTACTTCTTGGTAACCAACAAAAATTCCACTTTGCGCACTTCCGGGAAAACGGATTTCGGAACTCACTCCTTTAGGTTTTGCCGTTATGGTAGTATAGCTCGAAGCTCCTGGTCCCTTTAAAGAAATTGCTTTTTTGTTATAATTTTTTGTTATCGAGTTTTTTGTTACTGAAAAGGACTCATTGGCGTCATCTGATTTTCCTGTCCAGTAGAGTCCTGCAAAAAGTACTTTCGAACAATTTTGACTCGCGCTATTTTCTCCTGAATTAGAAACTTCAAGAGTGGCCATAGAAGAATTTAAAGTAGTGTCATCACCATCAATATCAACGTATTTCATTAAATTCCCTTCGTTGTTAGTTGTTGAACTGTAGTTATTTAGTGTTAAGTTAGTATTACCTAACATGGTAAAATCTCCCTTAATATTATAAATTACTTTTGAAGGTGTTGCACTGGAAGTTCTTTGCGTAAAATTAACCTGTGGAGCGGTAACTGTTTGAGCAGTAATACTATTTGTCTTTACTAATAAAATTAGAAAAATAATCAGGCGTATAAAATGTTTATCTGTTTTTCTTAGGTAAAGTTTTTCCATAGTTTGAATTTAATATTATAACTATTGTGTTTGTAATATTTTAAAGACAACCTTGAAACGATAATTGATTCATAGATTTTTGGGGGTCTTTTAAAAATGTAAAAATACAATTTCAGTCAAATAACGCCGATTAAATGCTTAAAAAAATCGATTAAATACATATTTCATTCTATAAAGAAAGAAAATACTTATTTTTATTTATCACTGTAAATACTTGATTTTAAGTATAAAGTAATTTGGGAGTTTTACTTTTGATTTTTTTAGTTTGAAGGATGATATTTTATTGTAATTGCTCACGCCTTTTAAATGTATATTTTAGGAGTGCTAAGTTTTCTTTTTTTTAACTAAAATAAAACAGATTATGCTTTAATAGAATAAATAAGAGTAGGTGTTTATGATAAATCCTTAATTAATGTTTAATGGTTTGTAAGTGGTTTTAGTGGAGCAATTTTCGAACCGTTTTGAAGATGATTTGAAGAAATTGAGTTAAATCTAGTAGAACATAAATTCGTACTAATTATGATTAAATATTAAAATGAGTAGATATCAATTCCTTATTTTTGTAAATTTTTTATCAGCTGAGGGATATTATTGGATTCCGACTTTAAAAAGTTAGGGTCTCACTAACTTTTACCAGATGAGAATGAGTGTTAGCTAAAGCTCAGAACGATTTTTGATATTCAAAGTTTCGTAGATAATTTTAAGATGGTATTTTACTGTATTTTCCGAAATAAACAAATCTACACCAATCTCTTTATTTGTCTTACCTTCTTTTACCAAAGCAATAATTTGACTTTGTCTTTCGGTTAATTTATAGTTGTCAAGGTTTATTTTTGCTTGTTCTACTTTATTAAGTTCTTCTCTAGCATGTTTCAAATTATTACGGACATTATTAATTTCAAGGGCTGCAAGGGTGCGTTTATGTTTGGTAGATCTGAAATAATAAAACAAAAATAATAAAACAACCACTAGTACAACAACAAGAATCATACGGATAAGGTTATGACTTTTGCGATCAAGATCTTTTCGCTTTTGGAGTAAGTCTTTTTCTATAAGATTTAATTTTCCACTTTTATTAAGGGCATCGTATTCTGTTGATAAACGCAATATTTTTTTTTGGGCAAGAAAGGCATTTTCATTATCACCAATTTCGTTATAGAAATGGGAGATATCATCATACATAGCTATGACATAAATAGTCATTTTGTGCTTTTCTGCATAATGCAATCCCTTCTTGAAGTTTTCAATTACTTTATCATTTTGTTTTTGATGCCTGTATAACCCTATTTTTTTTCGGTAAATAAGTGGAAGATGTTTTGGCGCACTTTTTAATAAAATTTCTTCGGCTTCATTTAAATATCTTTCAGCTTTACTAAAGTTTTGCTTACGTATTTCCATTGTGCCCAAAATGGATAAATAGAATGCAACTGTTGTATCATCAAGGTAATGCAAATATTCTTTTGAAATACTAGGTATAATTTCAGTAACCTTATCAAATTTCAGTAAGTCAAAATGAATTATTAATCGTTCTACGTTGACTTGAATCTTTACTTTCTCTTTTTGTGAGCTTAAAATGCCCGCCTTTAGCGCTAAATCTAAATTGTTTAATGCTTGCGGATAGTTAAATAAACTTTTATAGATTAAATATTTTTGATAGTAAGCATTGTACAAATCGTAAGGAGACGATTTTGTATCAGTGATAATGTTTTCTAAAATAAAAATCGATTTTTCGTAATTATTCTTATCGTTTAATACTGCAATTTCTGCATTTAGCTTTGTGTAATTAATTTCATTGGCTCTGTTATTTTGAATTGACAAAAAGAAGCTTAGAAGAATGATTTTTCGTAACAAAAGATTGACTTTAAATAAGTGATAATTCGCAAATAGGTGTAATTTTTTCCTGAAAAACATAGACATTCAGACTTATTGAATAATGATTTATCAGTTTACTAAACAAATTTAGTTTTTTATTCCCGTAAAACACAATAAAGAGAAAAGTACTACATTTTTTTTTTAGTTGCAACTTCTTAGTTTGTTTATATATACACATGTAATTATTTGTTTTACTGCTGTTTAAGTTCTGGACTATCCATAGGGTAGTTAGCGTGTTTTATTATTTATTTATTAAACTACTCTTATACTACCCCTTTGGTTTTATGATTCTTTAATTGATTTATAGACTTTTGTCATCGTTAAAAAACTAAAAGTGAGTATAAAAATAGATTCTCGATCACTTTTATAAGTTTTATAAAATCACAATTATTATGAACAAAAAAAAAATTCTATTAGCATTACTTTTCTCTGGATGGGTACTTCAAGCCCAAGATCGAATTGGAATTGCATTTATTCCCATTAGCTATGATCAAAATACAATTTTATCTACAGATGCTAAGCTTGTACAAGAATCTGTAGTTAGTTCTTTTGTTGCTGCTAAGAAATTTGCTGTAGTCGATAGAGAGAAATTGGTAGAGTTGGAAAATGAAAAGAAATTGCAAAAAACAGCATCTTTCATTGATAGCAAAGCAAGTATCACCGAGGGTATAAGTAAAGGAGCTAGCTATTTGATTGCAACATCAATATTAGATTTAAGACATTCGGAGGTTAAAAAAGGATGGGAGTCAATGTTGCAGTTGCAAATTAAAGTACTAGACGTTTCTACAGGTGAAATTTTGGCGACAGAAAATATTAGTAGTGCGTTTATTACTCCAGAAAATATAGTAGTAGATTCTCGTAAAAATTATGCTACTAAGGAAGAAATTAAAGCAATTGAGCAACAAGAAGAGGGTCTGCAGGAGTTGCAAAAACATAAGGGAGAGGCTTTTACAAAGTCTTTACAACGGTTAATAGAGAATGTAAGAAGGTTTTCAAATGCTAATTTTCCCATCAATGTGGAAATACTGAATTGGGATTCTAAAAACAAAAATAGATTTGTACTATCCTCTGGTAGTAAAATAGGGATTTATCCAGGTCAACTTTTGGATGTGATGCAAGTTACAGAAGCTACAGTGGGAGGAAAAACGCTTCAGAGAAACCAGAAAATTGCAATTGCTTGCGTAGTAAAAGTTGAAGATGATAACTTTTCAGAAGCGGTAATTATTTCAACAGAGAAAAATTATAAAAAAGTTCGTGAGAGCGATAATCAATTGAAAATAGTAACAAGATAAACATTAATATATAAAAGTTAAAAAATATGAAAAAAATTTACTTAGCCTTAGTGGTACTGGGATTAACATTAGCTAGTTGTTCGAAAAAAATGTATAACCCGTATTCTAATTCAGAGGTCATTAAGCACTCAACCCAAGGATCTGTAACTCTAAGAGGAACTGGAGATGAAGTAGATAATAAGAAAGGAAAAGGAGAAATTGTAGCTCTTAAATTAGCGCATAAAAAAGCACTTCAGCAATTGTTCTATTTAGGATTCACGGGAACAGATTTTAAAAATCCTATGATTCGTGCGGGACAATCTGTTGAGGATAAACATAAAGCTTACTTTGAGCAGTTTTGGAATAAAGGATATGAGCGTTTTATTACAAATTCCACTGTTACTTATTATAATTGTGTCCAAAAGCAAAATTGTATCAGCGCTATGTCTGTATTTACGGTTAACTATAATATGTTACGCAAAGAGTTAGAAGACAATAAGATAATTAATAAAATAGGTTTCTAATGCAAGTTCTAAAAAAATATATTAATAACCGGTTTCTATTTGTTTTCGTTTTGTTGCTATGCAGTAAAAATAATTTTGGGCAAGCATCACAAATTGCAGGTACTCAAAGTGCTGAATCTACTCGAGCTGCAGCAAAAATTATGGTAGTTCCCTACACTAAACAAAACGAAGATGTACGTACAGTTTTAGATGAAAACCCTCATATTAGAACAGCAGTTTCAATGGTAAAAGAAGCATTTGATCAAAGAGGATGGTCTACTGTTGATTTTGTTGCCAACCTTAGAGCAGCTCAAGCTAATGCCGCATTTACATCTGATAGGCAGTCCACTTTTAAATCAGATTTGCTAACGTCTTCCGGTGCTGATTTTTATGTTCAAGTTGATGTACAAATTACTTCGGATGAAACAGGAACAAATACGGTATTGAATCTTACGGCATTTGAAACACATACTGGAGCAAGTTTTTCTAATAAAACAGGTAGTTGTAAGTTTATGAGTACTGATTACGAAAAATTGATTAGTAAATCATTTGAAGGAATCCAAGAAGAATTTCTAAATACATTGATGGTCAAGACTGATGAAATACGCGAGATTGGTCGTGCTTGTGTGGTTGAGTTTAACTTAGATGAAAATACAGGAACCGATTTTGATAGTGAATTAGCATCTGGGGAATACCTGAATGAACTTATTGAAGATTGGATTTCCACGAATGCTTATAAAGGTAGAGCAAATTTAAGCGGAATATTAGAAAATAAAATGCTTTTTGATGAAGTCAGAATACCACTTTATGATCAAGAAACAAATAAACCGTATAATATTAACCGATTTGCATCAGAGGCAATTAAGTATCTTAGGAGCAAAGGAATACAAGCTACTAGAAATATACATGGACAAAAGATGTATGTCACTATTAAATAGTTTTTATGAGATTTAAAGGAAATAAAAAAGCATTGATGTGCCTATTGATTTGTTTGTTTTATCCGTTTTCTGGATTTAGTCAAACGGATAGTTACAAAGCAAATTATTCATTTGTTCAACCAGTAGGCAATCAAGTAGCTAGCGAAAGACATTATGAAAACTTGATTGCAATTGTAAAAGAGACCTATTCATCTAAAAACATTTTTTCAAATCAGAGTCCTTTTGTGATCGTACCAAGGATTAGTATTATTAGCGAAAAGGTTGCAGGAGAAGTTCAGATCGTAAAAGTTGTAAAACTAGAAATAGGATTGACCGCACAAGGAAAGGATGATAACTATGTTTTTAATAAGTTTAAAAAGGTATTTACAATAACGGCAGATGATTCGAGAAATGCTATTTCTAAAGCATTAGAATCAATAAGACATGATCCGAAAATTAAAACATTCATTGATCAAAGTAATAGTAGTATTTTGTCTTTTTATGAAAGTAATTGTAGTGTTATTTTGAAAACTGTAAAAGTGAATATTGATCGACAAGAATATGCAAAAGCATTTGATTATCTAAGATATGTTCCGGAAAGGGTTAGTTGTTTTAAAGAAGCAGAAGGAATTATCACTAAGATTTATTTAGATTCTAAAGAAGAAAACTGTCGTAAGTTCCTTCAAAAAGCTCATAATGCAGAAGCTCAAAAAGACTACAATAAGGCCTTGTTTTATTTGCAGTTTGTTGACACAAATGTGGCATGCTATACCGATGCATCTGTATTAGTGAATAAGATAGGTGAGCGTGTTGACGAACAGGTTTTACGTGATTTTGAGATGGAAAAGCTTGTGTTTAGTAAATTAACCGATCTTAAAAAAATGGAAATTATAGCTAAAGAGATCGATTATTTAGCTGTTACAGTTAACGAATAATTATTTGGATCTTAACTAGATAATATTTTTAAAATAATTTTAACCAAATGAAGGCTTAAATCGCTCTGTAAATAATGAAATTGACATCAGCTGTGATAAATGATAGCCTAATCAGGTTTTAAATTTTTTAAAATTCATAATCTAAAGGTAGAGAACATTAGAAAAGAAGAAGCTGTGTTTAAATGCGTCCCGATAAATGAATAACTTTTCAATTTTTCAGAAGGAATGGGGAAATGATGAGAAAAATTGGAACTGATGATTACCTATTATTTCGAGAACGAAAAGTGAAATATAAAACATTTATGAATGATCACTGTAAAGCGTTTACTCATTTCCGTAAAGGAGTTAATATTAAAAGTGATTTAAGATTAAGTAATCTTAGACAAACGTTGCGGTGATGAATAAATCAAGTTATGGGAGTTGATACTAAAGTATTATTCTCATAAGCTTCTGATGGTGTTTTGAAAGAATATTATATAGATACTAAAATTTAACTGCGATTGAAAAGGACGCATTAGGCATTAAAATATTTGGTTAAAATAGTATCGTAATAATATAAAAAGACGTAAATAAAATTTGAAAAATCATTTACGTCTCTTTTTTTATGTTCAAAATCGAGATGATTTTAAAAAATACAAGGATTAATTTATGGGTTTAACCTGTTTGAGTTGGCTAAATATGTGTATTTAATTTCTAAATTTTGATAATGATTTAAAATCTTTCTCACTGAAGAAAAAGAAAATGGAAAATCAAGAAGTTTTATTCCAATAAATAACCCTTAAACAGTTGTTGTTTCCGGGTTTGTTTTCTATCGAAGACGGGGTTTGAACCCGTGACCTCAGGGTTATTAAAATTCGAATTTCAGTTGGTTATATATATAATGAAAATTAGATAGTTAAGTGTCGTCTAGATGGATTGTGAATTTTAAAATAATAGAATCCTATTTTTCGATTTTGCTTTTATCAAGCATCATGAACTTTTTAATTTCTTGTCCAGAAATTTTAGGATTAGCTCCTTCTTGGCCAGCTACTAAAGCTCCTACCGCACATGCATAATTCAATGCCTTTTGTGGAGATTTACCTCTAAGCAAGCGCAATAGGAGTGAGGCCAAAAAAGAATCTCCAGCACCCACAGTATCTACCACTTTTACAAAATAACCGCTATTGTAATAAAATTTACCATTATAATATAGAACAGCTCCAAATTCCCCTTTAGTTACACAAAGTTGTTTTGTATTTGTTTTCTCGGCAATGAATTTGATATTTTGTTCAAACGAATTATAGGGTGAATCCAATTCTCTGCTTATTTCGCGCAATTCCTCATCATTCAACTTTATAAAGTCAGCTTTTAGCATTAATGAGTTAATTACTTCTTTTGTATAGTATGGAGCTCTTAAATTTGCATCCAAAACTTTATATTTTGCCTTGTCCAAAAGAGCAAATAAAGTTTTACGAGAGACTTCATCTCTGGATGCTAAACTACCAAAAACAAAAACATCTGCTTCAGTAATCAGTTTTTCCATTCCTTCTGTTTTTTCAATTTTGTCCCAAGCAGATGGATATGCAATATCATAGGAGGCATTCCCTTTTTCATTAATCATTACATTAACAACTCCCGTTTTATATTTTTCACCGATTTGAATTTCGTCAACATTAATTTTGTTTTCTTTTAAGAAACTGACGATTTCATCTCCATTTTCATCCGCGCCAACACGACTTATCATGTTCGTTTTAACTCCCATAGAATTCATTCGCAAAGCGACATTTAATGGAGCTCCTCCAATTTTTTTATGAGTAGGAAAAACATCCCATAGTACTTCCCCATAACATACTGCACTTAAAGCGTTCTTTTTCTTCATAGTAAAATTTATTAAAATTAAGAATAAGTATAATAACGACCTATTCAATAAAAAAATATAAGTTAAAGGCAAGAATAATCCTTGCCTTTAACTGTATTAAGTTAACATCCAACAAACAGTTTTATTCTTAATAACCTGGATTTTGTTTGTATAATCCAGCCGTAAAATTAATTTCTCTTTGTGGTATTGGGTAATATTCATCTCGGCCCGCTGTAAACTTCGCATTTGCAAGAAAGTCTCTTTTTGTTTTTTCTTCAGTAAGATAAGCATTCAATACGGGTTCAGCGATTCCCCATCTTACAAGGTCAAAAAATCGAGGGCCTTCCATACCAAACTCTAATCTTCTTTCAAACATCAATGCTTTCATTGCATAATCTTTTGATGGAAAAGCCAAGTATGGAGAAATTTTATAAACATCTGATGCACCTGCTGCTAATGGCATTGATTTACTAGCTGCAGCTCTCGCTCTTACAAGATTGATAAGAGGTAAAGCTTCATTGTGACGGTTCAATTGAATTAAAGCTTCGGCTTTAAATAATAAGACATCTGCATATCTAATGAAATCAATATTTTTAGACGTTCCAATAAATGGTCCGTTTTTTACATAACAAGAGCAGTCTGGCGATTGTTGTTCTTTCATATTCCCAAAAAAACCATAAACACCTGGATCTCTAGCCCAACTGAATTTGTAAACCATATCACCCGCATTTTTCAAGGTGTTTTTGTATTTAAATGGTCTTCCAGGAACACCTACTGTATGATCAATTCGCGGATCAAGAGTTACTCCAGCCGTTAGCGGAGCATTACCATTCGCATCAATTGTTTTAAAAATATCAGAATCATTAAACGTTTCTAATAATGGCAATCCGTTTGCATCTGTTTTAAAAGCATTCACCATATTTTGACTCGCTAAGTGAAAACCACAACATCCATAAAGAGAAGTTCCATGTGGAGAGTTTAATCCAGTTACAAAACTTACTCTTCCTGTATTTGTACCATCATTGATAGAAAACTGAACAGCCCATATAGATTCTTGTCCATTATCATTTCCATCCAAGAAGTTTTTTGCATAATCAGTTTCTAAACCACCTGTAACCGCATCGGCATAATCAATCACTTCCTGTAATCTTGCGGTATTTATGCTAGTTACTTGATGATTGTCATTTTGCTGATAGGCTTGGTACAATCTTAGTTTTGCTAAATAGGCCGCCGCTGCATTCTTATCAGCTCTACCCACTTGCTCTTGTGCTTGTTCTAAATTATTAAAGGCGAAAACGAAATCCTCCGCTATTTTATTCCATAATTCATCACTTGTCAAATCATTTGATGTCTTTAATATTTGCTCCTTAGATAAATCTTCTGATATATATGGAACTTTATTAAATAGTAATTTCAACATAAAATGCGAATGTGCTCTTAAAAAACGTAATTCTGCTTGCCTTGTTTTCTTCTGTGGATATTCAGCTTCGGTCAATCCATTTATAACAGACAAAGCAAAATTAGCTCTTGAAATGGCCTTATAATGGTTTGTCCAAGTTCTAGGTAACATAAAATCTCCATAATCAGCAATAGTTGTATTGTATTGTTCGTAACGATCAATTACATCTACATCACCACGACCGCCACCGCCTTTGTAAGCATCATCAGAACGCACACTTCCATAAACCCATTGATTGGTTATTGGCCCTACCATTTCGTCATTTCCTATTGCAGCATAAGCTGCAGTAACAAGAGCATCTGCATTTTCGGCTGTTGCAACACTTTCTGAAGTCAAGACTCCTGTTGGTTCATAATCTAAAAAATCGGAGCTACATGATGCCAAAAATAAGATTGACAGGCAGCTAATAACTATTTTATTATATTTCTTCATGATAATTGCTTAAAAATTAATGTTTAGACCTAATGAAAATGTAGTTGGAACTGGTATTCTATTTACATCTGTGCGCTCTGGATCCTGTCCTATATATCCTTTTGGTGTAAACCAAAATAAATTCTCTCCTTGTGCATAGACCCTACAATTTGTTATGAATCCTGTTTTTTCTACTAATTTCTCAGAAAGTGTATATCCAAGTTGCATGTTCCTAACTTTGAAATACGAGTTGTTTCTAAAAAAATAATCAGATGCTTGATTGTCGTTATTCGCCAAAGAAAGGGAAGGAACATCTGTGTTTGTATTCGTAGGTGTCCAAGCATTCAAGGTTCCAGGTCCCGCATTTTCTCTACCTTGAACAAAATTATTCCAAAAGATATATGGATCTTGTCCAATACGGCCTGTAACTCCTGATCCAAAGACAGAAAAATCAAAATCTTTATAAGCTAAACTAATGTTGATTCCATATTCTAGTTTTGGCAATGTGCTTCCAATGAAAGTTCTATCTTCAGAATTTATCACACCATTACCATCAAGGTCAATATATTTAATTCCTCCTAATCTGGCAGCCACTTGTGTAGCATGTGAATCTATGTCAGCTTGACTTTGAAACAAACCGTCAGTTTTGTATCCAAAAACTTCAAACTGTGAATGTCCTACGATTGAATTAGTCGCTGTCCCAGGATAGGCAGCTCTTACCTCTTCTGGTAATTCAGTTATTTTATTCTTTGTTGCACCAAAATTAGTAGTCACATTAAAAGTCAAGCCGTTATCCAAGGTTTCACCATAACCTACGCTAAGTTCCCATCCTCTGTTTGCAGTATTCGCACCATTTACAGAACGTTGTTGTCCTTCGCCAACAGCGGACGCTACAGGTGGTACAATCAAGATACCTTCGGTTTTTCTAGAGAAATAATCAAATGATCCTGATAATTTATTTGCAAAGAAACCAAAATCTAAACCAACATTATATTCCTTAGTTGTTTCCCATTTTAATCCTGAATTTACACCTTGTATAGATACAAAACCAGAAGGTAAATTTCCAGTATTAGCACCATTCAAATCGTAAGCTGTACCCACATTATAATAAACGTTAAAAAAATCAGGGAAATATACATTTTGATTAGGACCATATCGCGTTTCAAACAAACCAAAACGAGCATTGTCACCAATAGATTGGTTCCCCACCTCTCCGTAACCGGCACGTAATTTCAAGTTTGAAACTGCCGTAACATTTTTAAGGAATTCTTCATTGTTAATTCTCCATCCTGCTGTTACTGCTGGAAAAATACCATATCTATTATCTTGTCCAAATCTTGAAGATCCATCTCTACGAATGGTGAATGAAGCTAAATAACGATCTGAAAAAGCATAATTAAATTTTCCGAATTGGGAAAGCAAACGACTTCCTGTTGTTATTCCGTTATTAGTTCTTGCACCAGTTGCTGCTGCAAGTGTAAAATAGGATTCTGATTCTACTGCAAATCCTTCAGCACGAGCAAACAATGAATTGAAATCTGTTTTAGTTGATTCAGTTCCAACAAGAATTCCAATTTTATGATCTGAAAGTTTTAAATTATAATTCAAAGTGTTTGAAATGGTTAGACTTGAGTATTTATTAGTGTCTATGTTTAAACTATTTATATTTCTAGTAATAAATCCATTGTTTACGGTTGGTTCAATGTCTTTACGTTTAAAATCATTAAAATCTATACCAATACTGTTTCTAAAAACTAATCCTTTTACGATGTCAATTTCAGTGAAAACATTACCATATAAGGACATTTTTCTAGAATTATCCCATCTATTTAGATATTGCATCAACAATGGATTATTTCTATCTGAATATCCAGATCCAATAGGACCTCCATACGCTCCAGTACTAGTATAAACTGGAATAGTAGGAGCAAGAGTTATTGCTAATCCTGGCGTTGGCGCACTACCAACATCATTAGCTGCGCTTCTTTCGTCAGATTGTGTAAATTGAGAGTTAACTCCAAATCTTACTTTGTCATTAAACAATTTAAAATTAGCATTAAGTCTAGCAGAATATCTGTCATAGTCAGTATATTTTAACATCCCTGAATTATCCAGATATCCAAGATTTAAAACTGCATTTGCTTTTTCAGATCCTCCAGAAACAGACAAATCGTTATTTACAAGTAATCCTGTTTGATATACTGTATCTTGCCAATCAGTATCACCTGCAGGCACGTTCATGTCACCTCCTACAAATGGTTTTACGCTTACGCTATTTAAGATTGGATTAGCAAAATTATTATTCCAATCAAAATTATAAATTTCGCCATACCCACCAGCTGGATCAGCACCATCATTTACAGATGCTTGCCATAATACTTTACCTCTGTCTAGAGCATTAAGCATTTTATAGCGTTGTTTCTTTTCAGAAAGGACTGAAACGTTAGTACTAAATGAAACCGAAGTAACGTCCCCTTTAGCTCTATTCTTAGTGGTTACAATAATAACTCCATTGGCTGCTCGAGAACCGTAAATAGAAGAAGCCGATGCATCTTTCAAAACTTGAACGGATTCGATTACACTAGGACTTAAACTCGCAAACACCTCTGGTCTTACGGTAGGAACCCCGTCAATTACATACAAAGGATCGGTATTTCCCAAGGTACTAACTCCTCTAATCAAAATTTTGCTATTTGCACCACTTGGATCTCCTGATTTTTCAATTGCCAGACCAGCAACTCTCCCTTGGAGTGCTTGCATAGCATTACCAGAGCTCATACTTTGTCCTTCTATCGGCTTCAAATCCACGACAGTTACCGCTCCCGTTAAATCGGCTTTTTTCTCTCTAGAGTAACCAGTTACAACAACATCATCTAATTTAAGAGACTCTGATTTTAATGAAACATCTAAATTAGTTTGTCCATTAAGCTTAATAGTTTGTGTAGCAAAACCTGTATAGCTAAATATTAATGTTGCATTTTTATCTACATTATTAATTGTAAACCTACCGTCAAGATCTGTAGATGTACCTATATTTGTACCTGATACCAGTACTGATGCTCCTGGAAGAGTCATCCCATCATCTGCGGAAGTTACTACTCCTTTGATTCCTATGTTTTGGGCCGATAAAGAAATAAAGGACCCCATCAGGATTAAGTAAAGAATTATCTTGTGTTTCATAATTAAATTGGTTTAGTTAAAGTTTAGTTGGTTAATTATTAAGTTTTCAATGGTATATTCTGCATTAGCATTAGAAACCGTGAAATATTGCATTGGTTTATCTGGAAAAAATATTTCTGTCATAACCGTCTTTCCATTATTATAAAATATTTCAATTGAAGTTTTGTCAACAATTACTCTTACATCCATTTTATCAAAGTCACCTATAAAAGGAGCTTTTGAAATGTTTTTTGCAAAAACATCAGAAAAAGCTAAATTTCCAGATTTTGATCGATCGATAAAAAAGTAATTATCTTCTTTATTGATTCCGAATTGTAGTGTATTTTTTGAATCATTTGAAAATGAAAAAGTGTAAACATCCTTTTTTAGATCCTTTATAGTAAAGCGGATATCTAGTTTCGATAAATCGACTAATCCCTTATCTATTATCACTGTTTCTCTATTTATTTTAAGAGATTCTTTTTTAATAGTCTTAGCAATATAATTTTGTAATTCTTTTACCGGTTTAGAGGAGACGATAAAGTGACCGTCCTCTTTTATAAGTGCTAATTCTCTAGGTATCGTCATAGAACTTCTCCAAGTTTCAGTTGGTACTTTTTCTGCATAATTCCAATTTGACATCCAACCTATGAACAATTTTCTGCCATCAACCTCAGATATATTTGCCCAAGTTACCCCAGCATAGTTGTCTCTTCCGTAATCAATCCAAAGTCCTTTTTGTTGTTTTACATCTTTGGCAAAAGATTCATCCAACGTGAATGTTTTTCCGTCAAAATCACCAACAAAATATTGAGTAGCAGAACCACCATTAGGTCCTCCTGGGTTAATACTTAATAACATTACCCATTTGTATTCATCAGTGCCTTCAACTTGCATCGGAAAAAAATCTGGGCATTCCCAAACACCTCCATGAGCTCCAATGTTTTTCCCAAAATCTGAAAGTAGCTCCCAGTCTTTCAAATTTTTAGAACCATAAAACATAGTCTTATCTCCCGCTGCCAAAACCATTAACCATTTTTCATGAATGGCATCCCAAGTTATTTTAGGGTCTCTAAAATCTTTAATATTTGGATTTTTAATAATAGGATTAGCATCATATTTTGTCCAAGTCAATCCTTCATCTAATGAATATGCAATTCCTTGTGACTGATAGTTAGTTTCCCCTGCTTTTTCCATTTTCATATCGTGGTAAGTAAACATCGCAACCATAGGAGGATTTTTCAAGCTCCCAAAACCTGAAGTGTTATTTACATCTACAACTGCACTTCCAGAAAAGATATATCCTTTTTCATCTGGGTAAAGGGCGATTGGTTTTTCTGTCCATGAAATAAGATCTGTACTTATTGCATGTCCCCAATGCATAGGTCCCCAAACATTTGAATCTGGATAGTATTGATAAAAAAGATGGTAATAGCCATTGTAATAAAACATCCCGTTGGGGTCATTCATCCAACCTTTTTGCGGAGTAAAATGAAAATTTGGTCTATACAATTCTGCTTCTGTATAATCTTTCTTTTCTGTAAATAATGATTGCTTACAACCTACTAAGAGAACCATTCCCATAATACAACACAAGAGCCTGAAAAATTCTTTTTTAATTACTGTTTTCATAATTTTTTATTTAATTAATTTTTTACTCAATTCTTCCAAAGAAATTCCTTTTGTTTCTGGCATCATAAAAGCAACAAACAAAAGTTGAAAAACCATCATTACTGCAAAAAACAAAAACACTGTACCAGGGCCTACTGTAGAAAATAAATATGGAATTAATGATGGAATTATAGCCGCTAGAACCCAATGAGTAGTACTCCCAAAGGATTGCCCTGATGCTCTAAGATGGTTCGGGAAAATTTCTGAAATAAATACCCAGATTACTGCACCCTGACCTATTGCATGTGCTGCAATAAAAAGAAACAAAAATACCGGAACTGCCATGCCTTCCCAATGAAGGAAGAAAGCCATTGCTACTAAACTAAGTGATATGATATACCCGACAGAACCTATGTACATTAAAACCTTACGTCCCAATTTATCAATAAGAAAAACACCCAGCAGCGTAAAGATTAAATTCACGACACCAATACCTATACTGCTTAACAAGGCAGTACTTTCGCCAAGACCGGCTTCCTGAAATATTCTACTTGAATAATATAAGAATGCATTAATTCCTGACAGCTGGTTGAAAAAAGCCATTAAAAAAGCCAATATCAAAGGAGTTCTGTATTTTTTCAAAAAGATAGTATCGTTTGCAATTGCGGCGTTGTCGTTATCAAGCTCTATTTCCTCCTTCATTTTTTCGTAGTCAGCTTCTTGCCCCATCAACTGCAAAACTTTTCTGGCTTCATCATTTTTAAATTTAGATAACAGCCATCTAGGACTTTTAGGAATAAATAAAACCAGCAATACATATATTATAGCCGGAAATGCTTCAACACCCATCATCCATCTCCATGAGTTTTCTCCAATGTCTTTCAATAAATAATTAGAAAGAAAGGCAACTAAGATTCCTAAAACAATATTGAATTGATAAAACGCTACTAATTTTCCTCTGTCCTTTGCGGGAGCAATCTCTGAGATATACGTTGGCGCAGCAATTGTTGAAGCACCAACTCCGATACCTCCAATAAATCTAAAAACAGCAAAAACAATCGGATCATTTGCAAAAGCTGAACCAATGGCTGAAACCAAAAATAAAATTCCAATCCATAATAAGGTATTCTTTCTTCCTATTTTATTAGTGGGTATTCCTCCAAATATGGCACCTAGTACCGTACCCCATAATGCCATTCCCATGACAACTGTCCCGTGAAAAGCATCAGATGAATTCCAAATCGATTGTAAATTTTTATCGGCTCCTGAAATCACTACAGTATCAAAACCAAAGAGGAAACCTGCTAGTGAAGCTATCAAGGCCCAAGACGCTATTTTTTTCATTATGTATAATTATTATATTGAATTGCTAAATTATGTTTAAAAAAAACAATAATAATTTACAGATGTTACAATGTCATACGACGCCTATAAAAAAACGCAATACCTATTGCTATAGCCTTTAATTCCAGCGGATTTAACTTTAAAAATTATATATGCTACTTCGTTGTAGTTACAGTTATGTTACAAAAAGTAGAATCATGTTACATGGTTATTAATGATAATAAGAAATTAAAAGGACATCAATACTCGTATATCATTAGTCTTAAGGTTTATTTAAATAAAAGTTAAACATTGGGGTTGGTGAGTAGAAACAAAAAAACCATCAAAAGTATATTTTGATGGTTCTTAATGTTAAAATACGTCTATTATTAGGTAGGTTTTAAAAGAAGATTAAATTCAGTAAATAATAATGTACAGACAATTTATAGGAATATAATAGAACGGACAAAGCTCACATTAGCACCATAAAACTTATTTATAATCGTGTTTTCTAATTTTTGAATTCCTTTGGAGACACTCCAAATTTATTTTTAAAAGTAGTTGAGAAATAATTTGGAGAAGAAAATCCAACTGCATATGCTACTTCAGAAATAGTTTGATTCGAATTTAGAAGCAGTTCCTTTGATTTATCTAATCTTATATTATTGATATGATCACTTACACTAATCCCTAAAATCGCTTTTACTTTTCGATATAATTGCACGCGAGAAATATTCAAGTCTTTAGCTAAATCCTCGACGGTATAGATAGAATTATCAATATTTGAAGCTATTAGCTCATTAAGTTTTCTAAGAAAATTCTGTTCTGAAGTTCCGAAATTAACATTCTCATTATTTGCAATATTAGCAATGTTATTAGAATAATAAAAGCGTAATTTTTCTCGGTTAAAGAGTAATCCTTTTATGGACTGAACCAGTACTTTTAAACTAAATGGTTTTGTTAGGAAAACATCGGCACCACTTTCTAGGGCTTTCAGATAGGAATCCTGGTCATCTGAGGCAGTAAGAATAATTATCGGGATATGAGAAGTCCTTAAATCTTTCTTGAGAATTTCACAAATTTCAAATCCATTTTTTCCTGGCAAATTCAAATCACACACTATAACATCAGGTACCATATCTAGTGCGCGTTTAATTGCATCAGAGCCGTCAGCGGTATAAATAGAAAATTCAACAGACAGTTTTTGAGTCATATAATCAAGTAGATCTACATTGTCTTCGATACATAAAATAGAATATTTATCATCTGAATTTGCAACTTCTCTGTTTGGCAGAACTTCTTCCTCAAGATAATCATTCTGATTAACGAAGTCTAAAGCTGGGGTGTTCACTATACTTTTAGGATCTAAATGTTCTTTTCCTAATTGTAATGTTATAATAAAATCAGTTCCATTTTTCGATTGAACTTCGACGCTTCCCTTATGTAAATCAACAAAACTTTTGGTGAGATGGAGACCAATACCAGAGCTATTTCTAAAATTGTTGGAGCCTTGATAAAAGGCACTAAACACCTCTTTTAATTCATTTTCCGGAATTCCAATCCCAGAATCTTTAAAATAAATCTTAACCTCGTTCTTCAGTTTGTCTTCATTTATCACAATAGAAATCTTACCTTTTTCTGGAGTGAATTTAAAGGCATTGGAAAGCAAATTAAAGTATACTTTGTCCATCAGATTTCGATCAATATAAACCTCAAGATCAGGATTGTTTGTCACCAAAGAGAAATCGATACTAAGTTTCTTTGCTTCTCTTTCAAAATCCGCAATAATACTATTTGAAAAATCAAACAAATTAGTGATTGAAGCTCTTAATATAAATTTTTTGTCTTCAACTTTTCTATAGTCTAATAATTGATTGATTAATCGAAGCAACCTTCTAGAATTATTATACATCAAAGTAATCTCTTTATTTACTGAATTTCCTTTGCTTTTAAGCTCGGTTCCCAGAGACTCTACCGAACTTAAAATTAAAGTCAAAGGTGTTTTAAATTCATGTGACAAACCCATAAAGAAGTTTAATCGTGCTTCATTACTTTGTTTTAATTCCTCTGAGTATTGTTTAATTTCATTTCTTTGACTTTTAATTTTTTTGTTTCTTATTTCTAATTCCTCTTTTTTACGGCTAATCGCAATGCGAGAATAGATGCTGTACACTGCTAAACACAATGTTAAAATAAATAATGCAAATAATAGTTTCAATAAATTATTTTGAGTTGCATATTCCTTCCCTTTGCTTTTAATGATATTTTGCTGTTCTTCAATATTTGACTGTTGGATTGCTATTCTGTCAAATTGATTACTCATAATATCTGCGTTAAGCGAATCTATTATTGTAGTACTAAGTTTGTTTTTTTTGGGAACTATTTCATTATATACAATTTTCAAGGCTAATTTTATTGCTTCACTACCTCCTGTAGGGTACAAAATAGTTGCACTCAAAACTCCTTCTTTAACCAATTGAATCCCTCCAAAGGGACCATTGAGACCATCAACTCCAATAAATTTTAATTTATTTCCTAAACCTTTACTTTTAGCTGTTTTCCAGGCATTATATGCAATAACATCATTATAACAAAATACATAGTCTATATTTTGTAAGCTATCTAATAATGTGGTAAATTCTGTTTTTGGATATTCAGAGTCCACAGAACCTACTGTATGTACTTTGATTCCTGGGTATTTACTAATAATTTGTTTAAAACCTTCACTCCTTTCTACTCCTGGAGAAGTTGTGTGATCTCCTTTAATTTCAACTACAGTAGCATTCCCTTTTGACGAAGCAGCAACATGTTTTCCCGCTAAACGACCAACTTCAATATTATCTGCACCTATGTAAGTAGTGTAATTAGTTGTGTTTGCCTTTCTGTCTATTAAAATAACAGGTATACCGTTAGCCCTGGCTTTTTCTATAACGGGAACAATAGAGTCAGATTCGAATGGAGAAATTATTATTACATCAACTTTATTATCAATAAACTTCTCAATATCAAGAATTTGTTTTTTAGCCTGGTGATGCGCATTATTTATAGTCAAATTGACGTGGGGGTGAAGAGAGGCCTCGACTTCCATTGCATGATTCATTGAAACTCTCCATAAGTCATTTCCAACACTTTGTGAAAAGCCTATTGAAATTTCACGTTCTTCTGTAGCTGTTGAATTACAAGAGGTCTGTAGGAAAACGAAATTCAAAAGCAGGATATAAAAAAAGATGCTTCTTGTCATGGTTTGGTTGGCTTATTATAGTATATCATTAACCCATTACGACTAACAACTTTGAACTATGATATAAAATACAGAAGTAGTCCGTTTTTTATATTGGAAAGTATATAACTTTATAGGGGGCAGGGAAGTTAAGAGAGTTTTTTTTTGACTATATTTTCTAGAAATTATTAGAAAGGTTTAGAAACAAATATATAAAAAAAAATGATAGTATGATTTTATTAGTACAATGGTATTTGAAGTTTCTAAAATTGCAGTTACGAAAGTAAAAAAACAACTTTAAATATATTTTATTTCCAGACCGAAAAGTAAAAAATATTACAATTATGAATGATCTATCTAAAGGTTTTTCACATTATAGGAATAAGGCTAAAATTAAGAAAAAGGTTTTTTTGGCGATTTGAGGAAAACTTATTTATCTTGTCTTAACACCTTTGTGCATAAAGAGACTGGAATTTTGTCTTCTCATTCTACTCATGAAGTTTTAAAAACATTTTATCTAGATCCAAAAATATTATCTACAATTGAGGAAGCAGCACTAAAAATTCAAGTCTTTGGATCGTGATACGTCACTCCTTTACGTCACTCCTTTAATCTAGTACGTAATTTTTTTTTTTAATCTATGAATTAGCTTTTTATCTCACTCAACTCACGCGTCTGTAATTATGTCACAAAATTATAATAGATATTTTAATATTGAATAAATTTCAAAAATGTAGCTTAACTTATACTGAAGGTTTTATTTGTATATCCAGTTTTTAGTGTTTGCGATTTTAACATGTTGTAGCAGTGGATATGATTTAATTCAATTTCGATTAGCGAGACTGATTTTTAAGTTACTTAGTTGATACAATCTTTTAATCTCTTCGTTTTTGGAACGTTTCAAGACTTCACTAAACCATTCTTTAGTAGTGATCGTTTTGATGTATATTTTGTTAATATCAAAATTGAAATCGCTATTAAAAAAGGGTGAGAGTGTAAAGTAGAACCTTTTTTTTATTCCTCAAAATCAGCTTTATTCATTTTATAATATTCTAATGGAGATACACCTGCAATTTCTTTAAAGCTTGTAAAGAAAGGGTTGTACGAGGTAAATCCGACCTTTTTTGATAAAGAATCTAACGTGTTATTTTTTAAATAGTTTTGTTCAATTTGATTGATGGCATCACGAATCCGAATTACTTTTTTATATTCAGAAAACGAGATTGTTGAGTGGTATTTAAATAAATAGGAAAGATGACTTTTTGGAATTTTTAGGCTATTCGCTAAGTCTGAAATAGTTAGATCGGAATTTCTAAATAATTCAAATTTCAGTGAGATTGATTCAATTTCCTTAATATAATCAATAATATTTGAATCTATTTTTTCTTTAAGTACTAAATGTTGGTTGTTATTTAATTGAATGTCAGTATTTTTTTTCCAAATATCATTCAAGACTAAAGTGTTATTTTTATTCTCATTAATCTTCTGGTGTAGGACATTATAACCGTAAAGAATTTCTGGAGAGCGTAATATTTTGAACAAAATGGTCAACCAAATCAATGCGGATATCCATTGATAACTGTGTCCTCTGATACTTTCATCAAAATATATTTCCTTTGAAATTGATATGAAAAGTCGGGATATCGTGAGTATTAGTCCAATAAATAAAAAAAGTGTCCAGTTATTTATTAATTTATTTTGTTTCTGATTCACTTTTATATCTCCTTTTCTAGTCCAAATGGTAGTTCTTAATAGTCGAAAACATAAAATGACATACGTAATGGCAAAAATAAAAAAGATCCCATATATTATGATTTCTATTTGTTTTGAATTATGATCGAAATAATCTCGATTGATAGTAGCTAAAAATAGCGCTACGGGAAATATGAAATGTAAAAGCTCCTTTGAATTTAGTTTTCTGTTATTTTCAGATATATTTTTAAAGTACAGATAACAAATTGGTATTACTATCAGTGAAAAGTTTGAATATTTGAAATAAGTAGTTCTAAAATTGGAGTCGAAAACGAAATTGGTCAATCCGGATAAGAAAAAACGTAAAGAAATAATAAGTATAAAAAGAATAATGTATAAGTTCATTATTCTATTGGATTTATAATGTGTAAAAATTAAAAAAGTCGTTATTAATCCAATTAATCCTGTAATTATGAAAAGTAAATTTGAAAGCATTTTTGTTAATTTTTTCTAAATTTAAAATTACAATTTTTTTTTAAAGTTGAATTATTTAGTTGCTATAAATTGAAAAATAACCAAATGTTATTTTAGAATGGTCTTTTTTTGGAAAATTATAACTCCTTCTTAATGTCAATATTTACAATCAGTCGCAATATTTTTTTTTCTCTAATTTATAGTTTTAGAGTTACTAAAAACTGAAAAGTTCTTACTAATCAATTGTATTTCCGTTTAAATGCATTTTTTATCGATGAAACACATTATTTTAAATTAATATTGTCTAAAATAAATTTCATGAGGTACTTACTTATATTTTTTACGGTCACCTTTCACGGGCAAGTTTTGCACCATCAAATGATATCATCTCAAGGTACGTCTAAAATTTTGTCAGATGGAACGGTGATATCTCAAACAATCGGACAGCAAAGTCTCACTGGAACTTCAAACAAGTATTATGTTGTGATGCAGGGCTTTCAACAAAGCTTTTGGGGAAACTATATTGCTTCTAATACAGTTGAAACAATCAAAACAACAACATTTCCTAATCCATTTGTTCAAACAGTGAACTTTGAATTTTCAAAAGTCATTACTGAAGAGATAGATATTAATGTATTTGATTTAGGCGGTCATCTGGTATTTGAACAAAAGAAAAAATCTGATAATTTAATTCTGACCATTACACTTCCTTTCTTGCCGAGCTCACAATATTTAGTTCGATTAAGCACCGCAAGTTTTACACATTTCACTAAAATCATCAAAATATGATAAAAAAATACTTTTTGTTTATTGCTCTTATCACAACTTGTAAAGTTTTTTCTAAGGGATTTTACCGGAATTTAGAAAATAATTTGAATCCTGATGTAACTCAAGCTTCATTTGGACTCCCAAATGTAAACACCTGTACTTTATTCATTAATTTTTATTATTTAGATCTAATAAATCCATTTAATCAGTTTATATGTAATTCCCTTTTTTCTTGTTTTAATCATTTCTCAATAAATAGTAATGACTTAATTCCGTTAGAATCGATCGGATCTACCACGTATTTAAGAAAAGGAATAAGGGCTTAACAATCCTTTAAATTATAATAGTATTCTTTTTTATAGAAACTAATATATTATTTACAATTCTCAAGAAAAGTTATCATTTACACTAATCGAATTTAGAATTCATTTCACTGAAAATTATTGAACCATGAAAAAAATAATTTTATTTTTTATATTTTTTTTATGCGCTAAGAGTTTTGCGCAAACCAATGGGATTACCTACCAAGCTTTAATTCTAAATCCAACAGAAGGAAAAGTATCAACTGCAACTAATACAAATTCACCTTTAGTAAGTAAGGATATTTGTATGCTATTTAAATTTGTTGATGAGTTTTCAAATGTTGAGTATCAGGAAGTTATTAGAACCAAAACAGATCCATACGGTATGGTTAACCTAATCATTGGAACTGGAACACAAACGGCTGGATATTCAACATCTTTCGATAAAATTTCTTGGGATTCAGTACAAAAGAATTTGGTGGTCGGGATAAGTTTTACTGGAGACTGTTCTTCATTTACAGAAATTAGCAATCAACCTTTTAGTTCTGTTCCTTTTGCTTATTCATCAATAAATGCTGTGAATGTTACAGGTGTTGTGGCCTTAGAAAATGGAGGTACAAATGCGACTACAGTAGTTGGTGCTAAAACTAATTTGGGACTTGAAAATGTAGATAACACTACTGATTTGAATAAACCAATTAGTACTGCTTCAAAATTAGCATTAAATTTAAAAGAAGATACTATAAATAAAAGTACTAATGTAACTACAGATGGAAATTCAGATATTAAATACCCAACTGTAAAATCTGTTAAAAACTATGTAGATTCAAGTGTTTCCTTCAATTTATTAGGTTTGACCAATGAAATTTCGAGAGCGACTTTAGCGGAAAATACTATCGCAGCAAATTTGGTTTCAGAAACTGAAAGAGCAACTTTAGCGGAAGCTACGATTGCAACAGCAATAACTGCTGAAACAAATCGTGCGACTTTAGCGGAAAATACTTTAACAACAAACTTAACTGCAGAAGTAAATCGCGCCACGACTGCCGAAGCGACTAAAGAAGATGCAGCAAATAAAAGTACAGATGGAAGTTTTGCTTCAAATTCAGATGTGAAATTCCCAACCGAAAAAGCAACGAAAACATATGTTGACGCAACTGCTTCATCCAATTCTTTGGCTTTAACCAATGAGATTTCTAGAGCGACTTTAGCAGAAAATATTATCGCAGCGAATTTGGTTACGGAAACTGAAAGAGCAACTTTAGCCGAAGCTAAAAACGCAACAGCAATAAATGCTGAAATAAATCGTGCGAATTTAGCGGAAACTACTTTGAAAACAAACTTAACTGCTGAAGTAAATCGCGCCACAACTGCCGAAGCCACTAAAGAAGATGCAGCAAATAAAAGTACCGATGGAAGTTTTACTTCGAATTCAGATGTGAAATTTCCAACAGAAAAAGCAACGAAAACCTATGTTGATGCAACTGCTTCATCCAATTCTTTGGCTTTAACCAATGAAATTTCTAGAGCGACTTTAGCAGAAAATACAAACGCAGCAAATTTGGTTACGGAAACCGAAAGAGCAACTTTGGCGGAAACAAACAACGCAACTGCAATTACTTCGGAAACAACTCGTGCGACTTTAGCCGAAACTACTTTGACAACGAACGTAGCGGCTGAAGTAAACCGTGCGACAAGTGCAGAAGCAACTAAAGAAGATACAATAAATAAAAGTACCGATGGAAGTTTTGCTTCAAATTCAGATGTAAAATTCCCAACAGAAAAAGCGACTAAAACGTATGTTGATGCAACTGCTTCATCCAGTTCTTTGGCTTTAACTAATGAAATTTCAAGAGCGACTACAGCCGAAAATACTTTTGCGGCGAATTTGGTTTCAGAAACTGAAAGAGCAACTTTAGCGGAAGCTACGAATGCAACAGCAATAACTGCTGAAACAAATCGTGCGACTTTAGCGGAAAATACTTTAACAACAAACTTAACTGCAGAAGTAAATCGCGCCACGACTGCCGAAGCGACTAAAGAAGATGCAGCAAATAAAAGTACCGATGGAAGTTTTGCTTCGAATTCAGATGTGAAATTTCCAACAGAAAAAGCAACGAAAACCTATGTGGATGCAACTGCTTCATCCAATTCTTTGGCTTTAACCAATGAGATTTCAAGAGCGACTTTAGCGGAAAATACTATCGCAGCAAATTTGGTTTCAGAAACTGAAAGAGCAACTTTAGCGGAAGCAAACAACGCAATAACAATTACTGCTGAAACAAATCGTGCAACTTTGGCGGAAACGACTTTAACAACGAACCTAACTGCAGAAGTAAATCGTGCGACGAGCGCTGAAGCGACTAAAGAAGATGCATCAAATAAAAGCACTGATGGAAGTTTTGCTTCCAATTCAGATTTGAAATTCCCAACCGAAAAAGCGACTAAAACGTATGTTGATGCGAGTACTTCATCCAATTCTTTAGCTTTAACAAATGAAATTTCAAGAGCGACTTTAGCGGAAAATACTATCGCAGCAAATTTGGTTTCAGAAATTGAAAGAGCAACTTTAGCGGAAGCTACTTTAACAACAAACTTAACTGCAGAAGTAAATCGTGCCACAACCGCCGAAGCGACTAAAGAAGATGCAGCAAATAAAAGCACAGATGGAAGTTTTACTTCGAATTCAGATGTGAAATTTCCAACAGAAAAAGCAACGAAAACCTATGTTGATGCAACTGCTTCATCCAATTCTTTGGCTTTAACCAATGAGATTTCTAGAGCGACTTTAGCAGAAAATATTATCGCAGCGAATTTGGTTTCAGAAACCGAAAGAGCGACTTTGGCGGAATCTACGAATGCAACAGCAATAAATGCTGAAATAAATCGTGCGAATTTAGCGGAAACTACTTTGAAAACAAACTTAACTGCTGAAGTAAATCGCGCCACAACTG
Organism: Flavobacterium sp. XN-5; assembly: GCF_008033395.2. NCBI lineage: Bacteria > Pseudomonadati > Bacteroidota > Flavobacteriia > Flavobacteriales > Flavobacteriaceae > Flavobacterium > Flavobacterium sp. XN-5. The sequence continues at coordinate 30,393 of NZ_VOGZ02000008.1, forward strand.
CCGAAGCCACTAAAGAAGATGCAGCAAATAAAAGTACCGATGGAAGTTTTACTTCGAATTCAGATGTGAAATTTCCAACAGAAAAAGCAACGAAAACCTATGTTGATGCGAGCGCTTCTTCAAATTATTTGTCTTTAACCAATGAGATTTCTAGAGCAACTACATCGGAAAATGCTATTGCGGTGAATTTGGTTTCAGAAACCGAAAGAGCGACTTTAGCGGAATCTACTTTAACAACAAACTTAACTGCAGAAGTAAATCGTGCTACAACCGCCGAAGCAACTAAAGAAGATACTGTAAATAAAAGTACCGATGGAAGTTTTACTTCGAATTCAGATGTAAAATTCCCAACCGAAAAAGCAATTAAAACGTATGTTGATGCGAGCGCTTTATCCAGTTCTTTGGCTTTGAACAATGAAATTTCTAGAGCGACTACAGCGGAAAATAATATCGTCGCAAATTTGGTTTCAGAAACCGAAAGAGCAACTTTAGCGGAAACAAACAACGCAACAGCAATTTCTTCGGAAACTAATCGTGCAACTTTAGTGGAAGCTACATTAACAACAAACTTAACTGCAGAAGTAAGTCGTTCCACAGCTGCCGAAGCCACTAAAGAAGATGCAATAAATAAAAGTACCGATGGAAGTTTTGCTTCAAATTCTGATATGAAATTCCCAACCGAAAAAGCGACTAAAACCTATGTTGATGCGAGTGCTTCCTCCAATTCTTTGGCTTTAACCAATGAAATTTCAAGAGCAACTTTAGCAGAAAATACTATCGCAGCAAATTTGGTTACGGAAACTGAAAGAGCAACTTTGGCGGAAACAAACAACGCAACTTCAATAACTGCTGAAACAAATCGTGCGACAACTGCCGAAGCAACTAAAGAAGGTGCAGCAAATAAAAGTACAGACGGAAGTTTTGCTTCGAATTCAGATGTGAAATTCCCAACAGAGAAGGCCACGAAAACTTATGTTGACGCTTCTGCTTCTTCAAATTCTTTGGCTTTGACCAATGAAATCACCAGAGCAACAACAGCGGAAAATGCTATCGCAGCAAATTTGATTTCAGAAACCGAAAGAGCAACTTTAGCGGAAGCTACATTAACAACAAACTTAACTGCTGAAACAAATCGTGCGACAACCGCCGAAGCTACTAAAGAAGATGCAGTAAATAAAAGTACAGATGGAAGTTTTAATTCGAATTCAGATGTGAAATTCCCAACCGAGAAAGCGACAAAAACATATGTGGATGCGAGTGCTTCATCCAATTCTTTAGCTTTAACCAATGAAATTTCAAGAGCGACTTTAGCAGAAAATACCATTGCAGCAAATTTGGTTTTAGAAACTGAAAGAGCAACTTTAGCCGAAGCTACAAACGCAATAGCAATAAATGCTGAAACAAATCGCGCGACTTTGGCGGAAACGACAAATTCAACAGCAATAACTGCTGAAACAAATCGTGCGACTTTAGCGGAAGCTACATTAAAAACAAACTTGACTGTTGAAGTAAATCGTGCCACAGCTGCCGAAGCGACTAAAGAAGATGCTGTAAATAAAAGTACAGACGGAAATTTTACTTCGAATTCAGATGTGAAATTTCCAACAGAAAAAGCAACGAAAACGTATGTTGATGCAACTGCTTCATCCAATTCTTTGGCTTTAACCAATGAAATTTCAAGAGCGACTTTAGCAGAAAATACTATCGCAGCAAATTTGGTTTCAGAAAACGAAAGAGCAACTTTAGCGGAAGCTACAAATGCAACGGCAATAACTGCTGAAACTAATCGTGCAACTTTAGCTGAAACTACTTTATCGACTAATTTAACTGCAGAAGTAAATCGTGCCACAACCGCCGAAGCGACTAAAGAAGATGCAGCAAATAAAAGTACAGACGGAAGTTTTACTTCAAATTCAGATGTGAAATTCCCAACAGAAAAAGCAACGAAAACCTATGTTGATGCAACTGCTTCATCCAATTCTTTGGCTTTAACCAATGAGATTTCTAGAGCGACTTTAGCAGAAAATATTATCGCAGCGAATTTGGTTTCAGAAACCGAAAGAGCAACTTTGGCGGAATCTACGAATGCAACTGCAATAACTACGGAAGTAAATCGTGCGACTTTGGTAGAAACTACTTTAGCAACGAACTTAAATACTGAAGTAAATCGAGCAACTGCTGTCGAAGCTACAAAAGAAGATGCTGTAAATAAAAGCACAGACGGAAGTTTTGCTACTAATTCAGATGTGAAATTCCCAACAGAAAAAGCGACTAAAACGTATGTTGATGCGAGTGCTTCATCCAATTCTTTAGCTTTAACAAATGAAATTTCAAGAGCGACTTTAGCGGAAAATGCTATTGCAGCGAATTTAGTTACGGAAACCGAAAGAGCAACTTTAGCGGAAGCTACTAAAGAAGATGCTGCAAATAAAAGCACCGATGGAAGTTTTACTTCAAATTCAGATGTAAAGTTCCCAACTGAGAAAGCAACAAAAACCTATGTTGATGCATCTGCTTCTTCAAATTCTTTGGCTTTGACCAATGAAATTTCCAGAGCAACTAAAGCGGAAAATACTATCGCTGCAAATTTGGTTTCAGAAAATGAAAGAGCAACTTTAGCCGAAGCTACAAACGCAACAGCAATAAATGCTGAAACAAATCGCGCGACTTTGGCGGAAACGACAAATGCAACTGCAATAACTGCTGAAACAAATCGTGCAACTTTGGCGGAAGCTACATTAACAACAAACTTAACTGCAGAAGTAAACCGTGCCACAGTTGCCGAAGCGACTAAAGAAGATGCTGTAAATAAAAGTACAGACGGAAGTTTTACTTCAAATTCTGATGTGAAATTCCCAACAGAAAAAGCGACTAAGACTTACGTTGATGCTAGTGCTTCATCCAATTCTTTAGCTTTGAACAATGAAATTTCTAGAGCAACTTTGGCGGAAACTGCTTTAGCAACTAATTTAACTGCGGAAGTAAATCGAGCAACTGCTGCCGAAGCGACAAAAGAAGATGCTGCAAATAAAAGTACAGACGGAAGTTTTGCTTCGAATTCAGATGTGAAATTCCCAACAGAAAAAGCCACGAAAACCTATGTTGACGCATCTGCTTCATCCAATTCTTTGGCTTTAAGCAATGAGATTTCTAGAGCAACTACAGCGGAAAATGCTATTGCGGCGAATTTGGTTACGGAAACCGAAAGAGCAACTTTGGCGGAAACAAACAACGCAACTTCAATAACTGCTGAAACTAATCGTGCAACTTTGGCGGAAAATACTCTATCAACGAATTTAACTACCGAAACAAATCGTGCGACAACTGCCGAAGCTACTAAAGAAGATTCAGCAAATAAAAGCACAGACGGAAGTTTTGCTTCGAATTCAGATGTAAAATTCCCAACAGAAAAAGCGACTAAAACATATGTGGATGCGAGTGCTTCATCCAATTCTGTTGCTTTAACGAATGAGATTTCCAGAGCGACTTTGGCGGAAACTACAAATGCAACTGCAATTACTACGGAAGTAAATAGAGCAACTGTTGCTGAAGCAACGAAAGAAGATGCTGGAAATAAAAGTACAGACGGAAGTTTTACTTCAAATTCAGATGTGAAATTCCCAACCGAAAAAGCGACAAAAACATATGTGGACGCAAGTTCATCTTCAAATTCTTTGGCTTTAACTAATGAGATTTCCAGAGCAACTTTGGCGGAAAATGCTATTGCAGCGAATTTGGTTACGGAAACCGAAAGAGCAACTTTGGCGGAAACTTCCAACGCAACTGCAATCACTTCTGAAATAACTCGTGCAACTTTAGAGGAAAATACTTTAACAACGAACTTAACTGCTGAAGTAAACCGTGCCACAACTGCAGAAGCAACTAAAGAAGATGCTGCAAATAAAAGTACAGATGGAAGTTTTACTTCGAATTCAGATGTGAAATTTCCAACAGAAAAAGCGACAAAAACCTATGTAGATGCAAGTACTTCATCTAATTCATCATCTTTAGCAACAGAAGTTACTGATAGAACTAACGCCGATTTATTAAAAGAAGACAAAAGCAATAAAAGTGTAAGTTTAACTACAGATGGAGCATCAGACACTAAATATCCAAGTGTAAAATCAGTAAAAGATTATGTAGATGGAGAAATCAATACTTCTGAAACTGATACCCAAACGGCATTAAATTTAAAAGCAAATGTAGCTTCGCCAACTTTTACAGGCACCGTTTCTGGAATTGATAAAACTATGGTTGGGCTGTCAAATGTTGATGATACAACAGATGCTAATAAACCTGTTTCTATTGCTACTCAAACGGCTTTAGATTTAAAAGCAAATTTAGTTTCTCCTACTTTAACAGGAATACCAACAGCCCCTACAGCTGACTCAGGAACAAATACCAACCAATTGGCAACCACAGCTTTTGTTACAGCAGTAGCTTCCTCTTCAAACTTTGTAGATTTAACTACAGATCAAACTGTTGCGGGTACTAAAACGTTTAGTAGTACAGTTACTGGAAATTCTTTTGTGAAATCAGGAGGAACCTCAGCACAATATTTAATGGCTGATGGAAGTGTTTCTAACGGAACAGCTCCAGTAAGAGAAGAGGCGGATGAGTTTTCGGCAATGGCATCGCAAACTAGTTTTACTTTAACGCAAACACCATCTGTCAACAGTAAAGTAAGAATGTATGTAAATGGGATTCGAATCAGCAAAACGGCTTATAGTGTAAGTGGGACTACATTAACTTATATTCCTGCGAATAACGGTTCCTATTCATTATCGGTAAACGATAGAATTCAATTTGACTATTTTTATTAATAAATAGCTTCTAATACAGTTATATCATGAAGTTTTCTAAAAAAATATTTTTCTTTTTTTTGATTGTTGCTACTTTAGAAGGTTATGCTCAAAATACTTTGGATGTGTTAGGTTTAGACAATACTACACCTGCTGCCGGAGTTTATAGTTTGAGAAAATTAAGCAGCTCTTACGTTGGTAGTGCGATACAGGTAAGACGCAGTACTGACAATACTACTCAAAATATCGGTTTTGATAGCAATGGAAATTTGGATACCAATTCACTAACTTCATTCGTTGGTTCAGGAGATGGGTTTTTGACGATTTGGTATGACCAAAGTGGGACTGGAAACAATGCAATTCAAAATGCACTTTTAAATCAACCAAAAATTATAACTACAGGAGTTATTGAAAGAGCAAATGGATTACCAACTATTATTTTTTCAGGTTCGCAATTTTTGGTTGTAACATCTACTTCATTTAATAATGATTTAACAGGTTGCCTTATTTACAAAGCCTCCAGTTTAAATACAGGTAGTGGCAGTGCCGAAACCTGGTATTTCATGAATGGTATATTTGGTTCTGAGCAGTCCGGTGGCACTACAGACTTCGCATATGGTATTTACAATAATAAATTCACTGCAGGAAACGGCGGTACACCGGATAATTCTGTAGCAGGAAATACAACCGTAAACGATAATGCTATAAGGTTACATTCCTGGACTAGAAATAGTACAACTGGACAAATAAATTTATATGAAAATGGAACAAATGACGGTACTGCAAATTTTAACACGGGAATTCGTTTAGCTGTTCCATCAGTTGCAATTGGAGCCAATCAGACTTTTAGTGGAGGGCAAATATTTTATAATGGTAATGTGAGTGAGTTAATTTTATTTGCAGCGGTATTAACTACTCAACGTCAGACAATTGAAAACAACCAACGTCTTTACTATATCAGTTGCGCACCACCAACTATCAGCAGTTTTAATAATACGACTAAGACTTATTTTGATACCAATTATACTATTGTTCCACCTTTAAGTAATAGTTCCGGAGTCTTTACTTATACGAGTAGTAATCTATCAGTAGCAACAATAAGTGGGACAACAGTAAATATTATTGGCCCAGGAAGTACAACAATCACCGCAAATCAGGATTCAGACGGAAGTTTCTGTATTGGAAGCATTTCGTCTACCTTAACAGTAAATGCGATTTCTGTTTTAACAAAAAACGGACAAGTTTCTACAACTGATTTAAAGTATATCAATAAAAATGGGGCTGTAGGGGGTGATTTTGGGGTTAATAAAAATGGGCTCTCTGTACAAACAAAATCTTATGATTTATTAACTGGTTTGGTTATGAATTTGGATGCTGGTAATCCAGCCAGCTACCCGGGAACGGGTACTACTTGGACCGACGTAAGTGGTTTGGGAAATAATGGAACATTAGTAAATAACCCTGTTTATAATTCTTCGAATGGAGGTAACCTTGTGTTTAATGGATCCAATACCTATGTAAATGCACCACTTATAAAAACCGCTTCATGTACATTTTCAGTCTGGACAAAATCAACTTCTGCAACTAATATGTTGTTTAACGCTGGAAATGATGGCTCTGGTCCTGATTTATTTTTCTGGGGTGGTAAAGTGAGTTGGAATACTTGGGATAGCGACAGTAATCCTTTTGGAATTATACCTGCTACGGCAGCAAATGGTAATTGGCATAATTATGTGGTTGTTAACGATGCTGTGTCTAATACAGCGAGATTGTATTATGACGGCGTACTTTATGGAACAACGGCTGGCTACAGAAACGCCTCTGCAAATACTAACTTATATATAGGAGGCTCTAATGGTGAGTGGCCATGGGCAGGTGCAATTGGAAATTTCCAAGTTTATAATAGAGTTTTAAGTCCAGCAGAGATTATTCAAAACTTTAATAATCTTAAATCAAGGTACGGCTTGTAGGTATAATTTAAAAGTGATTCTATTAAAATATTATAACCTCCGATTAAAACATTGTATGTCTCGCCATTATGGATATGCAAACAAAAACTGCACATTAAGTTAAGCTACATTTTTGTAATTAATTTGATTGTTAAATTCTTCAATAGTTGCATAATTCAAAGCAGACTCGAGCGATAGCGAACAGGCGAAGCAATGCCTTCTTTTTCTGTTGTGCCAAACTTCAATGTATTGCTTCGCCTGTTCGCTTCGCTCGGGTCAAAAATTTCCTGTTTCATTTGCTCTTTAGAAATCAGTTTGTTCCCATAAATTAATTCAGTTTTTAAGGGTTTAAAGAAGCTTTCAGCCACAGCATTATCCCAGCAATTCCCTCGACGGCTCATGCTACGTGTTATTTTTTTATCGGAATCAAGAACATTTACAAACTTTTTGCTCGCATATTGAACACCTCTGTCGGAATGAAAAATCAAACCTTCATCAATATTGCGGTTTTTAACCGCCATTTTCCAAGCTCCAAGCGTAGTTTCTTCTGTACTCATTCCGTTATTCAAACTCCAACCGATAATTTTTCTGTCGTATAAATCCATAATAGTGGTCAGGTATACAAACCCTTCTTTAGTTTGGATATATGTAATATCCGAAACCCAAACTTTTGAAGGCATTTTTACAATAAACGCTCTGTTTAATACATTTTGGACAACTAAATAATTATGATTTGCGTTGGTTGTAACTTTGAACTTCTTGCTTAATTTGCTTCGTAAGCCAAGTTCTTTCATATATTTTGTAACTGTAATTGCTTCGCCTGTTCGAGCAAAGCTCTCGGGTCGTGAAACTTTATAGCCTAAATACTGTAATTCCAATGTTATTCTAGGACTTCCATATCTTTGTTTGGCTGCAAAATAAATCAATGTTATCTATTCTTTAATGGTGATTTTTAGTTGTTGTCTTGCTGTGATTGCTTGTTTTTTCCATCGGTAATAACTTCCGCTGCTCACTTGTAGAACTTTGCACATTTTTTCAATCGGGAATAGTTGTTCATTGCTTTTTATGAAACTATAAATCATCGACCGCTCTTGGAAAAAATTCCGATTGCTTTTTTTAATATATCACTTTCTAACTCGGCATCTTTGAGTCTTTTCTCTAGTTCGTGGATTTTTTCTTGCTCGGGAGTGAGTTTTAAATTTCCTTTCCCAGGAAAACTTCCTTCTCCAAATTCCTCGAACTATTTACGCCATTTATACAACTGTGGTGCTGTGACTCCCAACTCTCTGGCGAGTTCTGATACATTTGTTCTATCATAACTCAATTGAACGGCTTTATCTTTAAAAGCTTTGTCATAAATTTTGCGGACTTCTTTCAAAGGCTAAAATTTAGATTATTTCTTAACTTTCTGTGATGGCTAAGTTAGCATGTCCAAAAAACTTATTTAACGTGGGTAAATCAAGTCATGAGTACGGATACTAAGATTTTGTCTTCTCATTCAACAGATGGCGTTCTAAAAGATTATTATTTAGATCCCACAGTTTTGTCTGCAATCGAAAAAGGTGCGTTAGAAATTAAAATATTTGGGTAAAATTTAAAAGGTATTAATGAAAGATTAGTATCATTAATACCTTTTCTGCTTATTATCTAATGATAATTGTTATTTAAATTGATAAAATACCTCACTCCAACTCGTCATTCCACTATGATTAGGTCGGTATTCGATCAAATATTACCCCAATAAAAAACCCTTAAACAGTTGATGTTTAAGGGTTTGTTTGTGTAGCGAAGACGGGAGTTGAACCCGTGACCTCAGGGTTATGAATCCTGCGCTCTAACCGACTGAGCTACCTCGCCAAATGTTCCTGAATAAGTAATCCCTGAACGCGGGTGCAAATATAAACATAATTTTAGAGCACACAAGTATAAATCGAAGAAAAAAAAATATTTTTAAAAACGTTTTTTTTATGGCATTATATTCTATATATTCGAAAAAAATATAAATGTAGCTCATGGATTCAAAAGTACGTTACGAAATAGAGTTTCCAATAAATTCTTCTCCACAATTGTTATATCAATATATTTCCACACCATCCGGACTATCCGAGTGGTTTGCAGATAATGTTAACTCTCGTGGTGAGTTTTTTACATTTATATGGAATGATTCTGAGGAAAAAGCTAGGCTTGCCTCAAAGAAATCAGGGGAAAAAGTGAAATTCAAGTGGGTGGATGGAAATGGAAAAGATACCGAGTATTTCTTTGAACTACATATTTTAGTTGACGAGTTAACCAAAGATGTTTCTTTAATGGTGGTCGACTTTGCCGAAAAAGAAGAAATTGATGAAGCCACACAGCTATGGGAAAATCAAATCTCAGACCTGAAACATCTCATTGGTTCTGTATAGCAAAATCGCATATTATAACTTATATTTGCCCTAAACTAAATTTAGGGCTTTTTTTATGATTAATTTTAATGGGACTATAGTATCTCAGGATACTAACATATTGACGCAGAATCGTGCTTTTCTATATGGTGATGCTGTTTTTGAAACAGTAAAAATCGTAAATTCTAAAATTCTTTTCTTAGAAGATCATTATTTTAGGTTAATGGCGTCTATGCGTGTTGTTCGAATGGAGATTCCTATGAATTTCACAATGGAATACCTAGAAGAACAAATCCTCTCTGTAGCAGCTGCTAACTCACTTTCTAGTTCTTGTCGTACTAGGATCACTGTTTATAGGAATGATGGTGGTTATTATTTACCACAAACTAATACAGTCTCGTTTTTAATTCATTCTATCGGGATCGAAGAAGTATCGTATTCATTCAATGAACAGAAATATGAAGTTGATTTGTTTAAAGATTTTTACATCACTAAACAATTACTGTCTTCGATAAAAACAACAAATAAAATTCTAAACATTACAGCGAGTATTTTTGCCAGCGAAAATGGATTTGATAACTGTTTGTTATTAAACGATAGTAAGAATGTAGTGGAGGCGATTCAAGGTAATATATTTATGGTTACAGCCAATAAATTGATTACTCCGCCGGTTTCTGAAGGATGTTTGAATGGTATTATGCGAAAACAAATTTTAGATTTTGCTGAAAAAATGGATAATTTAGAGGTTGTAGAAGAAGCAATCTCTCCGTTTGACTTACAAAAAGCAGATGAATTATTTATTACAAATGTTATAAAAGGAATACAACCGATAACAAAATACAGAAAAAAAGAATTTGATGTAGTGATAGCAAAAGTGCTATTAGAAAAATTGAATGAGGTAGTAAGCAATACTTAGTTTAAGTAGGGGTTTTCGGGCGCATTAGACCAAATCATATAATCACCGCCTAATTCTAAGATCTGTTCTTTCCAGAAATGCTCGGAGGCTTTGCCGATGATTTTATTTTTATAGTTGTTGTTTGCTACAATCCATGAATTTGAAATCATTTCTAGTTCTAATTGATTTTCTTCCCATCCGGTGTAGCCTAGAAAGAAACGGATATTGTTTTTATTTATTTTTCCGTTGTTGATGAGTGTTTTTGTTGATTCGAAATCTCCGCCCCAATAGATACCATTCGAAATTTCGATACTGTTTGGTATCAAATCTGGGATATTGTGAATGAAATAAAGGTTGTCTTGTTCTACAGGACCGCCATTGTAGATTTTAAAAGAAGCGTTAATTTCAGGAAGTAGATCATGTATCGTATATTTTAAGGGTTTATTGATGATAAATCCTACTGATCCTTCTTTATCATGGTCCGCTAATAAAATGACAGATCTATTAAATGATAGATCTCCAATTATAGAAGGCTCTGCTATAAGTAGTTGTCCTTTTATTAGTTTTTCTGAAATCATTTTCGTTGTTTTTTTTTAATAAATTTAAGAAAAAATAGCAGAAATATCCAAATAAAATCGTTTAAAGACAAAAAAAAACCCTCCATCAGGAAGGTTTTTATTATAATAGGTTTTAAAACTTACAATTAGTTTACTGCACCTTCTAATTCTGCACCTGCTTTGAATTTTACAACGTTCTTAGCTGCAATTTGAATAGTTTTTCCTGTTTGAGGATTTCTACCGTCTCTTGCTGCCCTTGCTGAAACTGACCATGATCCGAAGCCTACTAGAGATACTCTACCACCTTTGTTCAAAGTTCCACTTACATTTCCTAAAAATGACTCTAAAGCTAATTTTGCAGCTGCTTTTGTGATTCCTGCATCAGCTGCGATAGCATCGATTAATTCTGATTTGTTCATAATAATAGTTATTAATTGTTGGTTATAAATAATTGTTAATACACAAATTTAGCAGGAAATCCTTACCGCGCAAGTGTTTCGGCTGATTTTAGTGCGTTTTGTTAATAACTTATTTTTTTTGTTCATAAAACAATGGTTATTTGTTGTGATTTTTGAAAATAACCCTATTTTATTGACTTTAAGAGACTTTTGCCTGGGCAGAAAATGTGACTCCATTTAAAAATTCAGGAGTTGTCATTTTCTTCTTACCAGGAAACTGTAAGCTTAGAATCTGGATAAAACCATTTTCTACTGCAATTTTCATTTCTTTTTTCGTGCAAACCATCGTGCCGATTGCTAAATCATGATCTTCAAGTATTGTTTTAGCATCGTATACTTTTACGTTCCATTCCTCATTTTTATCTAAAAACATGCACCAAGCTGCGGGATACGGACTCAGCCCTCTAATCAGGTTGTTGATTTCTAAAGCTGGTTTTTTCCAATCAATTTTACAGTTTTCTTTGTTTAGCTTAAATGCCGATTTAATATCTGATGAATCGGTTTGAATTGTGGCCCTCACATTTCCTTTTTCAATCAGCTCTAAAGTTTCTATAACTGTCGTACTACCCAAATACATTAAACGGTCGTGTAATTGTCCAGCATTTTCAGTTGGGTCAATTTCGGTTTCTGACCTCATGATCATGGCTCCAGTGTCGATTTTATCATCAATAAAAAAAGTAGTGACTCCTGTTTTTGTTTCGCCATTTATTATTGCCCAGTTTATTGGTGCAGCCCCACGATAATTAGGTAGGAGCGAAGCATGAAGGTTAAAGGTGCCTAATTCCGGCATTTCCCAAACTACTTTTGGTAACATTCTAAAGGCGACTACAATTTGCAAATTTGCATTCAGAGATTTTAATTCTTCTAAAAATGATTCGTCTTTTAGGTTAGTGGGTTGTAGTAGGTGTAAATTATTAGCTAAAGCATATTCTTTTACTGCAGAATATTTTATTTTTTGGCCACGACCGGCAGGTTTATCTGCGGCAGTAATGACTCCTACAACATTATATTTATTTTTGGTTATAGTATCCAAAATGCCAACGGCAAATTCGGGGGTTCCCATAAATACGATTCGTAATTTTTCCATTATAATTTTAAGGTATATTTATTATTCGACTTTATCTGTATGCGTTCGTTTTCTAATAGCTGCTGCAATACAAAGATAATATCCTTTGATTTTTTATTTGTTTTATTTTCAATTTCTCTCGAATTTAAATCTTCGAGAGTTAGTAAGGTAATTATTTCTTTTGAAAGACTGGTGCTATCTGTTTTCTTACTTTTTTTACTAATGCAGTAGGAACAAATACCGCAATCAGTGTTTGTCTTTTCTCCAAAATAGTCTAGAATCAACTTGCTTCTACACGCTTTTTGTTCACTAATATAATGTAATACTGATTTGAGTTGCTCTTTCTTAAGTTGATTTTGGTTTTCTAAATATTTAGAAACTCTAGATATGGTTCTTTCATCTTCCCGAATTTCATTAAAAATCAAAGTGGCATCATTATTTTTTGACTGGTAATCTACAATGTCTTTTTCTTTTAATTTTTGTAAAACGGCTAGTACTTGGCTTTCTGTATGTTTTGATTTTTTTGCGATTAATTGCAAATTAAAGGCGGTTGCCGTATCATAAATTCCAGCGTAAGTTCTAAGGATCGCTAAAATAATTTCTTCGTCGTTGCGATTCAAACTCATGTATCGAATTAGTTCCTTGGAAGGAATAACGAACTGTAACATGATCTTTTCTGAAAATTCTTGTGACAGCGTGATAATCCCTTGTCTGTCCAGAAACTGCATCGCATTATAGGTTTTTAGAACTGGGAATTTATATTTTATACAAAATTGATTCAAGTTAAACGAAAACCGTTCGTTAATGCCTTCTCCGTATGCGATCTGGAAAAAATTACACAACTTATTATACATTTCGTTGAGAAATTTTTTGTCTGGTAGAATGTGAATAAACTGATTTTCAGCCTGTTTAATATCTGAAGGATTGGTTAAGAGTACAGCAAATGCTTTTTCGCCGTTTCGTCCAGACCTTCCTGCTTCCTGATAGTAATTTTCCATATTTTCGGGAAGCTGAATATGAATCACGGTTTTGACATCTGCTTTGTCAATACCCATTCCAAATGCGTTTGTGGCGACAATAACCTGCGCTTTGTTTTTCATCCATAACTGCATGTTTTTATCTTTTTCCCTCGAAGTAAGTCCGCCGTGGTAATAGGTTGCTTTAAATCCTAACGATTGCAATTGGGACGAAATTTCGAGACAAGATTTTCTGTTTCTAACATAGATTATTGAAGATTGAGGATTTTTCTTAAGAATCTGTTCTATTCGAAAAAGTTTATCCTCTACTTCAAAAACCATGTAAGCAATATTTTTCCTAGCAAACGATTTCTGGAAAAGTTGTGGTTCTTGTAAACCGAGTTCATTGATGATGTCTTCTTTAACTTTAGGAGTTGCTGTTGCTGTTAAAGCTAAAAAAGGAACGGTAGGAAAATGGGTTTTTAAGTTGGAGATTTTCAAATAAGCGGGACGAAAATCATGACCCCATTGCGAAACACAGTGCGCCTCATCTATGGTTATCAAATTGATGGGCAGGGCTTTTATTCTGTCCAAAATCCAGTCTGACTGCAAGCGCTCTGGTGATAAATAGAGAAATTTATAATTTCCAAATTGGCAATTGTCCAATAAGTCAATCATTTCATCAGATTTGATTCCACCTGTTAGTGCGATTGCTTTAATGTTTCGCTGTTGCAAATTAGCCACTTGGTCTTTCATTAAGGCAACCAAAGGAGAAACGACTAGGCAAATTCCGCTCTTCATCATCGCTGGAATCTGAAAACAGACTGATTTTCCTCCACCAGTTGGCATCAGAGCAAAAGTATCCTTGCCGCTTAAAACGGAATCAATGATTTCATTTTGCAGCGACCTAAAGGAATCGTGTTTCCAGTATTTTTTAAGAATTTGTAATGCTTCTGACATCAATTATGAATTAGGATTACAAATTTCGAATTACAAATAAATGAGTTATTTACTCAAACAACTAATTACTTAGAAATTTCATCTAATATAAAAAGAATTCTGTTATTTATAGTGTCTTTAGGAACTTCTATAAGAGAATAGCCATAACCTTCGTAGGTTTCTATAAGGTGGCTTTGAATCAATTTTGCTTGTTCGTAGTTTTCGTAACGGGCCTCATCACTTACGTAAATCTCTTCCCAAGGCGGGAGGATAAAAATTTTAGTGTAGACATGTTCCTTACAAATAGTGTCAAAAAAGGCTGGATAGCTGTCCCCGATATAATGCATATAAGCCAAAACATCAGGAATTCCACGATCAATAAAAACAACATCATGAGATTCATTCAACGCATCATTGAATTGTTTTTTTCTTCCTTCAAGAAGTAGTTCGCTGAACAACAAGGGTTTTTCGAGAAATAATTGCTCGATGCCTTGTTTTTTTGCTTCTAAGGTTACCTCTCTGGAAATTTCAGGGTAGCAGCAAAAACCTTTGGCTACTAACCCATTGATAAGAGTACTTTTCCCTGTCCCGGGACCGCCGATAATTACTATGATTTCTTTCTGCACTTTTTGGAAATAAGGCGCAAACTTACTTAAACTTATTGGAAAATTAAAAAATGATTGCGCTTAAAATTATAGTTTTAAGGAAAAATTCATATTTCATAATTCATAATTTACATTTGAAACCGTATATTTGCTATTATTTTCTAATATATACAATGGATAAAAACACCGAAGAATTTTATGCGCGATTAAAAGTAGAGCTGGATAATAGTAATAGCTGGCCTGCTTTATATTTGTTTAAATTTATTGTTCCTTCTGTAAACGATAACGTGGAACGTGTTGAACTGGCTTTTGATTGTATGGGTGCCGTTATTACAACGACAAAATCCAAGACCGGAAGGTTTACCAGTATTTCAGTTGATGTTCAGATTAAAGATTCTCAAGAAATAATTGATAAATACCTGGAAGTTTCTACTATCGAAGGTATCGTTTCCTTGTAAATAGGAAAAAGACTAATTAAAGCAAACGTAAATACTTGTTTTGTTTGTACTTTAAATGAGTCTGTAACACTGAATAAAAATACAATTCACTTATGAATTCAAAATACCAAAAAGAAATCGCCAACGATGTTGTACATCATTTAGAATATAATGCTGAGCGATCGCATTTAATTATTCCGGAATATGGACGTCATCTACAAAAACTTATTGAGCAAGCAGTTGCGATTGAGGATAATGAAGAGCGTAATAAAGCGGCAAAATACATTATTCAAGTGATGGGGAGTTTAAATCCTCATTTACGTGACGTATTGGATTTTCAACATAAATTATGGGATCAATTGTTTATTATGTCCGATTTTAAATTAGATGTAGATTCACCGTATCCAATTCCTTCACGTGAAGTATTACAGCTAAAACCTGACGTATTGCAATATCCACAGAATTTTCCAAAATACAGATATTACGGTAATAATATTAAGTATATGATTGATGTTGCCAATAAATGGGAGGATGGTGATATGAAAAATGCACTAGTGAAAGTGATTGCAAATCACATGAAAAAATCTTATTTGAGCTGGAACAAAGACACTGTTAAAGACGATGTGATTTTTGAGCATTTATACGAACTTTCAGATGGTAAGTTGAATATGATACAAAATCCTGAAGAGCTTATTAGCACAACAGATTTATTGCGCACAAACAAACGAATTTCGAATAAAATTTTACCATTGGGGCAACCAAAAATTCAAAGTAATAAGAATTCAAAGCCAGGTAAATCGAAAACATTCACAAAAAAACAATAATAATCAGAGTTAGTGAGAGATTAAGACAGTACGAAATGGAGGTTAATTCTCCAGTTAATTCGAGATTGTTTTAAAAAATAAACTAAATAAATTTTACTACAAATATATGGGAATTTTCAAAATAGAAGGAGGTATTCGTTTAAAAGGAGAAATTACTCCGCAAGGTGCAAAAAACGAAGCGTTACAAATATTATGTGCTGTACTTTTAACTCCTGAAAAAGTAATAATCAACAATATTCCTGATATTATTGATATCAATAAATTAATTACACTTTTAGGAAATTTAGGAGTAAAAATACAGAAAAATGGTCCTAATTCATATACTTTTCAAGCAGACGACGTCAATGTAGATTACTTAGAAACAGAAGCTTTTAAGAAAGAGGGAGGATCTTTACGTGGTTCTATCATGATAGTTGGTCCGTTTTTAGCCCGCTTTGGTAAAGGATATATCCCAAAACCAGGTGGTGATAAAATAGGTAGAAGAAGATTAGATACACACTTTGAAGGTTTTATCAATTTAGGTGCAAAATTTCGGTACAACAAAGAAGATCATTTTTATGGAGTAGAAGCTCCAAAAGGATTGAAAGGAGCAGATATGCTACTTGACGAAGCTTCGGTAACTGGAACAGCAAACATTGTTATGGCTGCTGTACTAGCAAAAGGAATAACAACGGTTTATAATGCTGCTTGCGAACCTTATTTGCAACAACTTTGTAAGATGTTGAACTCGATGGGTGCAAAAATCTCAGGAGTTGGATCTAACTTATTAACTATCGAAGGGGTGGAAAACCTTGGTGGGTGTGAGCATAGAATTCTTCCTGATATGATCGAAATAGGTAGTTGGATTGGATTAGCTGCCATGACTAAAAGTGAAATTACCATTAAAAATGTAAGTTGGGATAATCTAGGTGTGATTCCAAGTACTTTTAGAAAAATTGGTATTACTTTAGAACGAAGAGGAGATGATATTTACATTCCTTCTCATGAAAATGGATACGAAATTAAAACAGATATTGATGGTTCTATTCTTACCGTTGCCGATGCACCTTGGCCAGGATTTACTCCGGATTTATTGAGTATCGTTTTGGTTGTAGCTACGCAAGCGAAAGGGGATGTTTTGATACATCAAAAAATGTTTGAAAGCCGATTGTTTTTTGTGGATAAATTAATCGATATGGGGGCAAAAATAATGTTGTGTGATCCGCATAGAGCAGTGGTTATGGGACATGATTTTCAATCACAGTTGAAAGCGACTACGATGTCTTCGCCTGATATTCGTGCTGGCATTTCTTTATTGATTGCTGCGCTTTCTGCAAAAGGAACAAGTACGATACAAAACATTGAGCAAATAGATCGTGGTTATGAAAGAATTGACGAACGACTAAGAGCTATAGGAGCAAATATTGTTCGTGTTGAATAATAAAGTGAATAACAAGTAATGACAAATGAACAAACTGCTGTAAAAGCAACTTACTTTAGTATTATTGGAAATACCTGCTTAGCTCTTATAAAAGGCTTAGCAGGTTTTTTTGGCAATTCATACGCCTTGATTGCTGATGCGATTGAGTCCACCACCGATATTTTCGCCTCGTTTTTAGTCTTATTCGGAATTAAATATTCGAATAGACCAGCTGATAAAAATCATCCGTATGGACACGGGCGTGCAGAGCCATTAATCACCTTTATTGTTGTTGGTTTTCTAGTTATTTCGGCTACAATAATTGCTCATGAGAGTGTTTTAAATATTCGAACTCCTCATGAATTACCTAAATCATGGACATTATATGTTCTAGGAGCAATAATTATTTGGAAAGAATATTCCTTTCGGTTGGTTATTCGAAGAAGTATAGAAACAAATAGTTCTTCATTAAAAGCTGATGCCTGGCATCATAGAAGTGATGCAATTACTTCTGTAGCAGCTTTTATCGGGATTTCTGTAGCTTTATTATTAGGGAAAGGATACGAGTCGGCAGATGATTGGGCGGCACTTTTTGCTTCGGTATTTATTATTTTTAATGCCTATCTCATTTTTAGACCTGCATTAGGTGAAATTATGGACGAACATGTATATGACGATTTGATTGAGAATATTAGAGATGTAGCGTTACAGGTTGAAGGAATTATTGATACTGAAAAATGTTTTATAAGAAAAGCTGGTATGAAGTATCATGTCGATTTACATGCAATAGTAAACGGCGCTATTACCGTAAAAGAAGGACACGATTTAGCTCATAAATTAAAAGATACCTTAAGGAGAGAATTACCGGAACTGGGGCATGTTTTGATTCATGTAGAGCCTCATTTGTATGATTAAATAATATAAAAAAAGGAGTTGGATTAGAAAATCCAACTCCTTTTAAGTTTTAGTGCTTTTTTAAGGAATATTTATTCTATAAAAGATAAAACGGCCAATTCGTAGCTTTTTAATCCAAATCCAAGGATAACCCCTTTTGCATTTCCAGAAATGTAGGACTGATGTCTGAAGCTTTCACGAGAATAAGTATTAGAAATATGTACTTCTATAACAGGAGTTGTAATTGCTTTTATTGCGTCCCCAATCCCAATAGAAGTATGGGTATAGGCGCCAGCATTCAATATGATTCCGTCATAAGAAAATCCAAATTCTTGAATCTTCCCGATTAGTTCTCCTTCAATATTACTCTGGTAGTAAGTAAATTCAATTGCTGGATATTTAATTTGTAAAGTAGTAAAATACTCCTCAAAGGTTTGTTTTCCATAAACCTCGGGCTCTCTTTTTCCTAACAGATTCAGATTAGGTCCGTTGATAATACAAATTTTCATAATCGATGTTTTTGTAAAAATAAAAAAACCGTTCCAATTAAAGAACGGTTTTGATATAATTAGTTTTTTATTCTGTTAGAAAAGAAATCCAGCTGAAACTTGAACTACTGAGTTTTTTACTTCAGCATTCTTTGAAGCGTCTGTCAATCCTAGGCTATAACGACCCGCAAGAAAGAAGTTGTTTGTGATTTTAAAGCCAAGTCCTGCATTAGCTGCGAATTCGAATGTGTTAGCGTCTTTAATGTCAAAATTATTTCTTTCGCTTAATAGAAAGGAAGCTTGTGGTCCTAATTCAAGACTGACTACTTTATTCAAATAAACTTTAGCCATTACCGGAATAGACAAGTAACCTAGTTCATTTTTAAATTCTTCGACAGCATTTTTGTAGGTTGCGCCTTGTGTCGAATACAATAATTCAGGTTGAATAGCGAAACTGTTTAGCAATTTAATCTCAGCGACTAAACCCGCGTGGTAACTCGTAATAGCTGAGGTGCTATAGTTTTCGTTGTTGATATTAATTTCTGAACCATTTTGATTAGCATAATTCAATCCTCCTTTTATTCCAATTTTAACTAATTGTGCCTGTACTGATGCAGACATAGCCAATAAGGCAACTGCTGCTAAGATCGTTTTTTTCATAAAATTGTTTTTAAATAATAATTTTTAATTTGAAGCTGCAATACATAACCCTTTTTTAAGATAAATATTGTTGATGACTCCTTTTTATTTATTTGTTGTTATTACGATTTCCATAAATCAAATACTGAGCCGTAATTTGAGAATGGCAATTGTGTCAAGTTAGATTCGCGCAATCGTCTGAAATAAAATTAGAGTGTAAAAGTGCTGGGTGTTAGTGTTTTATTATTGCTATTTATAAAATCAATCCTTTTAATTAAATTTCGAGTTTAATTTAAATCTCTCTTATACAGTGGTTTGTCTAAATGATTAAATTTTGATTAATTAAGATTTTAGCGAACGGTTTTCGTATGTTTCTGTCATGAAAAAAATTCAGGAAAATAGATTTGTTCAATAATTAGAAATTGTGATTCCAGTATTTAATATTTCGAAATTTATAAATGTTTTAATTTCCACATAGATTTTAATACAAAGAAGAGTTTGTAAAGCGTTTTTACGACAGCGCCTTTTTTATAGCTAGAAAAGGCTTTTCTTTGTAAGATGAAGTGGAATTCATATATCAAAGATTATCAGTCGTATTTAAAAATCGAACGCGGTCTATCAAAAAATACGATAGATAACTACTCTTTCGATATCGAGCGACTGTGTTTATTTCTCAGTGAAAATCAAATCGATATTTCGCCACTTAAAATCCAAGAAGAAACGATTCAGGAATTTATCTATGCGGTTTCAAGTGAAGTAAATGCACGCTCGCAAGCAAGAATAATATCAGGTTTGAAAAGTTTTTTTGGGTATTTGATTTTTGAAGATTATCGTCTCGACAACCCTTTGGAACTTATCGAATCTCCCAAGACGGGCCGGAAATTACCCGATACCTTGTCTGTCGATGAAATCGATGCCCTAATTAATGCAATTGATTTGAACTCAAATGAAGGAGAACGAAATCGTGCGATGCTTGAAACGCTGTATGGTTGTGGACTACGGGTTTCGGAATTAGTTTGTTTAAAAATATCTGATTTATTCTTCGAAGAGGGTTTTATCAAAATCACAGGGAAGGGAAATAAGCAGCGTTTTGTGCCTATTGGTAGTCTAACTCATAAATACATCAATCTCTATAAAGATAATATTAGAATTCATCTCAATGTTAAGAAGGAACACGGTGATATTTTGTTTTTGAACCGGAGAGGTGGCCAGCTTACAAGAGCGATGATATTTACAATTATCAAAGATTTGGCAGTTAAAATAGAATTGAATAAAAAAATAAGTCCACATACATTTCGTCATTCTTTTGCTACGCATCTTCTCGAGAATGGTGCCGACTTGCGTTCGATTCAATTGATGCTAGGACATGAGTCAATAACTACAACGGAGATCTATTTGCATCTCGACAGGAAGTTTTTATCAGAAGTGATTAATAATTTTCATCCCAGAAAAAGCTAATGATTGCAAATAAATAAGGATCATCGATACATAGCGTATTCACAGGAATAACTATGCAAAAAAAAAAGACCTAATGAATAGAAATTCAATAGGTCTTTTTTTATTCCACTCCTTCGGAGGGGCTAGGGGAGGATTACTTAGCGATATTAACCGCTCTAGTTTCTCTAATTACTGTTACTTTAACCTGACCTGGATAAGTCATTTCGGTTTGTATTTTTTGTGAGATTTCGAAAGAAAGTGTAGCTGCATTATCATCAGATACTTTTTCGCTTTCAACGATAACTCTTAGTTCTCTACCAGCTTGAATTGCATAAGCGTTTTTAACACCATTGAATCCGTATGCTACTTCTTCTAGGTCTTTTAGACGTTGTATATATGAATCTAATACTTGTCTTCTAGCTCCTGGTCTAGCTCCTGATATTGCATCACAAACTTGAACAATTGGAGATAATAAAGATTTCATTTCTATTTCATCATGGTGTGCTCCAATAGCATTACATACTTCTTCTTTTTCGCCATATTTCTCAGCCCATTGCATTCCTAATAATGCGTGAGGTAAATCACTTTCTGCATCTGGCACTTTACCAATATCATGCAGCAAACCCGCTCTTTTTGCTAATTTTACATTTAATCCTAGTTCAGCTGCCATAATTCCACAAAGTTTAGAAACTTCGCGGGAGTGTTGCAATAAATTTTGTCCGTAAGAAGAACGGTATTTCATACGTCCTACTACTTTTATTAACTCAGGGTGTAAGCCGTGAATTCCTAAATCGATAACAGTACGTTTACCAACTTCTATAATTTCGTCGTCAATTTGTTTGGCAGTTTTAGCAACAACCTCTTCAATACGTGCTGGGTGAATACGTCCGTCAGTTACTAATTTGTGTAAAGCTAAACGTGCAATCTCTCTACGTACAGGATCAAAACAAGAAAGGATAATCGCTTCCGGTGTGTCATCTACAATGATTTCTACTCCAGTTGCTGCTTCCAGTGCTCTAATGTTACGTCCTTCACGACCAATAATTCTACCTTTTACATCGTCAGATTCTATGTTGAATACAGACACACAGTTTTCTACCGCTTCTTCTGTTCCAACTCTTTGGATGGTATTGATAATAATTTTCTTAGCTTCTTGTTGTGCAGTTAGCTTAGCCTCTTCAATTGTGTCTTGAATATGAGACATCGCATTAGTTTTAGCTTCTGCTTTTAAACCTTCTACTAGTTGGTTTTTAGCTTCTTCAGCAGATAAGCCAGAAATTACTTCAAGTTGTTGTAATTGGCTTTTATGTAGTTTGTCAACTTCTAATTGTCTTTTGTCTAAAACTTCGATTTTAGCAGTAAACTCAGTAGTTTTTGCTTCAAAATCATCATTTACTTTCTTAGCTTTAGATAATTCGTTAGAAACTTGTGATTCCTTGTCTCTAATTCTTTTTTCAACTTCAGCAACTTTTTTGTCACGTGCCAGAATTACTTGTTCGTGTTCTGACTTTAATTCGATAAATTTCTCCTTTGCTTGTAGAATTTTATCTTTTTTTATGTTCTCTGCTTCAAGATTAGCATCTTTTAAAATGGATGAAGCTTCCTTTTTTGCACTTTTAATGAGGTTAGAAATATTGCTTTTTTCTATAATTTTAGCGATTCCAAAACCCGCTGCAATACCTATAATTCCTGAAATAATGATCGTTAATATTTCCATGTTTGTTTAAAATTTATATATAAAAAAAGCCTACATTAAGTCGTTTGTATAAACTCGAAAAGACAAGTTTTGAGCTAACTCACTGTTCAAGTTTCCTCGCCGAGGCGTGGCATGCTTTAGTAGTGATGATTTGCTCATTCTAAATTGTTAGTGTTGAGTTTACCAAATGTGAACTAATGTAGGCAGTATCTTAGTTTCTGTAAAGAACGTTTAATTGTCGAGATATTGATCTAAAAGCGCGTTGATTTTTTTAATTCTTTCAATGGTTTCTTCACCATTAATAGCATTATCAATTTGTTTTTGTTCTGATTGTGAGGCAAATTGTAAAGCGCACATCGCTAATACATCTTGTTTGTCACGCACAGCATAATTTTCTTCAAATTGCTTCATCATCACGTCAATTTTTTTTGAAGCACTTCTCAGTCCTTCTTCTTGCGAAAGATCTACCGTTAACGGGTATACTCTGTCTGCGATTGATATTTTAATTTTAAGCTTTTCGTCCATATGTTTTACTAATCAGATAGCTGTGCTATACAGTAATCAATTTCACGAATTAATGAATTTATTTTAAGCTTTGTCTCTCTCTTATTATCGTCACTGCCTAGTAATGAGTTGGCAATTTTAAGTGTCTCATATTGCGATTTTAACGCTTCAATCTCATTTGCTTGAGTTTGTATGATAGTTGCAGATTTTGTTAATTCGATTTTTAACTCCTGAGTATTTTGATCTAAACGTTTTATTTTTAGAATTAGTTTTTCAACCTTATTTTCAAGAGTATCAATTATTTCTGCAATTACACTCATAATTTATCCTACGTATTACTTATTATTACAAATTTAGTATTAGTTTTTATTATTACAATATATTATTCGTTTTTTTATTATAAAATAATCAATTGGCTGTACTTTAATAGGTTACTTAATCTGCCATTTAATTCAAGGAGAACTAGTTACTTTTATTTATCTTAGCAAAAATGTATGCTATGAGATTTGTTATTTGTTTTCTATTGTTTTCGGCCACTGTACTAGCACAGACGACCTTTCCAAAGGACTATTTTAGTCCGCCTCTTGATATTCCTATGCAGCTTTCAGGAAATTTTGGTGAATTAAGATCCAATCATTTTCATGCAGGTTTAGATTATAGAACCTTACAGCGAGAAGGCTTGAATGTGCGTGCTGCGGGAGACGGTTATGTCTCTAGAATAAAGATTTCGCCCTTCGGAAATGGGAAGGCAATTTATATAACTCACCCAAATGGTTATACGTCTGTATATTGTCATTTACAAAGAGCAACTGACGCTATCGAAAGTTTTATTTTTAAAACGCATTACAAAGAAAAATCATATGAAATCGAGATGTTTTTGAAACCGGATGAGTTGGTAGTCAAAAAAGGACAAATCATTGCATTGTCTGGAAATACAGGTTCTTCAGGTGGGCCGCATTTGCATTTTGAATTTCGAGACAGCAAAACAGAAAAAGTGATCAATCCCTTTTTATTTGGATTTGACAAGGATTTCAAAGACACTAAAAAACCGACCGTTTCAGCAGTTTATGTTTACCCTGTTGACAGTAAATCTTCAGTAAATCGTTCGAAACGTCCGCTGCTTCTAAATTTATCTTTACAAAAGGATGGAAGCTATCTGGCAAATAAGGTGGTGGCAAATGGCAAAATTGGTTTTGGAGTGACCGCTGTCGATTATAATAATATGTCAGCTAACAGAACCGGAATATATAAGTTGCAGACTTTTTTGAATGGAAAACCTAATTTTGGTTTTCAAATGGACACTTTTTCATTCGACGAAATGCGCTATATAAATGCATTGGTAGATTATCCTCGCTATAAAACAACTTCACAAAAAGTACAAAAACTATTTATGGTGAATTCATATAAATTGAGTTTGATAAAGACTGATGATACAAACGGGGTGATTACTGTAGTTCCTAACTTGACATCCGTTTATCGTATTGAAGTTTCTGATTTTACAGGTAATACCACAACGATTTCCATCCCCATTAGTTATGATTCATCAGCGCCAATTGTTGAAAAAGAGGCTGTCGTTTCGAATTATTTTATAAAAGTGAATAAAGACAATAGTTTTGCTAAAAATAACATGTCGGTTTTCTTTCCCGCCGGAACTTTCTATGAAGATTTTGACATGAAATTTGACGCGAAAGGTGATACGTTGTACTTACATGATGATACGATTGCTGTACATTCTAATTTTACAATTACTATCGAAGATGATAAATACACCGATAGTCAAAAGGAGAAAGTATTTATTGCAGATATCGATAAAAGTGGAAAACTAGGTTATAACACCACTTACAATAAGGACAATGTTTTTACTGCTAAAGTGAGATCTTTAGGTACATATAAACTAGCAATGGACACCACTGCGCCTACGATTTCTATTGGTAATTCTATTGAAGGCAAGTGGATAAGTTCTCAAAAAACAATTCAACTTTCAATTAATGACAGTGGCTCAGGTATAAAGAGCTATAATGGTTATTTGAATGGCAATTGGATTTTATTCGAATATGATAATAAAACAAGAAGAATTACGCATGATTTTAAAGATGGAGTAGTGGCAGAAGGAGCTAATGATTTAAAAGTTGTGGTCACAGATAATGTAGGAAATTCTACTATCTTTGAAACTAGTTTTTTTAGAAGCCAAAAATAACCTTATACATACAACTTGAGTGTCAATAAAATAGTCTTTGTTTTTATTACTCTGTGGATGGGTTTGTCTTCGTTTGCACAATCAGCACGTGTAAAGGGAGTAATTCTTGATAATAATAATCGACCAATAGAGAATATAAATGTTACGGCAGCAGGAAACAGAACACAATCTAACGAAAACGGATTTTATCTTGTAAGAGTGCCAGTCAATGAAAAAGTCGCTATCGTTTTTACTCATATTTCGTTAAAGAAAGTGACGGTCTATCTTACTTTAAAAATAGATGAAGACTATGAGTTCAACTTGGTTATGAATAATCAAGAAGAACAAATGGGCGAAATTATAGTCACTACTAATAATAAGAAGCAGGTTCAAGGAATTACGACAATTGCCCCAGAGGTTATTCGGAAAATTCCTGGTGCTAATGCAGGTATCGAAAATATTTTAAAAACACTTCCAGGAGTTAATTCGAATAATGAACTGAGTACGCAATATGCTGTTCGCGGTGGAAACTATGATGAGAATTTGGTTTATGTAAATGAGATCGAAATCTATCGGCCTTTTCTAATTCGTTCTGGACAACAGGAAGGATTAAGTTTTACTAATACTGATTTGGTTCAAAATGTAGAATTCTCTGCGGGTGGTTTTCAAGCAAAGTTCGGTGATAAGTTATCCTCGGTATTAGATATTACATATCGAAAACCCACGAAGTTTGGTGCTACACTTGAAGCGAGTTTTCTTGGCGGAAGCCTATCAGTAGATGCAGTTTCGAAAAATAAAAAATGGACCGCAATCACAGGTGTTCGTTATAGAAACAACAGTCTTTTAGTAAATAGCCAAGACACCCAAACTAATTTTACACCCGCATTTGTCGACGTGCAAACAAACGTAAATTATCAGGCTTCGCCAAAATGGCAATGGAGTTTTCTGGGTAATATCTCGCAAAACAAATACCAATACCAACCTTTAACTCGTGAAACTAAATTTGGAACCATAGACAATCCGATGGCGCTCACGGTGTATTATGAAGGACTTGAAAAAGATAAATACGACACCTATTTTGGTGCGTTTAAAACAACTTTCGAAGCAACAGATGCTTTTACATTAAAATTTATTGGTTCTGTTTTTCATACTTTAGAGCAAGAGCATTTTGATATTTTTGCGCAATATCGCTTAGGAGAAGTGGATTCTAATATAGGATCTGATACTTATGGCGAGGTCGCTTTTAGTCGCGGAATTGGTAGTCAACTCAATCACGCTCGAAACGATCTAGATGCCCTAATTGTAAATTCCGAAATAAAAGGCTTTCACGATTGGAAAAAAAACCTGTTAGAATGGGGAGTTAAATTTACTCGGGAATCAATTCGCGATAGAGTAGTGGAGTGGGAAGTGATTGACTCCGCTGGTTTTTCGATAAATCCCCCGATTATTAATTTGCCTAAAAATGATCAGCCCTATTCGCCTTATGCCGGACCTTTACTTCCGTACCAAAATGTACGGGCAACGAATTTCAATACAATAAATAGATTTTCTGGTTATGGGCAATGGAGTAGGAAAGATAAAATAGGTAGAAGTGAAGTGTGGTACAATGCAGGAGTGCGTATTCATAATTGGGAAGTTGCCGGAGGGAATGTCAATGGAAAAGCTCAAACGACCTTTAGCCCCAGAGCACAATTTGCAATAAAACCAGATTGGGAAAAAGATATGGTCTTCAGAGTTTCGGGAGGTGTGTACCATCAACCGCCATTCTATAGAGAACTTAGGGATGCGGACGGAATTGTTCAGCCAAATGTAAAAGCACAACAATCCATTCACTTTGTGTTAAGTAATGATTATAGTTATAAAATGTGGGAGCGCCCTTTTAAACTTGTTTCAGAGTTATATTATAAATCACTTACAGATGTGAATACCTATACAATTGATAATGTGAGAATACGCTATGCGGCTTCTAATGTGGCCAAAGGGTATGCGCAAGGTGTGGATTTTAGGTTAAACGGAGAATTTGTTCCTGGAACCGAATCTTGGTTTAGCTTTGGTTATCTTAAAACAGAAGAAAATAGTGAGAATAAAGGTTATATCGCACGACCTACTGATCAGAGATTGAAGTTCGGACTTTTGTTCCAGGATTATATGCCTAATATTCCAAGTGTAAAAATATATTTAAATTTACTTTATAATACGGGATTACCTGGCGGCTCGCCGTCTTATGCCGATCCTTATTTGTACCAAAACAGATTAAATGATTATCGAAGGGTAGATGTTGGGTTTTCAAAAGTAGTATTGGATAACAGTACAGGGAAGAGAAAAGAAAATTGGTTGGGGAATTTTAAAGAGCTTTCGATAGGATTAGAAATATTTAATCTCTTTAACAATCAAAACGCAATTACAAATACTTGGGTGCGGGATGTTTATTCGAAAAATGAATATGCCATTCCGAATTATATGACCACTAGAGTGTTTAATGTTAAGTTGAACGCGAGATTATAAAGTAAGAAAGCAATCACTTTAAGTTAACAAATCGTTTTATCATATATATTAGTTATAATTATAAGAACCATTTTTAAAATTCATTACATTTGGATTTATTTTAATATTACATCTTTATGAAAAATTTACATATAGCCTTATTAAGTAGTATAGTATTGGTTTTAGCCAGTTGCAAGAAGGAAGTTGAGAAGCCAAAAGTTATTTATGATACTGTGAAAGGAAAAGGAATTGCAAAAGTAGATACGACGCAAGTTGCTATTTCTGACTTGCCTATTCAGATGGAAGGAACTGATTATTTGATTCATCCAGTTGGGGATTTAAGAGTGTATGAAAGAGGAACAAAAGCGAGATACGGATCTTCAAGTGTAATTGATTTAAGTTTCACAATTTCGAACTACGGAGAAAATGAGATTACTGGCTACTTGCAAAATTTGAAGTTTCAAAAAACCGATTCAGATTCGATACGACCGTTAACAGATAAGCCTGCCTTAATTCAAACTGCAACTTATTTAAAGCCTGTTGCTGACAGAATCAAGAAACAAATAATGGTTTATACCATGTTTGATACGGATACTAATAGAGACGGAAAATTGGATAGTAGTGATATTAAATGCTTGTATTTAAGTGATATTAGCGGAAAACATTTTACAAAAGTATCAGCAGATTTTCAGGAATTGATTGACTGGAATTTAATAGAATCTAAAAGTCGTTTGTATTTTAGAACTGTAGAAGATACCAATAAAAACGGACAGTTTGACAAAGATGATGTGGTACAATACAGTTACATCGATTTATCAAGAAGTGAATGGAAAGTGACGAACTACGAGCCAATTTAGAAAACGGCAAAATACTAAATTAGGATATCGCTCTCTAAATCAGATTTTTCAATTTTAAAATCAAATCCCAGTTGCTTTACCAGTTGGATTACTAGGTTTTTATACCAGTTTTCTGATTTTGGGTGAATGTATATTTTTTCGATCAACTGATCAAGATTCACATTTATTTTTAAACCATCATTTAAGGTAATAGTACTTTCGGCCACGTCTGAGATAATTCGTACTTCGCGCTCGTACTGAAAACTTTTTCGCTTGAATAAAAACGGAAAAAACATATCGTCAAAAGGAATGTATTCTTTTTTGTAATCGATATAATTGACTTCGCCAATATACTGTTTGTAATTATTCTCGGGCGCAAGTGCTTTTTGCAATCGGCCTATTGTGGACTGTATGGCAAGTCCCTCGGTGTTTTGTGTGAATATTTGCCACATAGCAAAGGATTCATATTCATTAATATGCCAACTGCTAATCGCTACTTTTTCGCGTTGCTCTTTGTAGAACTTTAAAAAATCGGGGTTGTCGATCGATAATTTTCTAATTTCTTCGAATGTAGGTTCGCTGAATGTGCCTTCA
Source organism: Flavobacterium sp. XN-5 (assembly GCF_008033395.2). Taxonomy (NCBI): domain Bacteria; kingdom Pseudomonadati; phylum Bacteroidota; class Flavobacteriia; order Flavobacteriales; family Flavobacteriaceae; genus Flavobacterium; species Flavobacterium sp. XN-5. Next base: position 59,412 of record NZ_VOGZ02000008.1, read on the forward strand.
TATTGATCTTCAAATTTATCAGATCTCGACATGAATAGCTTTTTAGACATTAACAAATCCAAAAATTTAGACAAATCCAAATACTTCCAAACAATGGTGTCTGGGTCTTCAGGAAGATTAATATTTGGATTGGTATGGTACATTCTTTTTATTTAAAGATTTAAAAATGGAATAATTTATAAGTTGAACGCAATTGGTAAACCTTATATTTAAAATCAACAAATATTATTCAAACGATTGTAGCGAAACTAATTTGTTATATGTTCCCTCTAGTGCAATTAATTCGTCATGAGATCCCTGCTCTACAATTTTTCCTTTTTTCATCACTATAATAACATCTGCATTTTTAATAGTCGAAAGACGGTGAGCAATTACAATGGAAGTTCTATTTTGCATCATATTCTCCAAAGCAACTTGCACAAATTTTTCACTTTCGGTATCCAAAGCTGAAGTGGCTTCATCCAATATCATAATTGGAGGATTTTTTAAAACGGCACGGGCGATAGAAAGTCTTTGTTTTTGACCTCCAGAAAGTTTATTTCCGCTGTCGCCAATGTTGGTGTGAATTCCGTTAGGTAATTCATTTACAAATTCATAAGCATTAGCGATTTTCAGAGCTTCTATAATTTCGTCATCTGTGGCATCGATCTTTCCTATTAAGATATTAGCTTTTATCGTGTCATTAAATAAAATGCTGTCTTGGGTAACGAGTCCCATTAACCCACGAAGTGACTGCAAGTTCATGTCTTGTATACTTATTCCATCAATGGTTATTGTACCTTCATTAACGTCATAAAAACGAGTTAGTAAATTAGCGATTGTACTTTTTCCACTTCCAGATTGACCTACTAAGGCAACGGTTTGTCCTTTTTTAACTTGGAGTGAAAAGTCTTTTAGCACTTTTTCATCTTCGTATTTGAAATTGATATTTTTGATTGTTATATCAGATTCGAAAGTGTTTTTTACAACGGCATTTTCTTTAGATGTAATTTCGTTTTCTACTTCTAGAACTTCAAATACACGTTCTGCAGCTGCTAACCCATTTTTTACGGAATACGAAGCTTTAGAGATCGCTTTAGCAGGCGTAAGAATATTAAATGCCAAAGTTAGATAAACGATAAAAGCTGATCCGTCTAAGGTTTTGTCTATTAGAACTAAATTACCGCCATAAAAAAGTAAAACGGCTATGGTTGTTACCCCCAGAAACTCACTTAATGGTGTGGCTAAATTGTTTCTACTTCCTATGCTGTTTGTTAAATTTAATAATCGTGTTACCGAATCATTGAATCTATTTTTAAAAGTAGGCTCTGCATTATAGCTTTTAATCACTTTTAATCCACCTAAAGTTTCATCAACAATAGAAATTAACATTCCGCTTTCCTTTTGCGCTTGTAATGATTGCGCTCTCAGGTTTTTGGCTAGTTTCGAAATGATCCATCCAGAAATAGGCATGAAAATCAAAACAAATAAAGTTAGTTTTGTGCTTATAATAAACATCGTTGCTAGCGCAAAAATAATGGTAAGCGGTTCTTTTACAACTAATTCTAAAATAGAGAAAAAGGAGTTTTGTACTTCGTTGACATCTCCCAGCATACGAGCCATAATATCTCCTTTTCTTTTTTCAGAATAGAAGGAAATAGGCAAGTCTATGATTTTTTTATACATTGATTTTCTCAAATCTCTCAAAACACCATTCTTGAGATGCATGATATGATGCGATGCTAAATAATTGAATAAGTTTTTAAGTAAGAATGTTGTAATTACCATTAAGACCACGAACAATAAGGCAACTTGGATACTGTTGTCCTTTGTTAGTGAGGAAATTTGGTAATACATATAATCAGTACCAAATTGTTTGATTTCTCCTATTCCAGTGTAAACAGGTTTAGTTAATACCGCCCTTGTTTTTCCAAAAAGCACTTCAAGTACTGGAAGGAGGGTAAGCATAGAAATAGTGCTAAACAAGGCATACAAAATATTATATACCACATTCCATATGATATGTGACTTATACGGTTTTGTGTAAGGAATTAATTTTAATAAACTTTTATCCATTAGTTCAATTGCATTGCTGTAATTATATTCTTAATTTTTTGATCTAAAATTGCGTCTACTTCTTTAAAGTCGTCAACAGAATCTAAGAAAGTATTCACGCTAATGTAGAATTTTATTTTTGGCTCGGTTCCACTTGGTCTGGCACATATTTTTGATCCATCTTCGGTGTAATAAATAAGGACATTCGATTTTGGAAGATCCATTGTGCTTTCGGAACCGTCTAATAAATTCTTAGCGATAGAAGATTGGTAATCTTCGACGATTATAACTCTTTGTCCGCTAATCTCTTTCAAGGGGTTTTCGCGCAAATCAATCATCATTTGGTTGATTTCTTGCAATCCTTCGATTCCTTTTTTGGTGATTGAAACCAAGTATTCTTTGTAGAAACCGTGGTCTACATACAATTGTAGTAATTCTTTGTACACCGTACTTCCTTTAGCTTTGGCTTGAGCCGCAACTTCACAAATTAATAAGGTAGCTGCAACAGCGTCTTTATCACGCACAGCGTCGCCTACCATATAACCAAAACTTTCTTCACCACCACCAATGAATTCCTGCTCTGGAAAGTCATTGATCATTTTTGCGATCCATTTAAATCCAGTCAAGCCAATTTTACATTCTACATCATAGCTTGTCGCTAGTTCCATCATCATAGGCGTGGAAACAATCGTTGAGCCAACAAATTGTTTACCATTTATTTTGCCTGCATTTTTCCATTTTTCCAATAAAAAAGCAGTCATCAAAATCATTGTTTGATTTCCGTTTAATAAAGTCATCTGTCCTTCATTATTTCGAACAGCAACACCTAAACGATCGCAATCAGGATCTGTGCCAATAACAATATCTGCATTTATCTTATCAGCTAGTGCTGTTGCCATTGCTAAGGCTTCCGGTTCTTCTGGGTTTGGAGATTTAACAGTTGGGAAATCACCATTTGGAACTGCTTGTTCAGGAACTATATTAACATTGGTATAACCAGCTTGAGCTAAAGTGTCAGGAACTAAAGTTATCGAAGTCCCGTGTAAAGAGGTGAAAACGATATTTAGGTTCTCTTTTGCTGCAGTGGGAGTGTTGAAGCTTGCATTTTCAATAGATGATTTTATGAAAGCGGCATCTACTTCTTTTCCTATATAATGAATTAAAGCTTCATTAGCATCAAACTTAATTTGATCGAAGTTTAGTTTTTCGATTCCATCAATAATAGCTCCGTCTTGTGGAGGAACAATTTGTCCGCCATCTTCCCAATATACTTTGTATCCGTTATATTCAGGAGGATTGTGAGAAGCTGTAAGTACAATTCCGCACTGACATCCCAAGTGCTTAACAGCAAATGACAACTCAGGTGTAGGTCTCAGTTCTGAAAATAAAAACACTTCGATACCATTTGCAGAGAAAACATCGGCAACCACTTTTGCTAAAGTATCACTGTCGTGACGACAATCATAAGCGATAGCAGCTTTTATAGGTTGGTTAGGAAACGTTTTTAGTAAATAATCAGATAGTCCTTGTGTACTTTTTCCAAGTGTGTATTTATTGATTCGGTTGTTTCCAACGCCCATTACACCGCGCATTCCACCAGTTCCAAATTCTAGATCTTTATAAAAACTTTCTTCTAGTTCTTTTGGAGAACCAGCTATTAATTCTTTGACAGCTTGCTGTGTTGCTGCGTCAAATGTTGGTGTCAACCATTCGTTTACCGCATTCAAAATGTTTTCTTTAATTTCCATTTTTTATATGTTTTAAGCTTTTAGTTTAATTTTAGGAGCTAATCCTGCTATCCGTTTCAATCTTTTATGCTGAACCCCAGTATAAAAGGATTTCCACTTCTATTAAGGCTAGAGCAAATTATAAATTAACCTCGCCTGAAATTTTATAACGCTCTTCGTTGCTCTTTGTGCGTAAAATTATTTCGCCAAGAAATCCTGCCAAAAATAATTGTGTGCCTAATATCATAGTGGTTAAGGCAATAAAAAACCAAGGATTGTCAGTAACTAGGCTATAGCGCATGTCGTTGTACATGTGGTATAGTTTTGATATTCCAATGTATCCTGCCAGTAAAAAACCGATAATAAACATTAGTGATCCCATGGCTCCAAATAAATGCATTGGTCTTTTTCCGAATCGAGACAGAAACCAAATCGTAATTAAATCCAGAAATCCATTAATGAAACGTTCCATTCCAAATTTGGTTTCTCCATATTTTCTAGCTTGGTGTTGAACCACTTTTTCTCCGATCTTTCCAAAACCGGCATTCTTTGCCAATACAGGAATGTATCGGTGCATTTCACCCGAAACTTCGATGTTCTTTACTACTATATTTTTATAGGCTTTTAATCCACAATTGAAATCATTCAGCTCTACACCAGATGTTTTTCTAGCTGCCCAATTGAATAGCTTTGAAGGTAGGTTTTTTGCAACCACAGAATCGTAGCGCTTTTTTTTCCAACCTGAAACTAAATCAAAGTTTTGAGAAGTAATCATATTATAAAGACCCGGAATTTCTTCAGGGCTATCTTGTAAATCAGCATCCATTGTGATAATAACATCACCTTTGGCTTTAGCAAAACCAGCATGTAAAGCCTGGGATTTACCAAAGTTTCTCATGAAACGTATTCCCTTAACATATGGGTTTTCAGCGGCAAATTCTTCGATAATCGACCAAGAATTGTCATTGCTTCCATCATCTAAAAAGATGATTTCGTAGGTGTAGTTATTGGATTGCATTACTTTAATAATCCAAGTATAAAGCTCTTTAAGGGACTCTTCTTCGTTGAGAAGAGGTATAAGTACGGATAAATTCATTAATTAAAGGCTTTGAGGATTTTGGTTTTTTACAATTGCACCAACAATTAGCGAGTATAATAACCCAATAAAAGAATACATTGCAAGTGTGACAGGTAAGACAATTAATGGATTTGAGAATTTTTTCATCATTTCAATACCCATCTCCATATCTTTAGAGGTTATGTTAGGGTTTTGTCTAATCATATCATCTTTGGTAATTGAAATCATCTCAGTAAGAAACTCGGGAAAAATAAGATTAAAAACAATACTAAAAAGACCATAAATTAGTCCAGCTATAAAAGCGATAGCAACTCCCGTTTTTAGACATTCACCATAGGAAATGAATCCGTTATTTAAGTTTTTCTTGTAGTTCATACATCCTAAATAGATGAATATTAGAGGTAGTACAAGGTAATTAGCAATATTGACAATCACTCCGGCGCTAGTTCCTACTAAGGATCTCATACCTATTATATACATAATTACAAATTCGAGAATCATTATAACGCCAAACGCTATACCATATAATATTCCAGATTTACCGGGGGATGCACTTTTTTCCATAGAGACCTTATATTTATTAATGCACAAATATAGTAATTCCCAATATATTGGGCTATAAAAAACAGTTTTTACGATTTAATAAAAAAAATGAAAACAAAGATTTGTTTATTGAAAAATAAGTGTAAATTTGCAGTCTCAAAATAATAGTGTAAAACAAAAAGTTATAATGAGTTTACACCTTTTCTGTCGAAAGAAAAGCTTCAAAACAAGTTGTAACCAAACAAATAAAAAAGATGAAAAAAGGTACGCACCCAGAAAATTACAGATTAGTAGCATTTAAAGACATGTCAAATGAAGACGTTTTTATTACTAAATCTGCTGCGGAAACAAAAGAGACAATTACAGTTGATGGTGTTGAATACCCAGTTGTAAAATTAGAGATCTCTAGAACTTCTCACCCTTTTTACACAGGAAAAAACAAACTTATCGATACTGCAGGACGTATTGATAAATTCAAAACTAAATACGCTAAACACGTTAAATAATATAACTTGTTTTCAAAATTTATTGAAGCCTTCCAATGTGGGAGGCTTTTTTGTTCTTTATTTTGAAAACTTTGTAACTTTGCTGCAATTGTATTAAAAGAGCGATTTTTAGAATTAAACTATAAAATGATAAATAACCGCATCATTAAATAAATTTTTATATGAATTACATACTTTTTGACGGTCCAGCCCGAAATGCTTTATTGCCTTTTACCTTTACGCGTCCTGTCGCTGATATCCTTATTGGGATTATGACGATTCGTCAAAAATGGGAAATGCATCTAGGATCTACCACCACAACCTTAACCGAGGAGTATTTATCAGAGAAATATCCAATGGTCGAATTAGAGGAGAGTGTGATGATTAATGCCTCTTTTCTTCCTAATACTGTTTTAGTAGAAATGATCACTAATCTAAAAGCAAATCAGGCTATTTTTAAAGGGGAAGAAGTTGTTGCCTTTTTTACAGATGAAAATCAAGAAGAAGTAGATTTCGATTCTTATGAGATAATTGAATATAATGAAGATTGTATAATAGTAATGCGTACTTGGGATATTTTCTCAAAAAATGATGCCGCTATACGGGAGGATTTTGAATTCTTGACTGCAAATAGAAAATCAAAACCAATTCCCAAAAGTGTTAACGTGATCGCTCCTGAAAACGTATTTATTGAAGAGGGAGCAGTTTTAGAATTTGTAACTTTAAATGCATCTACTGGTCCTATATATATTGGTAGGAATTCTGAAATTATGGAAGGCACTGCTATTCGTGGACCTTTTGCTTTGTGTGAAAATGCATCTGTAAAGATGGGGTCTAAGGTTTATGGTGCTACAACAGTAGGACCGTATTCAAGAATTGGCGGTGAAGTAAAGAACACGGTGCTTTTTGCTCATTCGAATAAAGGACATGAAGGCTATCTTGGTGATTCAGTTATTGGTGAATGGTGTAATTTGGGTGCTGACACTAATAATTCAAATCTAAAAAATAACTACGAAGAAGTGAAGTTGTGGAGTTATGAAACGGAAGGTTTTGCTAAAACTGGATTGCAGTTTTGTGGCTTGATGATGGGGGATCACAGTAAATGCGGAATTAATACCATGTTTAACACCGGAACGGTAGTTGGAGTAAGTGCTAATGTCTTTGGAACTGGATTTCCTCGCAATTTTATTCCTAGTTTTTCTTGGGGTGGAGCTGCTGGTTTTACAACTTACCTAACTAAAAAAGCATTTGAAACAGCAAGAATCGTTTTGAGTCGTAGAAATATGGAGTTTGACGAAAAAGAAGCTGCAATTTTAGAACATGTTTTTGAAGAAACAAGAAAATGGAGAAAAGAGTAAAGAATTAGTAGTTTACAAGTTCGCATAAGAAAAACTGCCTTATTTATTGTAATGAGGCGGTTTTTTTATGCTTTTATTTTTGGGGTAAAACCTTATTTTATCGGTTATTATTGTTAATAGTGCTGTTTTAATGTAAAAATAGTTTGTTTTATTAGAGCTTGATTTTTAGCTTATTAATGCTTTTTATTTTTTTTATAAAGTATATAGTTAGTTTTTTTTATCAGTATGTTATAGTTTTATCAAAAATTATTAATGAAACGATTGTTTTGTTGGTTTTATGATAATTGTAAATAAAGCAAATATATGGAAAAAGTTGTTGGGATGTTAAATGACATAGTATGGAGTAATGCATTAATCATTTTGTGTTTAGGTACGGGACTTTATTTTTCGATCAGAACACGCTTTTTACAAGTGCGTCATTTCAAGGAAATGTTCCGTTTGCTATTTGATGGAAAAAGCACAGAATCTGGAGTTTCTTCATTTCAGGCATTGTCAATGTCTTTGGCCGGTAGAGTAGGTACCGGAAATATTGCAGGAGTGGCCACAGCAATTGCTTTTGGTGGACCTGGAGCTTTATTTTGGATGTGGTTAGTGGCTTTTTTAGGAGCGAGTACTGCTTTTGTCGAGGCTACTTTGGCTCAAATTTACAAGGAGAAACATTTGGGTGAATTCCGTGGTGGACCTGCTTTTTATATAGAAAGAGGTTTAGGGGTGAAATGGTTTGGTGTTTTGTTTGCGATCGTTTCAGTTATTTCGGCGGGTGTCTTGTTGCCCGGAGTTCAAGCAAACTCAGTTGCTGACGGAATCAAAAATGCCTTTCAATTAGATACTTGGATTACGGGAATTGGGGTTGTTTTGATATTTGCTGCTATTGTCTTTGGTGGTGTAAAACGAATTGCAAAGTTTACTGAGTATATAGTTCCTTTTATGGCAATTGGTTATATGCTTATCGCCTTAGTGATTATAATTGCTGACATTCAACAACTACCTGATGTTATTATGTTGGTATTCAAAAGTGCTTTTAATATGGAAGCTGGTTTTGGTGCTGTTTTTGGTTTAGCAGTTCAATGGGGAGTAAAAAGAGGAATTTATTCTAACGAAGCAGGACAGGGAACGGCTCCACATATTGCCGCTGCTGCAAATGTTTCGCATCCTGTCAAGCAAGGTTTGGTGCAGTCTTTTTCAGTTTATATTGATACTTTGTTAGTGTGTTCTGCAACTGGATTCATGTTGCTGATGACCGGAAAATACAATGTTCATAACCCAGCTTTCGGAACGGGTGGCGCATCTGAATTTTTGTATTCTGGTGCTCAGAATATTGCAGTTGGTCCTGGATATACTCAAAGCGCCATGGATAGTGTTTTTCCAGGTTTTGGGTCTTATTTTGTGGCAATAGCTTTGTTTTTCTTTGCCTTCACTACAATATTAGCGTATTATTATATTGCAGAAACTAATATTTCTTATTTGACTAGAAAATTTGAATCGCCAATCTATAATTATATACTTAAAATAATTATGATGCTTGTAATTATGTACGGCTCTGTCAATCAAGCAAAATTAGCTTGGGACATTGGAGATATAGGCGTTGGATTGATGGCTTGGTTTAATATTATCGCTATTATTTTGCTGCAAAGACCTGCTTTGGCTGCCTTGAAAGATTATGAAAAGCAACGAAAAGCAGGTAAAGATCCTGTTTTTAACCCAGAAGATATTGGAGTTTCAAATGCACATATTTGGAATACAATACATAAAAATAAAGACGTTTAATAGTAGTTTTAGATTTTTGAAAGCTTCTAGAGACCAGAATTTAATTCTGTTTCTAGAAGCTTTTGTTTTATGGTAAACAAATTACTTAATTAATCTATCTTTGCACTTTTAAATTTTAGGTGTTTAAATTCTTGCAACCTTTAATTTCTAATCTCTAACTTAAAACAATGATTACAGTTAACGATATTTCAGTCCAGTTTGGTGGAACTACACTTTTTAGCGATGTTTCTTTTGCTATTAATGAAAATGATAAGATTGCTCTTATGGGGAAAAATGGAGCCGGAAAGTCTACGCTTCTTAAGATTATTGCAGGCCAAAGCAAACCGTCAACAGGAAATATTTCTGCGCCAAAAGATGCTGTAGTAGCTTATTTGCCACAGCATTTATTGACAACAGATGGAGCTACTGTTATGGAGGAAACTTCTAAAGCATTTGGTGAAATTTTTGGAATGAAAGCAGAGATAGATGAAATCAACGAGCAGTTGACTATTCGTACTGATTATGAAAGTGATGCGTACATGAAGTTGATCGAAAGAGTTTCTGACTTAAGTGAGAAATTCTATGCGATCGAAGAGGTGAATTATGAAGCTGAAGTAGAGAAGATATTAATAGGTTTAGGTTTTGTTCGCGAAGACTTTACGCGCCAAACATCTGAGTTTTCAGGAGGATGGAGAATGCGAATTGAGTTGGCGAAGATTCTTTTGCAAAAACCGGATTTAATTTTGCTGGATGAACCTACCAATCACATGGATATTGAAAGCATTCAATGGTTAGAGGATTTCTTGATCAATTCGGCCAAAGCAGTTGTAGTAATTTCCCATGATAGAGCATTTGTAGATAATATTACAAACCGTACAATCGAAGTTACGATGGGACGTATTTATGACTATAAAGCAAAATATTCTCATTATTTAGAGTTGCGTAAAGACAGACGTATTCATCAGCAAAAAGCATACGATGAACAACAACGAATGATTGCCGACAATAGAACTTTTATCGACCGTTTTAAAGGGACATTTTCTAAAACTGATGCTGTTCAGTCGCGTGTAAAAATGTTAGAAAAACTTGTTATTGTACAAGTGGATGAAGTGGATACTTCAGCATTAAAATTAAAGTTTCCCGCAGCAGTTCGTTCGGGACAATATCCTGTTATTGTAAAAGATTTGTCTAAATCGTATGGAGATCATGTCGTTTTCAAGGATGCAAATATTGTAATTGAAAGAGGCGAGAAAGTAGCTTTTGTTGGGAAAAATGGAGAAGGAAAATCGACCATGATTAAAGCAATCATGAAGGAAATAGGTATCGATGGTGGAAGTCTTGAAATAGGACACAATGCCCAAATTGGGTATTTTGCACAAAACCAAGCCTCGTTATTAAATGAAAATGCTACAATTTTTGAAACTATCGATGATATTGCTGTTGGTGATGTTCGAACTAAAATTAAAGATATTTTAGGAGCTTTCATGTTTCATGGAGATGACGTGACCAAAAAAGTGAAAGTGCTTTCAGGTGGTGAAAAAACACGTTTAGCAATGATAAAATTATTGCTAGAACCAGTTAACTTGTTGATTCTGGATGAGCCTTCAAATCACTTAGATATGAAAACCAAAGACATTATCAAAGATGCGTTACGTGATTTTGACGGGACTTTGATCTTGGTTTCTCACGATAGGGATTTCCTTGACGGACTAGCAACTAAAGTTTTCGAATTTGGAAACAGAAGAGTAGTAGAGCATTTTGAAGATATCACTGGTTTCTTAGCGCATAAGAAAATGGATAGCATGAAGGAAATAGAGAAATAGTTATTTCGAAGAAATTTTCGAATAAAATAATTAAAAAACTGCCCCCAAATAGCACTTTGCTTTTTGGGGGCAGTTTGATTTTAATGTTTTTTTAAAGTCTAATTCCAGGTGGAAGTAGCTCTTTGTAAACAGGATTTTTTTTGAAGAAAACTACAATTTTTGGAAGTATTGGAACTACTTTTAATTTTCGTTCAATGGCTATTGCCATAATTTCAGATAGGAACTGAGAAACAAGTTCTTCATTTTCAAATTCCTCAGGAGTATTTATTCTGGTTAAGAATATCTTTTTTTCCTGAAAAGAATATTCAATTGAAACTAATCCTTCCTCTACTATAGTTTCAAATTGTCTTGCAAAAGTATTGTCTTTGATTTCCAGAATGCTAATAGAATGTTCCATATTGTTTTTTTTTTTTTATTTATGACTGAAGCGTGTTTCTCTCGTGTGTGTTATTGAGTATTCATTGGCATTACAGCCAATAGTATTTATATTTAGTTTCTGTTTTATTTTAAATTAGCAAAGAATATACAGGTCTATGATTGTCACTTGTAATCGATTTTTTAAACTTCATAAGTCTGCTAAGCGTCGAGTGTTGGCGCTTCTATATTTCGAATTTTGGTTGTGATATCTTCAAAAATTTGCAGATCAAAAAGTTTTTTTAGTGAGCCTGTATTGAATTTAGGGCTTTGTATTTTTTGGTGAAACCATCTTTGCAAAGGTATTGATTTGATTCTCAGTATCATATTATTTTAACTTCTATCTTTGATATAACCTGCTCTACATCAGTAATTGTAAGTAGTTGCGCTATTTTTAGATGTTAAATTTAATGATGTGTATAGTTCGTCTATTTCAACTCTTGTTGCTATAGTCCTGGAGTCAATTGTATTCGATGGGAATAATATGCATATCAAAAAGAGAGATAGAATATAATTTTATCTTGGTCTAAATGCAATCTCGCTTTAGTTTTTGAGTTCTAATCCGTAGTTGTCACAATTTAATGATAATATAAATAGAGTTTCGAACTAGGTTGAGATAAAAAATTTAATTTTATAGGAAATTTGTAAGAATAAGAAGGAAACCTGCTTTTGTAAAATGAAATACAATTATGAGTAAAATACCAGTTTATTTTATGCCCGGATTAGCGGCTAGTGCTGCGATTTTTGAGAGAATTAAACTTCCCGAAGCTGACTTTGAAGTGCATCTTCTAGAGTGGGAGATTCCGCTGTTGAAGGAATCATTAGTGGATTATGCTAAGAGAATGACCGATAAAATCAAAGAGAAAAACCCGGTTTTAATTGGTGTTTCGTTTGGTGGTATTTTAGTTCAAGAGATGGCTAAGCATATTGACGCTAGAAAAGTAATCATTATTTCGAGCGTGAAAAGCAATTTAGAGTTTCCTCGAAGGTTGAAAATTGCCAAAAGAACTAAGGCTTATAAACTAATCCCGATGAGTTTGATATTGAATTTAGAGAATTTAGCCAAATTTTCTTTTGGTACAAAGATCAATCATCGACTAAGATTATATGAAAAATTCCTGTCGGTGCGTGATATTGGGTATTTAGAATGGGCGGTAGAGAAAGTGATTCTTTGGGATCAAACGGTCGCTGATGAAAATGTAGTTCATATTCACGGTGATTTAGACGATGTTTTTCCAATAAAGTATATCAAAGATTGTACGGTGATAAAGGGCGGGACTCATATCATGATTTTGAATAAATACAGGTGGTTCAACGCTAACCTAGCTGCTATTATTTTAGAAACAAAGACAAGCGCAGATTGATTGTTGTTTCCAGAAAGAAAAAACACTAAAAAAGGAGTAAAATGAAAAGAATAGAGAAAATAAGTGTCATTATTACAGTGGTTATTGTAAGCGGTTTATTAATTTTTGCTACTACTTATGCGTCCAAAGATAAGTTAGATAAAGAAAAAGAATATTCATCGTCCTATTTTCCAACCGCTGCTAATTTTGCTGGTGAAGCAACACCACTAAAAATTATAGATATCAAGGAGCGCCTAGATCGAGAATTGATAGTGAATATCAACCTTCACGCCTCAACTATTTTGGCCATAAAAAGAGCGAACCGCGCCTTTCCTGTTATTGAACCCATTCTAAAGAAAAATGGAATACCAGATGATTTTAAGTACCTGGCGGTTATAGAAAGCGGTTTAGTGAATGCGGTATCTGGTGCTGGCGCAAGAGGAGTATGGCAATTTATGCCCGAAACTGCTAAGGAAAGAGGAATGGAAGTGAATGACTTTGTGGATGAACGCTACAGTTTAGAGAAATCGACGCAGGCAGCCTGTAGCTATTTGTTGATTGCCAAAGCAAAATTTGGGACTTGGACATTAGCTGCCGCTTCATACAACGGCGGTATGGGCGGTGTAAACAAACAGATGGATATCCAGAAAGAATCTAATTATTATGATTTACTTCTGACCGAAGAAACTTCTCGTTACGTATTTCGCATTCTAGCATTGAAAGAAATCATGAAAAATCCTGCTAAATACGGATTCTCATTAACAAAGGAAGAATTGTATCCTTTACTACCAACTAAAAAAATTGTCGTGGATAGTACAATTCTTGATTTAGCTGATTTTGCCAAAGCGCAGGGAATAAACTATAAGATTTTGAAGATTCACAATCCTTGGCTGAGAGATCGAAAATTAGAAAACCCGACGTATAAAAAATATACAATCGAAATTCCGCTGAGTGGTTATTAAAAAAGAATATTGCCACTATTTATAAAGTAAAATGTCGAAAGTCATAAAGGAAAAACTTCCTTCTAGACTTTCGACATTTTTATTTTTACTTTAGATGCTGTTTTTAGATCTTTTTCATCTGCGCTTTCATCATCGTGATTTGCTCTTTCAACATACCTTGCTTATCTAGTTTTTTTGCTTCATTCAGTAGGTTAGTTGCTTCAAGCTTTCTTCTTCTTGACATCGCAACTCCAGCTAGATTTAATTTGGCAACAGCCAGATCCATATCCATAGACAATCCCAGTTCGATTGCTTTTTTGAAATATTTCTCTGCTTGATTGATATTTGTTTGTGAAAGCATGATTCCGTGCAGGTAATTAAAGTATCCTTGTTGTTTCCTTACTAAGGCCGATTCTGGATTTTTAATGAATGTTAGCCATTTTTTTGCTCCTTCAAAATCTTGTTTTCTTAGTTTTAAGAACGCTAATAAGATGAATTCGTTTTTGAAGTAAAGGAAAATTGGAATAGAAGTCAATAATAAAAGGAAAATTCCATTCCCAATATTGTTTTCAGTAAATTGCCAAATGCCAGTAATTGCGATAAGTCCGGCGATAATAAGTTTAATATTCTTGTGAAACATAGTGTGTTTGATTTATGAAGGCAAATATAGTAAAATGAAATGAAAATATTTTTACAAAACTACTTGTGAGGAAAAAAAGTCTTTGTATATTTGCACTCGGTTTTAGGGTAACAGATACTCAAAAACGAGAAGACATATAAATAAGATTTTAAAGATACAAAGCAATGAGCAAAAGAACGTTTCAACCATCGAAAAGAAAAAGAAGAAATAAGCACGGATTTATGGACAGAATGGCTTCTGCGAATGGAAGAAAAGTTCTTGCTAGAAGAAGAGCTAAAGGAAGACATAAATTGACTGTTTCTTGTGAACCAAGACATAAAAAATAATGTTTGTATAAACATAGATAAGGCGTTACTTTTTTTAGTATCGCCTTTTTTTATACCTTGTCGTTAAATTATTATTTTTTTAGAAGCTAATCCCGCTTTTTGTTGCAATCTTTTTATTTTTAAAGAAAAAATAAAAAGGATTTTCACGACAATCGGGGCTAAAAGTAAAACAACAAATTACACAATAACTACACTACAATGCCAAGAGACACATCCATCAAATCAGTTTTAATAATAGGCTCAGGTCCTATTGTTATTGGTCAAGCTTGCGAATTTGACTATGCAGGATCACAATCAGCACGTTCTATCCGAGAGGAAGGAATTGAAGTAATCCTTATAAATTCGAATCCAGCAACGATTATGACCGACCCATCCATGGCCGATCATATCTACTTGAAACCCCTAACGACTAAGTCGATAATTGAAATTTTGAAAGCACATCCGCAAATCGATGCTGTGTTACCTACTATGGGTGGACAAACAGCTTTGAACTTGTGTCTAGAAGCTGATGAAAAAGGGATTTGGCAGGATTTCGGAGTAAAAATGATAGGTGTTGATGTAAACGCTATTAATATTACCGAGGATAGAGAGCAGTTCAAACAATTGCTACATAAAATTGGAGTGCCATCGGCACCAGCAGAAATCTGTACGTCTTACCTTAGAGGAAAAGAAATTGCACAAGAATTTGGTTTTCCTTTAGTAATACGTCCTTCTTTTACTCTTGGAGGTACCGGAGCCGCTATTGTTTATAAGAAAGAAGATTTTGACGAACTTTTAACCAGAGGTTTAGAAGCTTCACCTATTCATGAGGTGTTGATTGATAAAGCTTTAATGGGATGGAAAGAATATGAGTTAGAATTGTTGAGAGATAAAAACGACAATGTTGTTATTATCTGTTCTATCGAAAATATGGATCCAATGGGAATTCATACAGGAGACTCAATCACTGTAGCCCCAGCGATGACGTTATCAGATCCAACATTCCAAAAAATGCGTGACTACGCAATTTTGATGATGCGTAGTATCGGAAACTTCGCAGGTGGATGTAACGTGCAGTTTGCCGTTTCTCCTGACGAAAAAGAAGACATAGTAGCAATCGAAATTAACCCTCGTGTGTCTCGTTCTTCTGCATTAGCGTCTAAAGCAACTGGTTACCCAATTGCAAAAATTGCTTCTAAACTAGCTTTGGGATACAACCTAGATGAATTACAAAACCAAATTACAAAATCAACTTCGGCTTTATTCGAACCGACTTTAGATTATGTAATTGTAAAAATACCGCGTTGGAACTTCGACAAATTCGAAGGAGCTGACAGAACTTTGGGACTTCAAATGAAATCTGTTGGTGAAGTAATGGGAATTGGACGTTCGTTCCAAGAAGCTTTACACAAAGCCACTCAATCATTAGAAATAAAAAGAAATGGTTTAGGAGCTGACGGAAAAGGATATACAAACTACGAGCAAATTATCGATAAACTAACTCATGCGAGTTGGGATCGTGTTTTTGTAATTTATGATGCGATTGCCATGGGAATTCCTTTGAGCCGTATCCATGAAATTACTAAAATCGATATGTGGTTCTTGAAACAATACGAAGAACTTCAAACTTTAGAAAAAGAAATTTCTACTTATAAAGTAGAAGACTTGCCAAGAGAACTTTTACTAGAAGCGAAACAAAAAGGTTTTGCCGACAGACAAATTGCACACATGGTAGGTTGTCTTGAAAGTCAGGTTCACACTTTGAGAATGACAATGAATATCAATCGTGTCTTCAAATTAGTGGATACTTGTGCGGCCGAATTTAAAGCAAAAACACCGTATTACTACTCGACTTTTGAAGCTGAAATTGAAAAGGCTGACGGAACACGCTACGTAGATAACGAAAGTATTGTTACTGATAAAAAGAAGATAATCGTTCTTGGTTCAGGACCAAATAGGATTGGACAAGGAATCGAATTTGATTATTCTTGTGTGCATGGAGTTTTGGCTGCGAAAGAATGTGGTTATGAAACTATCATGATCAACTGTAATCCAGAAACAGTTTCGACAGATTTTGATACAGCTGATAAATTATATTTCGAACCAGTTTTCTGGGAACATATCTACGATATTATCCAACATGAGAAACCAGAAGGTGTAATCGTACAACTTGGTGGACAAACAGCTTTGAAGTTAGCTGAGAAATTATCTAAATACGGAATAAAAATTATAGGAACTAGCTTCGACGCTTTGGATTTAGCCGAAGACAGAGGTCGTTTCTCTGAATTGCTTACGGAACTGAATATTCCTTTCCCACAATTCGGAATTGCTGAAACAGCTGATGAAGCTTCTGCTTTAGCTGATGTACTGGACTTTCCATTATTGATTCGTCCTTCTTATGTGTTGGGTGGTCAAGGAATGAAAATTGTAATCAACAAGCAAGAACTTGAAGAGCATGTTGTTAATTTATTGAAAACTATTCCAGGGAATAAATTACTTTTAGACCACTATCTTGATGGTGCGATTGAAGCAGAGGCAGATGCGATTTGCGATGGAGAAAATGTGTATATCATAGGAATTATGGAGCACATCGAACCATGCGGAGTACACTCTGGAGACAGTAACGCGACATTGCCACCGTTTAACCTTGGTGAATTTGTGATGCAACAAATAAAAGACCATACTAAGAAAATAGCACTGGGCTTAAGAACCGTAGGTTTAATAAACATACAGTTTGCGATAAAAGACGATATCGTTTATATTATCGAAGCTAACCCTAGAGCATCTCGTACGGTACCGTTTATTGCAAAAGCATACGGAGAGCCTTATGTGAACTATGCGACCAAAGTAATGCTAGGTCACAATAAAGTAACTGATTTTACTTTCAACCCACAGTTGAAAGGATTTGCAATCAAACAACCGGTTTTCTCTTTCAGCAAGTTCCACAATGTAAACAAAGCATTAGGGCCAGAAATGAAATCAACAGGAGAAAGCATCCTTTTTATTGATGATCTGAAAGACGATCAATTCTACGAATTGTACTCAAGAAGAAAAATGTATTTGAGCAAATAAGCTTGAATTAATATACAGAAAAGCCACTCGATCGAGTGGCTTTTTTTATGGAGTAAAAAAATGTGGTATTTTTCATTCCGAGGAACGAAGGAATCGCATTAAAATAATTACGTGATGTGATTCCTTCTTCACCGGAATGACAAGTTTGCAGAATGAATATTATAAGTATAAAACAGAGATTAAGTTATGTTCTATTAATTACTTGATGCCTTTTCTTTACTAGTTCGTATCAATTCCCCTTTTTATTAACTAGTTTTCGCCTTGCCAAATAATTTTTTAAATACATTCACAATCAGCAATGCAAGAATACCGCCCACTAATCCTGCGATAAATTCTCCCGCTATCGAAGGTAGGCTTTGTAATAAATGATGAACAGGTTCAATACTGTGCACAAAAATTCCTCCCGCGACTAATAGAAGTGCCAAAGTACCTATAACGGCTAGACTTTTGATTACTATGGGAAGTGCTTGTATCAAGAAGTTCCCCGTCAATTTTGATATTTTACTTTTCTTTGTCATTAATAGAACTCCCATATCATCCATTCTAACAATTAGAGCTACAATTCCATAAACCCCTACGGTGGCTATAATAGCAATAAAAGTAACTACCAGGATTTGTGTTATAGTGGGTTTCCCCAATACCGTCCCCAAGGCGATGATCACGATTTCGACTGATAATATAAAATCAGTTACTACAGCCGATTTTATTTTCCCTTTTTCAAGTGCTAATATCTCTGCGTCACTTAGTGGAGCGGTATTAATTTTTTCTACTTCATGTTCGTGAGGAATTACATATTCATATATTTTTTCGGCACCTTCATAAGCAAGGTAAACAGCACCAAGTAAAAGTATAACAGTGATTAACGATGGAAGAAAATAACTCAGTAGAAATGCGAGCGGTAAAATAATCAATTTGTTTAAAAACGAGCCTTTCGTTATGGCCCATAACACCGGTATTTCTCTGGAGGAAACAAATCCGGATGCTTTTTCGGCATTAACGGCTAAATCGTCCCCTAATATACCTGCTGTTTTTTTGGTGGCTATTTTACTCATTACCACAACGTCATCCATAAGTGCTGCGATATCGTCTAAAAGCGCGAAAATTCCTGATGCCATACTTTATTATTTGTTTAGTTTATCTTTAAAAAAATCAATTGTTCGAGTCCACGATAGTGTGGCTGCCGCTTCATCATATCGCGGCGTAGTATTATTGTGAAAACCATGATTGACGCCAGGATAAGTATAAGCAGTATTTTCTACTTTGTTCCTTTTAAGAATGATTTCATAGGCAGGCCAACCTTCATTTACTCGGCTGTCTAATCCTGCATAATGTATCATAAGAGGTGTTTTAATGTTTTCAGCGTCTTCAGCAGTCGGTTGTCCGCCATAATAGGGAACTGCCGCGGATAATGTTGGAATTTTTACCGCCATCATATTGGCAATCCAACCTCCAAAACAAAATCCAACAACACCTACTTGGCCATTACAATCTTTATGAGATTTGAGGTACTCGTAGGCAGCTATGAAGTCTTCGAGCATTTCCTCTCGGTTTCGTTTTTTTTGTAATTCGCGACCGTCATCGTCATTTCCTGGGTAACCGCCCAATGGAGATAAAGCGTCTGGTGCGAGCGTTATAAATCCGTCAATCGCCGCTCTTCGGCCTACATCTTCTATATAAGGATTCAGTCCGCGATTCTCATGTACCACAATGATTCCCGGTAACTTTTTTTTCGACTTAGATGGTTGGGATAAAAGCGCATTTATTTTTCCTCCGCCTTTCGGGGAATCGTAGGCAATAAATTGGGAGTTCAATCTAGGATCTTCCGGTTTTATCAAAATCGAGTCTAGGTAATTAGGAGTCATAAAACTCAATAAAGATGGAAGGGTAAGAGTTCCTACGGCAAACAAGGACAGTTTTTCAACAAACCGTCTTCTGTCAATTTTATTATGGGCATAGTCGTCATATAAGTCAAATACTTCCTGACTGATATCTTCTTTGGTTAATTTTTTCATAATGCTAACTTTTTATAAAGGTATGCTTTTGTTTCAATCAATAGAAAACACAAATATCCTCGAGTCCTTTTCTTTTTAAATCGGGAACCCAGCATTCTTCGGCTGGATGACCCACTGGAATCAAAAGATAGGGTTTTTCATTTGCAGGGCGGTTTAATGTTTTGGTTAGGAAGTTCATCGGGCTAGGAGTGTGGGTTAAAGAAACTAAACCTGCATTATGTATTGCTGCTAGCAAAAATCCGGTGGCTATACCTACACTTTCCTGAACATAATAATTGTTTTTCTTTTTCTGGTCAGAATCTAATTCATAGATACATCTAAAAACGATAACAAGGTAAGGTGCGGTTTCTATAAAAGGCTTGCGCCAATCGGTCCCTAAAGGTTTTAAATCTTCTATCCAATCGCTTGACATACGGGATTCATAACTTTCTAACTCTTCCTCTTCGGCAGCGATGCGAATTTGTTTTTTGATTACGGGGTTTTCGACCACACAAAAAGTCCAAGGCTGTTTATGTGCTCCAGAAGGTGCTGTAGAAGCGGTTTTAATAAGGTTTTCAATCACCTCTCGAGGAACAGGGCTGTCTGAAAATTCCCTTACGGAACGTCTGCTGTCCATTGCTTCGTAAAAAAATTGAGAACGCTCGCGCATTTCTTCGTCAGAAAGCGTGGCTTTGCTATAACGGATATAGGGGTAATCTTCAATTATTTTTTTATCTGGCATTTTGACTGTTTTTTCCTATTATCAAATATAAATAAAATTATGAGTAATAGTGTTAAATGTACAGTTCAAGTATATTTTTAAACTATAATCAACAAAACCCCGCGACTGGGATTTTTGCGGATCGTTGGTTTATAAGCTTTAATTATCATTAGGGCAAATATTTAGTATACCATATTATTGCCGAATCAGCGACTTCGAAAAGTTTCCCTGGTTCTTCAAACAGATGGGTTGCGCCTGTAATAACTTTCATTTCTTTTTCGCAATGCAATTCGTCGTAAGCCCTTTTATTCATTTCGATTATAGGTATATCCTCGCCGCCCACAATGAATAATGTTGGAGCCGTCACCTGATGCAAAGCATTCGATGCTAAATCAGGTCTACCACCACGAGAAACTACTGCTTTTATTGTATCTCCAAAATAAGCCGCTGCTCGTATTGTCGAAGCTGCTCCCGTATTAGCTCCAAAATAGCAGATGGGTAATCCATTTACCTCACTGTAATTGACAAGCCATTCTGTAGTTTCTATCAATCGGCTGGTTAAAAGGTCGATATTAAATCTATTTTCGTAAACGCTATTTTCCTCGTCCGTTAATAAATCTAACAATAAAGTGCCTATTTTCTGTTTTTGAAGTAGCTCTGCCACCATTCTGTTTCTGGTGCTGAAACGACTGCTGCCAATACCATGAGAAAAAACTACAATTCCTGTTGCTCCCATAGGAATTGTTAAATCTCCTTTTAATATAGCTGAAGTTAGTGGGATATCAATTTCTAGTTTTTTCATGATTTCTATTCTTAGAATAATAGTTTAGTTGCTATTTGATTTGGTTAGCTTGTATTTAGTATTTGGATTACTTGATTATCTTCCACTTGTCGAAAATCGGCATAAAACTCGCCTACACTTTTGAAATGTCTGGAGGCTATTAGATAGTGGAATTCATCAGTTTGCTCTTCAATGATAGTGACAGTATTGTACGGCAGTACTGGAACGGCAACAATAATTTTAGCAGCCCCCTGTTTTCGTAGCATTTCTAAAGTTACTAATAAGGTGTTTCCTGTGGCGATGCCGTCATCTACAAGTATGATATTTTTACCTTTGATCGGAATGGGTTTGCGATCGCCTCTGTAAAGTTTGTGTTTTTCTCGCAGTACATTTTGGAGCCTGATAATTTCATTTTCTATATAAATTTTATCAATTTCCGGATGTTCATCTAGAATGGTAGAATCTAATGAAACGGCACCAATGGCAAATTCTTTATTAGAAGGATGCGCTATTTTTTTTGAAAGAACGATGTCTAAAGGCAATTGTAATGTTTTTGCAATTTCCGATCCAAGGGGCACGCCTCCTCTCGGTAATGCCAGTACAACCGAATTACTGTTTTTGTACTTTTTTAATTTTTCTACGAGTAAAATTGCGGCTTCCGTTCGGTTTTTAAAAATCGAGTTGTACATAGAATAGTTTTTAATAAAAACAACATCTTTTTTATTTGTAAATTAACTGATTGGTAGTTATTTATGGATTTTAGGACCCTAGTTTAAAGCGAAGGTGAAATTTAGCAGCGGGGCTTTTGTGGTAAAGCCATAAGACTGCTCTGCTTCTTTTTAAACCAATAAGGTATGGCAAATTGCCAAAAAAGATTTGTGGGTATAGATTCCATTGTCTAGGTTGTTATGTGTTAAGAAACAAAAAAAATGAGGCTGCATTATGATGCAATAGATATGGGGAGTACATTGTTATTTATAGTTACTGAAATTAATTATTAGCTATAAATAACTTGCATATCAAAGTTAATTAAAAAAAAATAATACTCATACATTTTTATCTAACTATTTTATTGTCAATTACTTGTGATCTAAAAGGTACATTTTTAGAAAATTATCAAACTACTACAATATAATTTATACTAGGTCGAAAACTATTTTTGGCTTTAGAAAAGATGAATTGATTCAATAATAAAGTCCAACTAAGTAGATAGTTTTGACGCTTTTATTCAGGTTTAAAATAAATAACCTATATTTGTTTAATAAATATGGATAAATAATGAACAATATAAAAAATGTATTTAGCATTAAAGACCTCGAAAATCTTTCAGGCATAAAAGCACACACCATACGTATTTGGGAAAAAAGGTATAATGTGCTGCAGCCTATGCGAACAGATACTAATATAAGATTATATGATTTAGCAAGTTTGCAAAAACTGTTGAACATTACTTTATTACATGATTACGGATATAAAATATCCAAAATTTCTGCTTATCCAGAAGCGGAAATTCCGCAGATGGTGCGTGAAATCGTATCTTCAAAGAGTGCAAAAAACCACGCCATTACTGCTTTTAAAATGGCGATGATGAATTTTGATCAAGAGCTTTTTTTAAATACGTACAATTGGCTATCCGAAGAAAAATCATTCAAAGAAATTTTTCATCAAGTATTTATTCCATTGCTGGAAGAGTTAGGTTTATTGTGGCAGACGGATACTATTACTCCGGCTCACGAACATTTTATTAGTTGTCTCGTTCAACAAAAGCTATTGGTCAATACAGAAAAACTACAGTTAGTTAGGCCAACACAATTAGATAAGGTTTTTGTACTTTCACTTCCTATGAATGAAATACATGAACTAGGATTAATGTATTTGAATTACGAAATTTTATACAGAGGCTATAAAACGATATATTTAGGAGAAAGCATGCCCATTGATAACTTAAAAGATCTAAAAAAGCATTTCAATTCTATTGTGTTTGTTTCTTATTTAACGGTTCAGCCAGAGCTAAGTGCTATAAATGATTATATAGTAGAAATGACAAATCAGTTAGTAGATGAAAGTACTGAACTATGGTATACAGGCAGGTTAACGCAGTTTATCGACAAAAAGTATCTTTCAGATCGAATAGTCGTTTTTAATTCTATTGCGGAATTAATTGAGAAAATATAGTTTTTGTTTAATCATTTTGTATATTTGCTAAACAAATGAGAAAAAATATTACAATTATCGGTTCGGGATTTTCAGCTTTGTCTGCCGCTTGCTATTTAGCCAAAGCAGGTCACAAAGTTGTGGTTTTTGAGAAAAACGCTACCATTGGAGGTAGAGCAAGGCAGTTAAAAAAAGACGGTTTTACATTTGATATGGGACCAAGTTGGTACTGGATGCCAGATGTTTTCGATCGTTTCTTTGCTGATTTTGGGAAGAAGACATCAGATTATTATGAGCTTATAAAGTTGTCTCCTGCATATCGGGTGTATTTTGGTGAAAACGAATTTATTGCAATCGCCGATAATTTAGCAGAAATCGAAGCTACTTTTGAGTCTATCGAAGAAGGAAGCGGGAAAATCTTGCATGAATTTATAATGGAGGCAAAAAGTAATTACGACATCGCCATTAAAGACTTAGTTTACCGTCCAGGTGTTTCTCCCTTAGAACTTGTAACTGTAGAAACAACTAAGAAGATAGGTCAGTTTTTTAGCAATATTAGTCGTGATGTACGCAAGAAATTTAAAAACGAAAGATTAATTCAAATTCTTGAATTTCCTGTATTGTTTCTGGGAGCAAAACCATCCGATACGCCTTCTTTTTATAGTTTTATGAATTACGCTGATTTCGGAATGGGAACCTGGCATCCAAAAACAGGAATGTTTGACGTCGTACGAGCTATGGAAAGCCTTGCAAGAGAACTAGGTGTAACATTTCATACCAACTCTAACATTGAAAAAATAATTGTCGAAAATAAAACAGCAACAGCGATTATAGTTAACGGCGAAAAGATAACCTCAGATTTAGTTTTAAGCGGAGCTGATTATCATCATACCGAAACATTATTAGACAAGGATTATCGTGCCTATTCAGAGAAGTATTGGGAAAGTCGCGTTTTTGCTCCTTCCTCTTTATTGTTCTATGTTGGTTTTAATAAAAAAATTGAAAACATATCGCATCATGCCTTGTTTTTTGATGTTGACTTTTATCAGCATGCAAAAGATATTTATGATGCACCACAATGGCCAAAAGAGCCTTTGTTTTATGCTAATTTCCCTTCTTTAACTGATAAAACTGCTGCTCCACAAGGAATGGAATCTGGTTTTTTTCTTATTCCGCTGGCGCCTGGAATTAATGATTCGGAAGAGTTGAGGGAAGAGTATTTCAATAAAATAATAGATCGGTTTGAGAAGTTGACGCAACAAAGTTTGAAAAATAACATTATCTTTAAAATTGCGTTTTGTAAAAATGATTTTGTTGAAGAATATAATTCTTATAAAGGAAATGCTTATGGTATGGCTAATACTTTATTGCAAACAGCCTTTTTAAGGCCAAAGCTAAAAAGTAAAAAAGTACGTAATTTATATTTCACGGGGCAATTAACTGTGCCTGGTCCTGGTGTTCCACCGGCATTAATTTCAGGGAAATTAGTGTCAGATTTGATTAATAAACAATTTTTAGACCAATAATTATGAAGCAATTATTTGACGATGTATCATTCAAATGCAGTAAGCTAGTTACAAAGAGCTATAGCACTTCATTTTCCTTGGCGGTATATATGCTTTCGCCAAGTATTAGGGATGCGATCTATAGCATATATGGTTTTGTGCGATTTGCCGATGAAATTGTGGATTCGTTTCATGGTTTTAAAAAAGAAGACTTGATTAATGATTTCGAAAAAGAATATTATAAAGCATACGATTCTGGTATAAGTCTAAACCCTATATTAAACTCTTTTCAGCATACCGTGAAAGAATATAATATCACGGATGATCTTGTTCAAGCTTTTTTGAAAAGTATGAAACTCGACTTAATTAAATCAGATTATAACAGTGTCGAAGAGTACAATGAATACATTTATGGCTCTGCTGATGTTGTGGGTTTAATGTGTCTAAAAGTTTTTGTATCTGGTAAAGAACACAAATACGAACAGTTAAAAGGCGAAGCCATGCGTTTAGGATCTGCTTTTCAAAAAGTAAATTTCTTGAGAGATTTAAAAGATGATAAGCTACTTTTAAACAGGAATTACTTTCCTGGAGTCGATTTGAATTCATTCGATGAAAAGGCTAAGAACGAAATTATAGCAGAAATTGAAGAGGATTTTAGGATCGCCTATCAGGGAATTGTAAGGTTGCCTATTGAAGCTAAATTTGGGGTGTATACGGCCTTTGTGTATTATAAAAAATTATTAAAAAAATTAGAGAATACTCCTTATCACCAAATTGGAAATGAAAGAATACGAGTTTCTAATTATACTAAAGCGGCTTTATTAGCACAATCTTTTGTGTCTTATAAGTTGAAACTGGTATAAGTGTAGCAACCTATTTTTAGCTTTCAAATTAATTAAATACAAATAACAATGATTTCTTTTTTTATTTTCCTTAGCGTTTTTCTGTTTATGGAATGTGTTACTTGGCTAACCCACAAATACGTGATGCATGGCTCGATGTGGTATTTTCACGAAGATCATCATCAGCCTAAATATGCAAATACTTTCGAACGGAATGATATCTTTTTTGTGATTTTTGCATTGCCCAGCATTGTTCTTTTTTACTTTGGCGTTGAGGGCGGAATGAATTATTTGTTTTTCGTAGGACTGGGAATTACGGCCTATGGATTTTGTTATTTCATGATTCATGATGTATTAATTCACCAAAGATTTAAATGGTTCAAGAACACAAAAAACAAATATCTAATAGGTTTGCGCAAGGCCCATAAAGTACACCATAAGCATCTTGGAAAAGAGCATGGTGAATGTTTCGGTATGTTGTTTGTCCCTTTTAAGTATTATAAAATGTAATTGTTTTATTTTGGCTTGTACGCGTTGAAAAAAGCATTTTCCTGGTTTTTTATCAATGTTTTACGTTACACTGCCGCTTTTATGATCTCATTTTTAGAACGAGGTCAATAACATTTTGCCCGAAACTTCGGGGAAATTTCCAAACGAAATATAGTTGTGAAGACAACATTTAAATCGAATAAAAACTATGAAAGTATATAAAAAAGAAACGGTGCAGCATGTAAATGCTACAGTTGAGGAATGCTGGAAGTTTTTTTCTAGTCCTAGGAATTTACAAAAAATAACTCCCGAAACGATGGGATTCCAAATCACGGATTTTGATAATAAATCCATGTATGCTGGACAAATTATCCAGTATAAGGTTTCACCGCTTTTAGGTTTAAAATTACCCTGGGTGACCGAAATTACCTTTGTAAAAGAAAATAGCTATTTTATAGATGAACAACGTTTTGGACCCTATTCTCTTTGGCATCACAAACACTTTTTTGAAGCTACTGAAAACGGTACAAAAATGACAGATCTCGTTCATTATGCTTTGCCGTTGGGTTTTTTAGGCAGAATAATGAACAGCCTAATAGTAAAGAATAAATTAAAAGAAATCTTTGAATATAGAGTGAAAAAGGTAAATGAAATCTTCAATTCTAAATAATGAATAAAATTGCTGTTTCTTTTTTTTGGTTTAGACGTGATTTACGTTTGGAAGATAATATTGGGCTGTTCTATGCTTTGGAATCTAAATATCCTGTAATTCCATTATTTATTTTTGATGATTTTATTTTAGATAGTTTGCCCAAAAACGATGCAAGAGTAGGTTTTATACACGAATCATTAGAAGGGATTAATCAGGAATTAAAAGAAATAGGAAGTTCGTTTTTAATAAAAAAGGGAGAAACTACAGCCGTTTGGAAGGACCTTATTCAACAATTTGATATCATGGAAGTTTTCTTCAATAAAGACTATGAGCCCTATGCCATAAAAAGAGATCAGGATATTTGTGAACTTTTAGTAAGTGAAAACATCGTTCCGTTTTCCTATAAAGACCAAGTTATTTTCGAAGAAAAAGAAATCACAAAAGCGGATGGATTGCCGTACACGATTTATACACCATTTAAAAACAAATGGCTGGAAAAATACAATTCTGTTGGCACAGTTCGCGAATATGTAACATCAGATAACTTTTCAAATTTCCACCAATCTGCCTTCGCTTTTCCATCCTTAAAGGAAATAGGATTTGTCGATAATTTCATCAAAGTAAAGCCTTATACTTTAGATTTAATTTCGAAATACCAAGAAATACGAGATTTTCCGGCAGTTGATGGCACATCTTATTTATCACCACATTTGCGTTTTGGAACCATTAGTGTTCGAAAGATGGTCAATTGGGCAGCAAAAACAAATGCTGTTTTCTTAAGCGAATTGATATGGCGGGAGTTTTTTATGCAAATCCTCTTTAATTTTCCAAGAGAGGTAACGCATAATTTTAAATCAGCCTATGATGGAATTCAATGGCGTAACAATGAAGAAGACTTCAAGCGCTGGTGTTCCGGAACTACAGGCTACCCCATGGTGGATGCCGGTATGAGACAATTGAATGAAACGGGTTATATGCACAATCGAGTGCGCATGGTTGTAGCAAGTTTTCTGTGCAAACATTTATTGATTCAATGGCAGTGGGGCGAAGCTTATTTTGCCGAAAAGTTATTGGATTATGAGATGGCGTCCAATGTTGGGAATTGGCAATGGGCAGCTGGAACTGGTTGCGATGCAGCACCTTATTTTAGGGTTTTCAATCCTGAAATTCAACTGAAAAAATTTGACGAAAAAGGAATTTATATTAGGAAATGGATTCCTGAATTTAATTTAGGTTACGGACAACCTATGGTGGAACATGCTTTCGCTAGAGACAGAGCTATAGCGACTTATAAAGTAGGAATATTGAAATAATCTTCTTTTTTCATTCCGACGAAGGAGGAATCCTAATTACGGGAGGCGTTTGATGAGATTCTTCCTTTGTCAGAATGAGAAGTTTGTGGTTATGTTTTATTGTATTATTAAAAAAAAGACATTTATTTTATCAACTCATTCAACATTCCATTAAAAATAAAACCATGAAAAGGCAAAACAGAATACCAATATAATTTTCCCCAGATTCCTTTTGGTTTAAAGGTTGCTGTTTGAATTAAATTGTTGTCAAGAATTTTGAATTCGAGCCAAGCTTGTCCAGGTAGTTTCATTTCAGCATATAAGACTAGTTTGCCTTCTTCTTTATTGGCATACAAAACCCGCCAAAAGTCCAAAACATCTCCAGTGTGGATCTCATGTCTGTTTGTTCTTCCTCTTCGAGAACCAACACCTCCAAAAAGTTTGTCTATAAAACCCCGAATTCCCCAGAGCCAATCGCCATAATACCATCCAGTTTCACCTCCTAAAGACCAAATTTTATCAACGGTATAATCTCGATCGACTAGTTCTTTTTTTCGACTGTCAATAAAGCAATCTTCTTTTGGAATGGTAAGGTATTCTGAAATACTACTGCTAAACCTACCGCTGGCTAAGGAATCTTTCCAGCTGGAAGCCACTTTGTCTTCACCAACTTTAATTAAAGCAAGAGACAGTGCATCCTTGTATGACATAGGTTTTACATCAAGTAATTCATTTATTCTGGTGTCTCTGCAAACTACTTCAACTTTCATACTGCTTACTAATGCCGAAGCTAATTTATAGGAGGTAGAAGTAACAAAATAAAGCCAATACGACGATAGTTTTGGAGTCATTAATGGCACGGTGTAAATCCATCTTTTTAAATTTTTAGCCTTGGCAAAACCCAATAACATTTCCTTATAAGTAAGTATATCCGGCCCGCCAATATCAAAGTTTTGTTTGTATGTCAATGGATTTAATAAAGACTTTGATAAGAATTCGAGGACATTACGGATCGCAATAGGCTGGCATCTGGTATTAAGCCATTTTGGGGTAATCATAAGTGGGAGCTTCAGTACCAAATCTCTAATGATTTCAAATGAAGCGCTTCCTGAACCCACAATAATTCCTGCTCTTAGCGCTGTTAATGCAAAAGTTCCAGTGTTTAAAATATTTTCCACATTTTTTCTGGACGACAGATGTTTAGAAAGAGCATCATCATTGACAATCCCGGTTAGGTAAATGACTTGTTTAGCATCAGTATTGTTTATCCTATTCACAAAATTGGTAGCTGAAGTACTTTCTAGTTCATCATAATTGTCCTTTGAACTTGCCATGGAATGAATAAGGTAGTAACCAGCATCAATATCATTAGGAATATTTTCTAATGTTTCTTCCTTTAAAAAATCGACTTCAATTACAGCGATGTTTTTTTCGAATTCTTTTGGGATAAAAAATCTATTTTTATCTCTCACGCAACAAATAACATCATGACCTTGCCCAATTAAAATAGGTAGAAGTCGTTTTCCAATGTAACCTGTTGCGCCTGTTAAGAGAATTTTCATAGATCTTATTTTTAGTATTAAATTTAACTAAATTTATTAGAAATCAGGCTAATAAACTCTTTTCTAGTTTTGTCTTTTTCAAAAGCGCCGGTAAATGATGAGGTTGTAGTAACTGAATTTTGTTTTTGAATTCCTCTCATTTGCATGCACATGTGCTGCGCTTCAATTACTACAGCTACACCTAATGGATTTAAGGCGTCTTGTATGCAATTTTTTATTTGATCTGTTAATCTTTCTTGTACCTGCATTCTTCTGGCAAAAGCATCGACAATTCTTGGAATCTTGCTAAGTCCCACAATTTTTCCATTTGGAATGTAAGCAATATGTGCTTTTCCAAAAAATGGTAACATATGATGTTCACACATAGAGTACACTTCAATATCTTTTACGATAATCATGTGTTTATGATCCTCTGTAAACATAGCTGATTTTAAAATTTCTAATGGATCCAGTTGGTAGCCATGCGTTAAATATTGCATTGCTTTAGCAGCTCTAACAGGCGTATTTAAAATACCTTCGCGATGTACATCTTCACCTAAATTAGTAATAATTGATTTATAATTTTCAGCGATTACTTCTGTGACTTCCACATTATATTGCTCTACTTTTTCGTAATTTTTAGTTTCTTTTACTATCATGTTTTTACTTATTTGTTCGTTATTTTACAATTTAAAGCTTACCATTCCGTAGTCCATTTCAAAAATCTGACCTGACATCGATTTGGCTTTTTCTGAAATCAGGAAATTTGCCATTTCCGCTACTTCTTCTGGTTTTAAGTAACTTTTCATGGGGTGGCGTTCTATCATATTTTCCTTCATTCGATCATTTCTTAGAATATTTGCGGAGAGTGTAGTTTCAGTAATAGTAGGAGCAATGGCATTTATTCGAACGGTCGAAGCTAACTCTGCTCCCAGAGATTTCAGGAGACCTTCCACTCCCGCTTTTGCAGTTGCAATACTCGCGTGAAAAGGCATTCCCAGTTTTACCGCAACGGTACTAAACAAAAGAATTGATGGGTTTGTTCCTTTCTTTAAAACTGGTAAATATTTCTGAATTGTTTTTACCGCTCCAATAACGTTGATTTCAAAATCATTTCTAAAATCAGCGATACTTAAACTGCCTATTGGTTTTAAATTGATAGAACCTGGACAGTAGATTAAAGTATCTATGTTTTCTATTTCAGGTAATTCATCTGTCAGAATGTTTATTGAATGATGGCTTAGATTTTCATGCGCAACTTCCGGTGCCGTTCTACTGATATTGTAAACTCGGTTCGTTTCTAATTGCTGCATTAAAATAGCATTCCCAATACCTTTACTTCCACCTATTATAACTATGTTTTTCATTCGAAAATTATTTTTGGTTTATCTTTTTGATATTTTATTATTGTTGATTTGTCTTTGCCTGCTGCATTTAAAGCGGCCTTCTTTAAAATCACGAAGTTTTTCATGTTTTGTTTTTCGGCCCTGAACTCTTTTACGCCATCTTCTAAAACTGCTCAATTTGAGTTCGACCCGCATTAGTTCTATTACTTGCTGTTCTTTTAGTCCAAATTGAAGTAAAATGGCGTCAAATGTCGTTCTGTCTTCCCAGGCCATTTCGATCACTCGATCTTTTTCTAAATCAGATAAATGAAGTTCTGTCATGCTTAGTATTTTAAATATTCAGTGACTGTAATTTTCGCTTTTAAATCAAACATCAAATTATAAAGTCCAAAGAAGGTACGATTCATATAGATGAAATGTTTGGATCCTCTATTGCCATTCATCTTTTTAAGGTTGGTGTCATTTGCAAAACGTTCTCCAAGGCTGGCTATATTTTCAAAGAATTCTTCATTCGAAAAATCGAAAGTTGCTTCCTGAAACGGTTTTGTAAATAAGGACAATAGATCATAAAACATGGCGGTGAAATATTCTATTTCTTCTTTTGAATCATCCACTCTCAGGATTTCTAATTCAAATAATTTTTCTCTAAATAGCGCCGCATTGTCTATTACATTTGGATCGATCAATTCAAAATAGGGAACGTAAAACTCATTTGGGATGCTTTTCATACATCCAAAATCAAGGGCAATTAGTTCATTCTTATCGTTTATTAAAAAATTTCCGGGATGTGGGTCAGCATGTACTTTTTTCAAAACATGGATTTGATACATATAAAAATCCCATAAAGCCTGACCTATTTTATTTGCAATTATTGGATCGGTATTTTTAAATTCTGATAAATGTACGCCAGTCATCCAGTCCATAGTAATAATCTTCTCTGAAGAATATTCAGGATAGTACTCAGGAAAAACAAGGTTTTCTATTTTTCTACAAGCATCAACTACTTCTTGGCTTTGCTTTAGTTCCAATAAATAGTTGGTTTCTTCAATTAGTTTGTCTTCTACTTCTTTAAAGTATTTATCAGAGTCTTTTCCTTGCAGGTTAAACATTCTGATCGCTATAGGTTTTACCAAGGCCAAATCAGAAGAGATGCTGTTTGCAACTCCAGGATATTGAATTTTTACCGCTAGTTTTTTATTGTTTTTTACCGCCAAATGTACCTGACCGATACTCGCTGCATTAACCGAATTAGCGTTGAACTCATCAAAAATTTCATAAGGCGTTTTACCAAAATTATTTTTGAAAGTTTTTAATACTAAAGGAGCCGAAAGTGGGGGAACAGAAAATTGAGACAGTGAAAATTTCTCCACATAAGCTTGTGGTAGGAAATTCTTATCCATACTTAGCATCTGCGCTACTTTTAAGGCGCTTCCTTTTAGACTTTTTAAGCCGTCATAAATATCTTCGGCATTGTCTTCATTTAATTTGTCACGGGTCAAATCAGAATTAACTATTTTTTCACCGTAATATTTAAGGTAATTCACACCTACTTTTGCTCCGGTTTGAACCAGTTTTGTGGCTCTCTCAATTTTTGACGTTGGAATATAATCGATTGTTTTCATTATTTGTTTTGTACTTTTTCTTTGAAAATAAATTTTCCAAAGTCAATTAAACTATCTATTGGTGCAATGTTCATTAATTCGAAACTCAGTTTTACCGATTTTTCGATGTAGATATCTGTTTTTTCAAATGCTGGAGATTCATCTTCTAACCAGAACTTGAGTGTTAATAATAATTGAATCCATGCGCTTTCCTGAATTGCTTTTTTCTGAAAGTCCTGAATTTTTTCTTGCTTAATTAAATAGTCGTCTGTAATAATTTCGGCAACATACTTTTTAAAACTTGTTCTCAGACTCGAAAGTTGTATTAGATTTTTCAGCTGATTTCCATGCTCCCTTAAACTCATGGTCACATAACTTCTGTTGGCCGTCAGTAATTCGAAAAAGGTAAAGTAGAAACTCAGCATTTTAGATTTCATATCATAATCGGCGTAGTTTTCATCTTTATGAAGCAATTCTACTGTCATTTCTAAAAACATTTTAAAAATTTCTTTTTCTACGCTTTCGATAGTTCCGAAAAAGGCATAAAACTCTGTTTCCGTAAAATCGTTAAGTTTTGCGAAAAGATAGACAGATTTTGGTTTTTCGCCATTTTCTAAAACATAATTCATATACAGGGAAACTATTTTTTCTTTTGTAACTTTAGTTTTCTTCATTGTCATTTTTAATTATTTAAAAAATTAGAGTATAAAGATAATGAATGTTTAACGAAATAATCATAAAGTTAAACAAAAATTATTATGTACCTTTGGAAAAGCGAGTTTGAATTATAAAATAAAGGTTATGAAAAAGAATGTATTGCTCACAGGAGGTACTGGATTTGTAGGGAAGCATTTAACTAAAGTTTTGATAGATGGTGGTTTTTCCGTTTCTATACTCAGTAGAAGTAAGCAAGAAAATACTGCATCTATTTTTTACTATACTTGGGATGTGCAAAAGCAAACTATAGAGAAGGAAGCTGTACTAAATGCAGATTATATTATTCATTTGGCAGGAGCAAATATTGCTGAAAAGCCTTGGACTGCCAAACGAAAAGAGGAAATAATTAATAGTCGGCAGCAGTCTGCTCAGTTACTATATTCTGTTTTAAAAAAGAATGATAAAAAATTAGACGCGTTTATTTCTGCATCGGCGATTGGTATTTATGGGGCAGTAAATGGAGAGGAAGTTTGTACGGAGGAATCCGCTCTAGGCGATGATTTCTTAGGTCTTACTTGTCAAAAATGGGAAGCCGCAGCAGATCAATTTGAAAAATTAGGAATTCGTACAGTGAAAGTTCGCACTGGTTTAGTCTTAGGGGAAAATGATGGCTTTTTAAATAAACTAACACCTATTTTTAAATGGAGATTGGGTTCTGCACTGGGTTCTGGAAAACAGTATATGCCATGGATTCACGTAGAAGACTTGTGCGGCATCTATCTCGAAGCGATTAACAATATAAACATGTCAGGGCCTTATAATGCAGCCATAAATGATAATACTACAAATGCCAGTTTCTCAAAAGCATTAGCTAAAGTGTATGGTTATAAAATCTGGTTGCCTAATGTTCCAGGGTTCTTAATTAAATTGGCAATGGGTGAAATGGCTAAAATAGTGTTGACAGGAAGAAGAGTTTCATCGGCTAAAGTGAAGCAAGTAGGATTTAATTTTAAACATACTAATTTAGAAGAAACCTTAAAAATCTGTATATCGGAGTAAATGTTCGACTTTGTTCACTTTTTATTGGGCAATCAAACCCATTATAAAACAGATTTAACCGAAACTTTTACACTCTTTGAAACTTTATTTCTAATGATGTAAGGGATTTCGATCTTGTAATCATCAGTGTTTAGATTAAAATTTGAGATTATCTCCATTCCGTTTGCTACTTTTTTAATTGTGGCTGGAACTCGAATGTTTTTTGATTGGCCGTGTAAATTTATTTTCCCATTGATGTAATATTCTGTAGCTTCTGATGCAATATTTTTTAAATCAAATTTTTCTATTAAACCTTTAAAAGTAGCTTTGGGGTATTTACTGCTTTCCATATAAATTTTATTGAAATGCTCTTGCATTAAACTTCTTTCGAAAGAAAAATTCTCGATATCCACAGTAAATAAAATCGTTCCTTTCTTAGTATTTAAAACACAATGAACATTCTTATTCCCGGCTTTTATTGGCTCAAATAAAGGCACAGATGCTTCAAAAAGAACTTCACTATTTGTAGTAGCTAGTTTTTCTTGTGCATTGATGATATATGCTGTTAATAGTGACAATAGGAGTAAAAGTATTTTCATTTTGTGACCAGATTGATGCTACTTAAAGTTACGAAAAAATAGGCGTTTTTCCTAAAAATGGAATACTAATAACATCAAAAAAAACTTCAAAGAATTTAATAACTCTTTGAAGTTTGCTGTACTGAATGAAGCTTTAATAGGAGTTACAAAAAGTTGGTTTTATTTTAATTCAACTAAAACATTATACTTTTCTAAACTCGCTAATGTTTCGATTGAGCTATAATTAAAATTTTCCTCATGACGATCTTTTTCTTTCTTCAAAGAAATTTGTTTTAAGCAATTACAAAAACGGCGTACTTCTTCTAAACTAGATAGAATAAGACCTGGTACTTTTTCGTTTTTACCGTCCTTGTCTTTTGATACCATGGTAAAGTA
This sequence comes from Flavobacterium sp. XN-5, assembly GCF_008033395.2. Lineage (NCBI taxonomy): Bacteria > Pseudomonadati > Bacteroidota > Flavobacteriia > Flavobacteriales > Flavobacteriaceae > Flavobacterium > Flavobacterium sp. XN-5. The sequence goes on from NZ_VOGZ02000008.1 coordinate 94,505, forward strand.
AGAGGAATTGCAATGCTTTACTGCTCCTGTTTGAATATTTTCAGCTTCGACACGGATACCAATAATCATCGAACTCTTACCTACATAATTCACGCTGGCTTTCATCGTGACTAGTTCGCCCACTTCTATAGGTTTTAGGAAGTTTACGGTGTCCACAGAAGCTGTTACACAATAATTTCCTGAAAACTTAGATGCACATGCAAATGCGATTTGATCGAGTAGAGACAGGATGTACCCACCATGTATTTTTCCGCTAAAATTGGTGTGCGAAGGCAACATTAATTCGGATATCGTGATTTTTGACGAAGCAACAGTTTTGAAGCTGGTATTCATGTTTAATGTGATTTAAATGGAGATTCTTTTTCTTTTACGGCGATGACAAAATATTTTGATTCGCCCCACCAGGGGAATGTTTTATAACGCTCGATGTAGGTTAATCGAACATACTGTCCTTCCAGATCTTTTAAGTCGCTAATTACTTGCTTGTCTTTATCTAATACCGAAAAAGCAAAAATTTGTGCACCAGACATGCCTTGGCTTATTTCTCCTTCCCAGGTTTTGTAAGCCACACCTTTATGGCTAAACTTAATTAGTTGGCCAGATTGAATCCCTTCACTGTAAGTAGCATAATAGATAAATGTAAAATAGCTGATTATGGATAATAGAAGTACTAGTCCCAAAATTATTGATATTTTTTTCATCGGAATTTAGTTTAATCGTTGGTTTTCATCTTTCTCAGCTCTTGATAAGATTTTTTCGGGCAGCGATTTTTTTGCTTTTGCTCCCATTTTTTTTAGTTTTTCAACACTGGTGATCAAGTTTCCTTTTCCTTCTACAAGTTTGTTCATCGCACCGCTATATTCCATTTTGCTTTCGTCTATTTTCTTGCCAATTTTGATTAAATCAGCCACAAAACCTTCAAATTTATCATATAAAGCACCAGCTTGCCTTGCAATTTCAAGTGCGTTTTCCTGTTGCTTCTGGTTGGTCCACATGCTGTCAATGGTTCGTAAAGTAGCTAGGAGGGTAGCAGGAGTTACAATTACAATATTTTTTTCAAATGCCTTATTGTACAAACTCGTGTCCTCATTTAGTGCCATTGCAAATGCAGGCTCGATAGGAATAAATAGCAGCACAAAATCAGGACTCTCTATTTGGTATAAATCCTGATAGTTTTTATTACCCAGTTGTTCTACGTGACGCTTGATCGAATTTAGGTGCTCTTTTAGATAGGCTCTCTTTAAATCGTCATCGTCTTCGTTGATGTGTTTCTCGTAAGCGGTCAGTGAAACTTTCGAATCGACAATCATTTTTTTACCATCAGGAAGATTGATTACAACGTCAGGAAAAACACGGCTGCCATCCTCAGTCGTGAAGCTTTGTTGCACTTCATATTCCCGACCTTTTTCTAAACCTGATTTTTCTAAAACTCTCTCCAGAACTAGTTCGCCCCAATTACCTTGCATTTTACTATCGCCCTTTAAAGCTTTAGTCAAGTTGATGGTTTCCTTACTCATCTGAAGATTCATTTGCTGCAAACCTAAAATCTGTTGGCGTAAAGCCGCATGATAATCAATACTTTCTTTGTGGGTATCTTCGACTTTCTTTTCGAATAATTGAATTTTATCTTGCAAAGGGGACAGGATGTTTTTCATGTTTTCCTTGTTCTGCTCGGTGAATTTATTCGATTTTTCGTCTAATATTTTGTTGGCAAGATTCTCAAACTCTTTGGTGAATTTTTGCTGCAGTTTTTCTACTTCGTCTCTTTGCTCTTTGTTTCGTTCCCATAAATTTTCAAAATCGACTTCCTTTTTAGAAAGCTGGATAGCCAAGCTGTCTTTTTCATTTCGAATTATCTCCTTTTCTCTAGCAATTTTTTCTAAATGACTTTCAAAAGTAGTTTTGTCATTCAAAAATTGCTCTTTCAGTTGGTTAAACTGAGAGGAAGAAGAAATGAGTTGCTCTTCTAAGCTTATTTTTTCAGTTTGAAAACGGGCGGAGTAAATGAGTTTTCCAATGAAAACACCAATTGACAATGCAATAATAAACAAGAGTAAAAAAGGAAACATATTTGACATAGAAAGAGTGATTGCTGTAAAAAGTAAAAGTAAGGAATATTACATCTTAGTACTAAACTTATTAATTAGAAAATGAAAAAGCCAATAAAAACGATTGTTCTTATTGGCTTTTCGAATGACTGAAAAAACTTTATTCATCCTCTGATTTCATGTTTCCTCGATCCTTGTGATTGTCCGGATGCGAGGCAGGATAGCGATTTGCAGTGATGTCTGAGTTGAGATCTTTATTCTCCACTGTTTTCATCGCTTCATCCTCAGTGTTAACACCTCTACTCATGCTTTCGTTTTCATTCCAACTGCGGTCTTCGTCAGGAATATGCGCAACGGATCCATCGACATTTTGTGCCCTTTGTACAATAGTTTCATTTCCTTCAGCATCAATTTCTATTTCATTTGTAAGAATCGAATCTTGCGCTTTGTCTTTGTCGGCCACGTATTTTCCGCTAAAACCTTCATTGGTACTCTGTTTATCGAACTCATTTTTTGAATTTAGATCTTTATTTTCCATGATTTAAAATTTTAGTGATTGTAATTATAACCATAATAATACAGCTTTTTGCTGAAGAAAGTAAATCATTTAACATAGCGTTTAGATTATTAAAATGTACCTGATAGATATTTAGATGCTAACAAAACAACACTATCTTTGCGTTTTATAAAATTAATTAAAGTCAATGTCCCATCAGCATTTCATTCTTCACAAACCTTATGGTTACTTAAGTCAATTTATCTATGAACTGAAACGTAAAAAGAAATTGCTTGGCGAATTGTATGATTTCCCTGCAGGAACGATGGCCATTGGTCGCTTAGACGAAGACTCAGAAGGACTATTGCTCCTTACTACAGATGGAAAGATGAGCGAAATTATTCGGTCTAAAAAAGTGGACAAAGAATACTATGTTCAGGTCGATGGTATAATTAATCAGGAAGCAATCGACCAGATGAAGGCAGGTGTCGAGATAGGTTTCAACGGAACAAAATATGTCACTAAAAAATGTGAAGCGTCTTTGATAACTGAGATTCCCGATTTTGGTACTAGAGGAAAAAAAATACGGGACGAACGACACGGCCCCACTTCTTGGGCATCAATAACTGTCAATGAGGGAAAGTTTCGCCAAGTGCGAAAAATGACTGCTGCCGTAGGCTTTCCTACCTTACGATTGGTTCGGGTGCGAATTGGTAATGTACATCTGAATGATTTACAAGCTGGAGAAGTTAAAGAAGTCTCCGATTTTCAAATAGAAATTTAAAGGTATTGAGGTGATTTTTTCAATCTTTTAATTTTTCAATCTTTTAATAAAGTATAGCATGTTAAACATCGTTTTAGTAGAACCCGAAATCCCCAATAATACAGGGAATATAGGCCGATTGTGTGTGGGAACCGAAAGTAGATTACACCTGATTCATCCTTTTGGTTTTGTGATTAATGACAAAAATCTCAAACGTTCCGGATTGGATTATTGGGTACATCTCGATGTGACCGAATATCAAAATGTAGCGGAATGGACCGCTCAAATTCCTGATAAGTCCAGGGTTTTTCTGATGAGTTCCCATGCGGAGAAATCCTATTTGGACACCGAATTTCAAGATGGAGACTGGTTGGTTTTTGGAAAAGAAAGCAAAGGATTGAGTGAAGAAGTTTTGGCTAAATTCGAAAATCATTTAAAAATTCCGATGTCTAGTTTGATACGAAGCTTTAATATCGCTAATTCGGTTGCTTTTGTCATTGGCGAAGCCAAAAGGCAGATTCAACTTAAGTAATATCGTAGTATAAAGCATTATCTAGTGCTGCTATAGTTCGCGAGGAATTTTATATATTTGAGTATCGCTTTTGTTTTTTTTGCAATTATGACTCATCTTAAAACTTCCTTTTTATGATTGATAAAGCTTCTTTGCGCAGTACAATTTTCAGACATTTAGATGGCTTAGTGACGGCGCCAGTCGCATATTCACTACATAAAAAGGGAATTTTGGCTTTTATTCTAGATCGAAAAGAAGCTAGTCTAAAGGAAATTACGACGCATTTTAGCGCTAACGAAGGCTACATCAACGTGGGCTTGCGCGTTTTATGTTCTCAAGGATTTCTGCAATATCATATCAATAACGCAACGGACGAGATCAAATTTACAATTACAGAAAAAAGCAAAATGGCTTTTTCACTATTTCATTTGTATGAAGACGTAGTGGACTTATTGAAGTTTTCGATGCAATTTCATCCTCGGTTAATTGAAGAAGCTCCCTTTGGGCGGTTACAGGTAATTTTCGAAAAATATAAAAGAAATTATGAGGTCGAACTTTCCGTTGATCCATTAGAAAAAGAGATACAACAACAGATATTATTGCATATTGAAGGTGTTTTGGTGGGACCCATATTAGTGCGATTAGGAATGAGCGGCATGTTTCATAAATATTTTATGGAGGTATCTTTCCGTCCGGAGGAATTTCACAAGTCGCCCGAAAACTTCAAAATTATTTTGGATTTCTTTGTTCATTTAGGTTGGTTTACGCAAAAAAAAGGAAATTATCAATTTACAGAAACAGGGTTGTTTTTTGCCAAAAGGGCTGCCGCTTATGGTGTGACGGTTTCTTATCTACCAACTTTCAGTAAAATGGACGATTTGCTTTTTGGTAATCCCGCTGTTTTAAGGACTATTGGCGAAGGCGAAGATGAAATTCACGTTGATAGGGAAATGAATGTTTGGGGAAGCGGTGGCGCACATGAAACCTATTTCAAAATAGTCGATGAAATCATCATCAAATTATTTAATTTGCCAATAGAAGACCAGCCAAAAGGAATTTTAGATATGGGTTGTGGAAATGGCGCTTTTTTAGAACATGTCTTCGCCGTTATCGAAAGGCAAACTTTGAGAGGTAAAATTCTCGATGAATATCCTTTATTTTTGGTAGGTGCCGACTATAATCAGGCAGCGTTGAAAGTAACGAGGGCTAATTTGATTAAAGCTGATATTTGGGCTAAAGTGATCTGGGGAGACATCGGTCGTCCTGACTTACTAGCAGATGATTTAATGGAAAATTACGGGATTGATTTAAAAGATTTACTGAATGTGAGAACCTTTCTGGACCACAACAGGATCTGGGAAGAACCAAAAAACATTTCGAACGACAGAGTAAGTCAGTCCACAGGATCTTTTGCGCATCGAGGAAAGCGAGTGAGTAATAATCTAGTAGAAGATAATCTCGTGGAGCATTTTAATAAATGGTCTCCTTATGTTAGGAATTTTGGTCTCCTGGTGATAGAATTGCACACTATTCCGCCTTGCCTAACAGCCGCTAATCTTGGTAAAACAGCTGCGACGGCTTATGATGCGACCCATGGTTTTTCTGATCAATATATAGTGGAAATCCCCGTTTTACATAAAGTCGCTGCCGAGGCAGGATTGTATCCAGACACTCAGTACTTTAAAAGATTCCCAGATTCGAATAGTGCTACTGTGAGTATTAATTTATTAAAAGGAAAGTAGGGAGCGATTAGTGCTCAGTTTATTAGTGTTCAATCTTGATTATAATGGTTACAGTTTTCAATACCAAGGTCAGCCGTAGCTTTCAAACCCAGTTTATAGCCTATGCTTTCAAAAGCATTTCATATTTAGTTTTGAATGTTTACACACAATTTTCAAATTTCGTCACCCCACCCCTGCTTCGTAGGGGGTGGGGGGGGATTACACAATCACGAACTTCCCTTTTTCAGAATCAAACGAGATGTGTTCGTCTTTGAAAATAGTGTCGAAACTCCCTTTTGAAATCAAATTACAAGGTTCGTCTTGTATGATAGTTTCCGGTGTCATAAGGATCATGTCGTCACTCAATTGAATCGCCATATCAATATCGTGTGTCGAAAACAAAATACATTTATTGGTTTCCTTTGTCAATCTTTTCAGCAATTTAAATAGTGCCACTTTGTGTAATAAATCCAAGTGGGTGGTGGGTTCGTCTAAAATGATAAGTGGAGTATCTTGTGCCAAAGCCCGTGCCACCAGTACTTTTTGTAATTGCCCGTCACTGATTTCATAATGCTTTTTTGAGGCCAGATGACTGATTTGGGTCAGTTCAAGTGCTTCATTAATTTTGGCAGAATCGACATCCGATAAAGTTCCAATCCAATTGGTATAAGGTTGACGTCCCAAAGCGACTAATTCGAAAACAGTCAGATTACTTGGCGGTAGTTTTTCGGTTAAAACAATACTTAGATTTTGAGCTAGTTCTAGCGGTTCGTAATCGGTTACTTTTTTATCATTGAGATAAACAGTGCCTTCAAGTGGTTTCTGAATCCCAGTAATTGTTCGAAGCAAGGTCGATTTTCCTATTCCGTTAGCACCAATTAATGCAATTAGTTTTCCTTGCTGTAAATTCAAGTTGAGGTTTTGAGCAATGGACGTTACAGCATTTTTGGTTCTGTAACCAATGCTTAAATTTGAAGTGGTCAGGATATTTTTATTCATCTATTTTCGAGTTTTTTAACCACATAGAAACATAGTTTATTTTAATAAAACCATTAAGATTCGTTAAGAATTTTTATTAGCACCTAAATTTTATAAATGTCTTAATGGAAAAAGACTGAACGTAATTTTTTTGAGTCATCATCCCATCATTTTTCGTTTTCGAACCAATAACCAAATCACTATTGGCGCACCAAGCAATGAAGTTATGGCATTAATAGGTAGGGTGATATCAAATCCTGGCATTTGTGAAACTACATCACATACAAGCATAATTCCTGCACCAAGAAGAAGCGTACTCCAATATAAAACCGAATGATTACTAGTTTGAAACAATAGTTTTGCAATATGCGGAACGGCTAAACCTATAAAGGCGATTGGACCAGCATAAGCTGTAATGCTTCCTGCCAAAATACTGGTAGCCAAAATAATGATAAGACGTGTTTTTTTGAAATTGAGTCCCAAGCTTCTTGCATAATTTTCCCCAAGAAGTAAGGCATTCAAGGGTTTGATACTAAATAGACTTAAAAGCAATCCTATAAAAACGCAAATGGATAAAATTAAAATGGAACTCCAAGATAGATTCCCTAAGGTTCCCATAGACCAAAAGGTGAATTTTTGCAATTGTTCGGCAGTACTGAAATAAGTCAATGTTCCTACGATTGCACTGGTAAAACTACCAAACATCAGTCCTACTATTAGGATTGCCATAGTATCTCGCAAACGATGCGAAACTAGCAAAACGGCTAGTAAAACGATAGAACTTCCCATAGTGGAGGCAATAACGATTCCGTAAGAAGATAATAAAATATGGCTAATAAATGCAGGCATAAATGCAGCTCCTAAAATCACAAAAGCAACTCCTAAACTAGCACCCGAACTCAGCCCTAAAACATAAGGTCCTGCAAGTGGATTCCTAAATAAAGTTTGCATCAGTAATCCACTAATGGAAAGCCCCATTCCAACTAAAACCGCTGTAATCGCTTTGGGCAATCGGTAATTGATGATAATGTATTCCCAAGTGGATTTGCTCGCCTGTCCACCAGTCAAGCTGCTGTATACTTCCTTGAAAGGAATGGTTATCGAGCCAAAACTGATGTTTATAAAAAACAAGACGATAAGTCCTAAACCAAGTAAGGAAAATAAAAGAATATTACGTTGTTTATTGGCCAATTTAGTTCAGTTTTTGTGCAAAGGTAAATGTATAATTGGGAAGTAATTCAGGATGGAAGATTTTGATATAATCTTTTAATACTAAATCCGGTCGACTGGGTGCCGATTCATAATAAATTGTTCCTCCTGTTGCTCCTATTTTGCCCTCAAAAGTATAAACTTGTTTGGTTTTAAAAGCATCAAATTGACTGTAATGTGGATTGATTTTTTCTAATTCCGCTACCGTTTTAAAAGGACCTGTAGCAATCCAATAATTGGCGGTTTTTGCTTTTTCTAATACTTTTTCGAATGATAATCCAATGCTGCCTGTTCCTTCGGTATCTGACCAAAGATAATTGGCTTTGGCATCTTTTAAAAATTGTGCGACCCAGCTATTGGCTTTGGCTACATACCATTGGTCTTGGTACATCGAGCCATATAATATGGTTGCTGTTGGCTTTTTGGTGGAAACCAAATTCAAAGCTTCTTTGTAATTTTTTATAATATCGTCAAATTGAGTTTTGGCTTCTTTTTCTTTTCCAAAAAGAGCTCCGTACAGTTTTATCCATTCTGCTTTTCCAAGCGGTGATTGTTCCATCCAGTCGGCTTGAATCAATACTTTTAAGCCACTTTTCTCCAGATTATCAATCATTGGATTGTTATTATCAATACCAAAAGTGACTATAAGTTCAGGACTCATTTCAATCAATTGCTCCATGTTTAGTTTTTCGTTTTGTCCTACATTTTTAACGGAACCATTGTCAATTAATTTTCGAGTTTTTGAGGAAGAAATGTAATCTGTATGTGGGAATCCAACCAAATGGTTTTCAACTCCAAGCATTTCCAAATAAGGAATAATAGTGGTTGAGGTGACAACGATTGATTCTAAAGGAACTTGAATTGTATTGTATTTTTGTAAGCTATCAGGAACGACAACGTTCTTCTCTTTTAAGAGATAAGTAAAGTCTTTATCAGCATTAGGCCAAGGGTTGATTATCTTTACTATCGAATAGCCTTCGTGCTTGAATATAGCTAAGCTACTGGCGTATTCTATTTCGTTTTTTGCGTTTGAAAATGATTTATTTTCTGATTTTTCAATTTTTTTACAACTAACAAAAGTTACAAGAACAAGTAATAAAAGAATTTTATAGGAAGTAAGTTTCATGGTACCATTTTATTATTAAGGCAAAGGTAAAAGAAATTACAAAAAATCTTGTTTATTTTTTAACCTAAAAAAATCAACAAATACTATCTTTACAACATGAATGGTAGTAAAGAAAAACAGTGTTCAAGCTGCGGGGTAGATTTTGGTTGTGGGGACACAGCAGAAGGGAGTAGGTGTTGGTGTAATGATTTTCCACCCTTATTTGTTCCTACAACTGCAATTGATTGTCTTTGTCCTATTTGTTTCAAAAAATCCTGCTCAGAAAAAATTGATGAGTATGTAGCGACGTTGAATCCGGAGACCGTACTCCAAAATAAAGCGGCATTGTTGCCTAAGTCCAATAATCTAATTGAAGGAATTGATTACTATTTAGAGAGTGGGAATTATGTTTTTAAAGCTTTCTTTCATTTGAAAAGAGGGAGCTGCTGTGGTAACGGTTGTCGTCATTGTCCGTATGATTTTAAAAACTACAAAAGCATAAAATAAGACCATATCAAATGGATGAAAATCTATTTAATAACTAATAATTAACAATTATAATGATATATCTGATTACAGGCGGAGAACGCTCTGGAAAAAGCAGTTATGCCGAAAATTTAGCAAAAGAATTATCGGCTAAGCCAATGTACGTAGCAACAGCCAGAAAATGGGATGATGATTTTAAAAAAAGAATTGATCGACATCAAAAGGATCGTGACGAACGCTGGATTAACATCGAAAAAGAAAAACACCTGAGTGAAATTGATTTCTCAGGTAATGTTGCAATAGTTGATTGTGTTACGCTTTGGTTGACTAACTTTTTTATAGATACTAAAAATGATGTTGCTTTGTGTTTAGAACAAGCCAAAGCAGAATTTGACAAAATAGCAAATCAAGAAAACGCCACTATTATTATTGTTACCAATGAAATAGGAATGGGTGTTCATGCTGAAACGCACATTGGCCGAAAATTCACCGAATTACAAGGTTGGATGAATCAATATATAGCACAAAGAGCGGAGAAAGTGGTATTAATGGTTTCAGGAATTCCTGTGATAATAAAAGGACAATAATGAATTTGAATCTTTAGATTCTGAATATTTCTGAAAAAAATAAACCAATGCAAACATTAGATGAAATTTTAAAATCCCGTCGCGACACTCGCCATTTTACTAGTGATGAAGTTCCTGATGCCGTTATCCAAAAAGCGCTTCAGGCAGGACATTGGGCACCATCTGTGGGTTTGACAGATGCTACTAAATATTATCTGATTAAGTCGGACGAAATTAAGAAAGCTGTTAAAGAATTGTTTTTGGATTATGATACTAAAGCAGCAAATCAAACGGATAGCGAACAACAAAGGGAAGATTATAAGGCATTAAAACTAGAAGCAATTGAAGAAGCTCCGCTTGGACTTGTAATTTGTTACGATCGTTCGGTTTTGAATAATTTCACTATCGGAACAGTAGGAAGTAATGAAGCAATTAAATTTAGTTCGGTTTGTGCCGCTCAAAATATATGGTTGTCTTTGACAGAACAGGGTTATTCGATGGGATGGATTTCGATTCTAAATTACTATCAGTTCAAGCAGTTATTAGGATTGCCAGAACATATAGAACCGCTAGGTTATTTTTGTGTAGGCAAACCTGCAACGGATTATGATAATCAACCCATGTTACAACAATTGAATTGGAAACAAAAATCAGAAGTTCCTTTTGTAGAAGAGATTTTAGTCCCAGTCACCTATCCAGAGTCATTGCAAGAAACGAAGCTAACTCATACAGAATCTAGATCAATCAAGGATGCATTACAACATAAAATTGCCAACAAAACCAAGCCTTTAGGTTCATTAGGGATTCTTGAAAAATTAGCCCAACAAATAGGAGAGCTGTTTAAAACTCTGGAACCAAAAATAATCCAACCCAATATTGTTGTCTTTGCCGCTGATCACGGAATCGCAGTACACGGTGTGAGTGCGTATCCACAGGATGTAACCCGTCAAATGGTGACTAATTTTCTTGAAGGTGGAGCGGCAATAAATGTTTTTTGCAAACAAAATAGCATTAGGTTGTCGATTGTGGATGCTGGTGTGAATTATGATTTTCCGCCGAATGCCAATCTGATTTCAACAAAAATTGCTAAAGGAACCCAATCCTTTCTACACGGACCGGCAATGAGCGCGTCTGAATTGAGTTTGTGTTTTGCTAAAGGAGCAGCGGCTGTGGACGCTATTGCAAAAACAACTAGTAACTGTATTGGTTTCGGCGAAATGGGTATTGGGAATACTTCGACAGCTTCGGTTTTAATGAGCATCATTACAAAGATCCCTCTAGAAGATTGTGTGGGATTAGGAACAGGAGTAAGTGATGCCAAACTAATTCAGAAACAAAAAATACTACAATCAGCGGTAGATAATTATTCAGGGTCTCAAGAATTAGACGAAAAACTCGCTTATTTTGGTGGATTCGAAATCATGCAAATGGCTTCCGGGATGTTAGCTGCTTATGAAAATGACATGCTGATTCTTGTTGATGGATTTATTTGTAGTGTGGCATTTTTGATTGCACATCAAAAAAACCCAAAAATCATTAAGAATGCTATTTTTTGTCATTGCTCGGCTGAACAAGCGCATGTTAAATTGTTGGATTTTCTAGAAGTTCAGGCTGTTCTGCAATTGGGATTGCGCTTAGGTGAAGGGACAGGTTGTGCTATTGTATTTCCAATTATCCAGTCGGCTGTGGCTTTTTTAAATGAAATGGCGAGTTTTGAATCTGCTGGGGTGAATAACAAATAGCATTATTTATAAAAAAAGGGATTGGCTTGTGCCAAATTCAAATGACATTTTAATAATAATTATGAAAAAAGAATTAGATATATTTTTTACCGCATTGATGTTTTACACCCGAATTCCATGTCCGAAAAACATAGACCATAATCCGGATTATTTAAACAAAGCTTCCCGCTATTTTCCATTGATTGGTTGGATTGTTGGTAGTGTTGCTTTTGGTGTTTTCTGTTTGTTTAATTATTTGATGGCTCCAGAAATAGCAGTTATTTTTTCGATGATTGCATCTATTTTGGTTACCGGTGCTTTTCATGAAGATGGTTTTGCCGATGTTTGTGATGGTTTTGGTGGTGGATGGACCAAAGAGAAGATCCTTTTAATCATGAAAGACAGCGCCATTGGGGCTTATGGAGCAATTGGAGTGGTTTTATTGTTTTTGCTTAAATTTCAGGCAGTGTCTTATTTAGTTTCTTCGTCCGGAATGCTAAGTTTCAAGTCTCAAATTCTGTTCTTTTTACTCTTTGTTTCAGCACATTCCCTGAGTCGGTTGGCTGCGATTTCTATTGTTTTTACGCATGAATATTCGCGAGAGGATGCTACTAGTAAAAGCAAACCTATTGCGCAAAATTATAGTTGGCGAGAAGTGGTCGGTGCTTTCTTTTTTGGTTTGTTGCCCGTTCTAGCGTTGGCTTATTTTCAATGGTTGTTTTTATTGGTTTTAGTACCCGTTTTCTTGACTCGATTTTTCCTGGCCCGTTATTTTCAAAAATGGATTGACGGTTATACCGGAGATTGTCTGGGTGCCACCCAACAAGCTTGTGAAGTTGTTTTTTATATTTCAATTATTGCCTTATGGAGGTTTATTTAGTACGCCACACCGAAACGGTTTGTGAAAAAGGAGTCTGTTACGGACAATCCGACGTTCGGATTTTAGAACCCTATTTAGAAATATTCGAATCAATAAAATGCCAAATTCCAACCGATGCTGTTGTCTATTCCAGTCCGTTGTTTCGTTGTACAGAATTGGCTAAATACCTTTCGAATGAAATAATTACAGATACTCGATTGATGGAAATGAATTTTGGGGATTGGGAAATGAAAAATTGGGATGCAATTGCTCCCGAAGAAATAAATCCTTGGATGACTGATTTTGTAACTGTTCGCGTTCCTAACGGAGAATCATTTACTGACTTGCATGAGCGAGTCGTTGATTTTATGCATAAAGAACTTCAACCAACCAATTCTAAACCAGTAATTATTGTGGCCCATGCAGGAGTGATACGAAGTTTTTTATGTAAAATTTCGGAATTGCCTTTAAAAGACGCTTTTCAGAATAAAGTAGATTTTGGCGCTGTAATTAAGGTCGAATTATAAAATTGAGATTTCTGTAGGTTGTTATAGGATTATAATTCTATCTTTGCCGCCGAATTGAGGTTGTGATTTTAGTTTTTTTTCAAAATCACATTAAAAGGGAATTAGGTTAAATACCTAAGCTGTTCCCGCAACTGTAAGCTATCAAGCTTGTTGTAATCTACGAAACCACTGTTCGCCGCGGCGAATGGGAAGGTAAACAACAAGACGCAAGCCAGGAGACCTGCCTTTTTTCTTAACTAATATCGAACTTTCGGGAAAAAGGTTCAGAAATTATGGCAACTAAAAATTTTATTTTATTTTCAATTGTATTATTTGGTCAATTCCTTTTGGCTCAAAACAAACCTGCAATACCTTTAAACGAAGTTGTTCTATCGGACAGTCAGCTCAAAAACTTCTCGAGCTCACAATCTGTGCAAAACTTGAATGATTCGATTATAAGCAAAAATCAATCTTCGTTAACTTCACTGCTAAATTATAACACCGTAATTTATTTTAAAGAGAATGGCTTGGGGATGGTTTCTTCGCCTTCATTTAGAGGAACAACGGCCCAACAAACTGCTGTGGTTTGGAACGGAATAAACATAAACTCTCAATTATTAGGACAAACTGATTTTAACACGGTTTCTACCAGAGGATACAATTCAATTGCTGTAAAAGCAGGAGGAGGAAGTGTCGTTTATGGAAGTGGTGCGATAGGTGGGACCATTCATTTGAACAACGATTTAAAATTTAAAAAAACCTTCAAAAATACAGTTGAAGTCTATTATGGAGCTTTTAATAGTCTGAGTGCGATATATGCCATTACTGCTGCCACAAACAAATGGAGTACAAACGCTAGTTTTACTAGAAATAGTTCTGACAATGATTTTAAATTCATTGGAAAAGAAGGCAAGAATACAAATGGTGAGTTTTACAATAGCAGTTTGAGTACAGCCATTGGATACAAGGTAAATGCCAACAACAGCATTAAATTTTACAGTGAGATTTATGATGGTGAACGTCACTTTTCATTGACATCACCCAATTCCGTTAAAACAAAATACCAAGATTATAATACTAGAAATCTTTTGACATGGTCTAGTAACATAGGAAGATCAGTTTCTAATTTTAAGTTGGCTTATATCACTGAACATTATAAGTATTTTGAAGATATAGAGAATGAAGGCTTTACTTCTGGCGGAGTAAAAAGCTTTATTGCAAAGCACGATTTTGTTTATGAATTTGCGCCAACAATTAGTTTAAATACCATTCTAGATTACAATAAAACTGATGGATTAGGGTCAGGTATTGGTAATAGTAGCAGGCAAGTGGGAGGCGTTAGTGTTTTATTAAAGCAGAATCTTAGCAAGTATTGGAATTATGAGCTTAGCGTTCGAAAAGAAATATCTGATGTGTATAAAAGTCCCGTCCTATTCTCGGCAGGATCTACTTTTGATTTCTCCAAATTCTATCAGTTGAAGTTTAATATTTCTCGAAATTACAGAGTTCCTACCTTCAATGATTTGTACTGGGAAGGCAGCGGGAATCTCAATCTGAGGCCTGAGAATTCTTATCAGGCTGAGGTGGAAAATCAATTTCAGTATAAAGATTTTAGATTAACTGCCGCTGTTTATGCTTCAAAAATTGACGATATGATTCGTTGGTTGCCTACTAACGCAGGGAATTGGTCTCCTGTAAATACTGACAAGGTTTCTATTTATGGAGCTGAGGCTTTGGTAGGCTGGAACAAGAGTTTCAATGGACATGCATTTGATTTTAGTAGTACTTACTCGTACACTGTTTCTTTGGACGATAAAAACAACAAGCAACTTTTTTATGTTCCTTATCATAAATTAACTGCGTCAGCTTCTTATTCGTATAAGCGCTTCAATGCGTACTATCAATTTTTGTTTACCGGTGAGGTTTTTACAACATCTGACAATGATCCAAAATATATTCTAAGTGATTATAATGTGTCCAATTTAGGACTGGATTATAATTTTAGCAAAAAAGACGTTATTAAGATAGGCTTTAAAGTGGCAAATCTTTGGAATGAAAAATATGAATCCTTACCCAGTCGATTGATGCCGGGACGGAATTTAACTCTTTATTTAAACCTTAATTTTTAAACAATGAAACTAAACAATGTTTTTTTCGGAATTTTTGCAAGTGCCTTATTACTTGCTTCTTGTAGTAATGATGATTCAAATGAAAAGGATAGTCCTTTAGGCGCTTATGATAATGGAGTTATTATCTTGAATGAAGGAAATTTTGGCACACCAAATGCTTCCGTATCTTATATTTCGAATGATTTGACTGTTTTTATGCAGGATGTATTTGGAACTGAAAACAGTGCAAAAGTATTAGGAGACGTAGCACAATCATTAAGCTTTTTTGAAGATAAAGCGTTTATTGTGATGAATAATTCAAATACTGTTGAAGTGGTAAACAGATACACTTTTAAAAGTATCGCAAGTATTACTGAGAATCTTAAAAAACCTCGTTATAGTGTTGCTTTGAATGGCAAATTATATGTTACTAATTCAAGTTCTAAGGCAGTAACGGTTTACGATGCAAAAACATTTACTTATGTAGAAACTATTGCTATTGGCAAGACTACTGAAAAGATTGTTACCGCTAATGGGAAATTGTATGTGATGAATGGTGCTTATGGTAGCGGAAATACGGTTACAGTTGTTAATCCGCAAAGTAATAACGCAATGAGTATAATTACTGTGGAGAGTGGAGTAAACTCTATAGAAGAGAAAAACGGGTCTGTCTATGTTTTATGTGGGAATACTACAAAAAGTAAGCTGTTCAAAATTAATACTACTACAGATACAGCAACTTCAATAGAGTCTGCTACATTGACTAAAGCATTAAACATGGATATTGATGGTGATAAAATTTATTATACTAAAGGAACTGGAGTTTACGCTATGGCTTTAAACGCAACTACTTTTAGTGAAACGCCTTTATTTTCAGTAGCTGACAATAGCTGGTCTACTTTATATGGCTTTAATGTTATTGATGGTAAGGTTTATACGGCAGATGCTAATGGATTTACAGCAGCTGGTATTGTTAAAATATCAACTACTACTGGTGCTGAATTGAAAACCGTAGCGGCTGGTATGGGACCAAATAGTTTCTATTCTAACAACTAGATTATACTTACTACTTCCCTATAATGGAAGTGTAACTAAAAGCCCCATTTTTCACGTAGA
Organism: Flavobacterium sp. XN-5; assembly: GCF_008033395.2. Classification (NCBI taxonomy): domain Bacteria; kingdom Pseudomonadati; phylum Bacteroidota; class Flavobacteriia; order Flavobacteriales; family Flavobacteriaceae; genus Flavobacterium; species Flavobacterium sp. XN-5. Next base: position 110,698 of record NZ_VOGZ02000008.1, read on the forward strand.
AGATGGGGCTTTATTGTTTTGCAACTAAAAGGTTTAAATTTTCATCCAATCAAATTCGATGTTGTAAAAGATTTTTATACTTTCGAAAAATAAAATTCCATTCTAGAGTTTTTTCATTTTTAAGTGATTTATTGGTAAAAAGTAATTTTTCACCACACTTTATATTGAATCAAGTTTATTTTTATTCCAAAGCTTTTAAAATACCTTCAGGTGCTTGTTCTAGATACATTTGGTTTTGCAAGCCATCTAATGATTTTGCGTCCTTAAAATAATTAAACTCTTTTCCGGTTTGTCTGATGATTTTTCCCGTTCCAGTTATTTTATTAATTGCAGTATTCAATAACGGTTCTGAAGGATCGCCAAGAATTCCAAAACTACTGATGGTTTCTTTTTGTGAAAAAGTGGGAGTTAGACCATTAAAATAATCGCCAAAACCCTCTGAATTTACTATCTTTAAAACAATAGGCTGCATAGCATAACGATGATTTGGGTTTCTATTTTCATCACCAAAAGTAGGGGAGTCATATAAGGTTACTGACCCAACATTTTTTCCGGTAGTAATATCACCAATTTGGACCACATTCATATAAGGCTTCAAGCCATTGATCACCAATTCGCTTGCTGAGGCCGAACTTTGTGTGGTAAGGATATAGATTTTAGTTAAATTTAAACTGTTTATCGGAGTAGTTCCTATCTTGTCTGTGAAATTATTTTTTAGGGCTTCTGGATTGTTAGCTTCGAAATAGCTGTTGATTTTTGAATTCCATTGTTGTTTTGCAAAAACTTTCCCAGTGTATTGTCCTGTTATCATGCTGGCTAAACGAGTAGCGGTAAGTACAGATCCTCCACTATTATATCTTAAATCTAGTACTAAATCAGTAACTCCTTGTAATTTTAAATCTCCAAAAGCTTCGTTTAGTTTAGTGTCGTAATCAGCATAAAAACCATTATACATTAAATAACCAATCTTGTGTGATCCATTGACAATTACTTTATTGATTAAAATTGGATTTTCAGATAAAACAGTTTTTGTTAATGAAACTGACTTTCCGTTGGCTACAATTGTAGTTCCGTTATAATCAGCTAAATTTAAGGTATAACTGTCTGCAGCTAGTAAAGATTGGTAGTTGCTAACAGTAAGTTGGGCGCCATTTACAGCAGTAAACATGTCACCACGTTTTATTGCTTTGTTTGATGCATCCGAATTTGCGATGATATAACGTACATATCCAAATAGTTCAGTAGTACTACCAGGTTTGTAGCTTAAACCAAAATCGAGTCCGTCATTTTTTGTAGTTCCTTGTAGTACTCCCTCCAGTTCTAAATAATCATCAACAATCCAGCTGAATCTATCGATTGATTTATCGACCCTCAAGGCATCAAATAAATCCTCAGGAACGGGATATCCTCTCAAGAAAGTGTTCAAGGCATCTTGCGTTGCAAAGCGGTCATCTGATAAATTAGGCACATCAGCTTGCCATAAATAATATTGGTTGAGTCCTTTCCATATAAAGTCCTGAACTTCCAGACTTATAGGTGCGGCAGTGTCATCGTTGTCTTGACAGCCTTGGAAAGAAAAAACTACTAAAAAGAGTAGTATTGCGAATTTATAGGTAGCTTTCATATATTGAGGATAATTTATTATAATAAACGTAAAAATAGTATCTTTAGTTTTATTTCTTTACATTTTATGTAACAAAAATAATACCGAGTCGTCTTGATAGTATAGGCCGGGTTAAAAATGTATTGATTTATGGACCAAATAGAGTTTCTACAGCTTATCGCTCCATTCAAAGACAAGGTCTTTAGATTAGCAAAACGATTGCTCATAAGTACTGAAGAGGCCGAAGATGCAACGCAAGAGATTTTAGGTAAATTATGGAATAAAAATGAAAACTTTCATACTCTAAATAGTGTAGAAGCCTTTGCAATGACCATGACTAGAAATTATTGTCTGGATCAGCTAAAATCAAAGAGAGCTGGAAACATAAAGATTGATCATGATAATTATGCAGATCAATCGCCACAGCTGGATATAATGCTAGAGGACGAAGATAGTATCAGTTGGGTCGAAAGAATTATAAATCAGTTACCTGAACAGCAAAAAATAATAATACAACTGCGCGATATTGAGCAATACGAATTTGATGAAATTGCAAAAATTGTAGAAATGAACGAAACAGCTATTCGAGTGGCGCTTTCAAGAGCGAGAAAAACAGTAAGACAAAATATGACAAAAATCCACAGTTATGGAATCGAATAAAATTGAACTGCTGCTAAAAAAATACTTTGAGGGAGAAAGTAGTATTGCAGAAGAGAAAGAATTGCGAAAATATTTTGCGTCAGCCGGAGTTGCGAGGCATTTAGAAAAATATAAATCGATGTTTGGCTATTTTGCTTATGCGGTTGCACAGGATTCGAAGCAAGAAACTAAAGTGCCACAGCTGTCTCTAAATAAAAAACGAAATAGAGTTTGGTTGTCGATTGCTGCTTCAATTGTTGTACTATTGGGTGCTGGAACTTATGTGTATTTTGACAAGCAAGTTTCAAACCAAGATTTAGGAACTTACGATAGCCCAGAGGCGGCGTTGAAAGAAACGCAAAAGGCATTGGCCATGTTGTCGAAGAATGTAAATGTTGGCATAGAAAGTGTAATAGCCTTGGAGGAATACGAGGACTCAAAAAATTTAATTTTTAAGGAATAATAAATACAAAGAAAATGAAAAAAGTTATAATCACATTAGTGTTAGTTTTAGTGTCAAGTCCGTTTTTTGCCCAAGCTGCTTTCGATAAATTCGACGGTCAAGATGGAGTTACCTCGATTATAGTAAACAAAAAAATGTTTGAATTGATGAGTAAGGTAAAAGTGGACGCTTCCGACAAGGAGACGCAGCAATACATGAGCTTGATAAAAAAGCTGGACAACCTAAAAGTTTTTACCACTAGTAGCTCCAGTGCAACTACTGATATGAAGTCGACTGCTGAAAAGTACATTCGAACTGCTGGTTTAGAAGAGTTGATGCGTGTTAATGATAATGGCAAAAACATTAAAATTCTAGTAAAGTCAGGAACTACAGACAGTCAAATTAGAGAGCTTTTAATGTTTATTGAAGGTGCAAACAAAGCAAATGAAACTGTTTTGATGTCGTTGACTGGGAATTTTGATTTGAATGAAATTTCGATTCTTACAGATAAGATGAGGATACCTGGTGGTGAGGATTTGAAAAGAGCAACCAAAGGCAAAAAATAAAATGAAAACGATTTATAGTATCGCGGTTTTTCTAAGTTTGCTGGTTGCTGGATGCAAGTCGGAGCCAACACTGCAGCGGTATTTTGTGGAAAACACAGAAAATAAAGATTTCATTGCTGTAGATGTTTCGCCGAGTATCTTAAATTTAGACAAAGCAAAATTATCTGTCAAGCAAAACGAAGCTTTAGAATCATTTGACAAGATGAATGTTTTAGCCTTTAAGCTGGATGAAACCAACAAAGCGCAATTCGAAATAGAAAGCGCTAAGGTAAATTTGATTTTAAAGAACACGAAGTACCAGCAATTGATGAAGTATGGTTCTGGTTCAATTGGAGCTTCTGTTAGCTTTGTAGGAACAGACGAACATATAGATGAGTTTGTATTATTTGCGAATAACAATGACGCTGGATTTGCCGTCATTCGAGTTTTAGGAAAAGATATGAATCCTAATACTGTAATTGAATTAATGTCGGTTTTAAAAGATTCTAATATCGACATGGCTCAATTAAAGCCTTTGCAGGAAATGTTTAAAAAATAGAATTATACACTTTTAATTTGAAGCGTCTCGGCAGTTTGTCGGGACGCTTTTTTTATGGAGGTAAATTGTGGATATTCAGTACAAATGGGGTTTTAGAAAATGATTTCCTTTATTCCGTCTTATGCGTATTCCTAACATTATCCTGCCTTATTGTTAATCGTGTAATTAATGTGAAAAATCACTAAAAGTGGGTATTGTGAGCGAGTTTTAAGAGTCGTTTCTTTGTAAGATAAAAGATACTCTTTTTTAGACTATTAACACACTTTAAAATAAGATTAAAATGATGATTGCTGCCAAATATAGACAAGCTAATAGCGAGCTATTGCGATACGAATATAAAAATGACAGATTGTATTTATTTCTGGGTTTTTTTTTTATGGTAGCGGCCGGCTGCTCAATTGCAATTTTATTATTTATGGGTTTTTTAATTAAACTTGGATTGCATTTTTAGAGATAGCGTTGGAATAAGAAGCTCGACGGGATTGACTTCGTGTTTTCCTATACAGCTCCGCTTATTTGTTCTTGATCCCTTTGCTTTACTGTGAGTTCTGCGGGATTGACTTCGTCTTTCCCAACAAAGCTCCGCTTTGAAAAAACAAATGCTCAAAAAATAATTTCAAGCAAGCTTGATTATTTTTTGAGCATTTGTTTTTATTCGTGACCACGGTGGGATTTGAACCCACACGCCCTTGCGAGCACCAGCCCCTCAAGCTGGCAAGTCTACCGTTTCTCCACGTGGCCTGAAAATAAAAAAGGTCAAGTAATAAATTACTCGACCTTTTGTGACCCGACTGGGGCTCGAACCCAGGACCCCATCATTAAAAGTGATGTGCTCTACCAACTGAGCTATCGAGTCATTGCATTCAATTTGAAATATTAGGTGTTGATCACTTAATTTGTGACCCGACTGGGGCTCGAACCCAGGACCCCATCATTAAAAGTGATGTGCTCTACCAACTGAGCTATCGAGTCTTGTATTTCATTGCTTGAATGCGGGTGCAAATATAAGGACTTTATTTGATGTTTTCCAAAGTTTTTTGCTTTAAATTTGTCTTTTTTTAACAATAAATTTTAACGTCTTAGTTTACAAGGTTTTATTCTATGAAGAAAATTATATTATTAGGTTATATGGGTTGCGGTAAGTCGACAATCGCGAAAACACTGGCAAAAATCAATGGGCAACCATTTGTTGATTTGGATGCCTATATCGAAAAAAAGGAGGATTTGTCTATAAATGCTATTTTTGAACAGTACGGAGAAATCAAATTTAGGAAGATGGAGCATGAGGCATTTGTTGAATTATTAAACGCTCCCGGACAAATGATAATTGGTCTTGGTGGCGGAACTCCATGTTATGCGAATAATCATGAGTTGTTAAAACGGGATGATGTCGTATCTATATATTTGAAAGCGTCAATTGACACCTTATTTAATAGACTGGTCGTTAATAAAAGCAAAAGACCCCTTATCGCCAATAAAAATGAAGAGGAGATGAAGGAGTTTATTGCGGTGCATCTTTTTGAAAGAAGCTACTATTACAATCAGGCGCAACATAAGGTTACAGTAGATGATAAAACTGTCGATCAAACAGTTCTTGATATCCTTGCGATTTTAGCTTAAATAAGCATGGCTAGTACCATTTTCTTCAAATACAACTTGAACATGCTCTAATAAGGATGTAGATAGTGAGATTCCTTTAAAATCTGCTTTTACGGGATACTTCTTATGATTGCGATCTACTAGAACTGCTGTCTTGAATTTTTTCAAAGGAACGTCTAGGAAATGTCTAATGGCATAAATTAAGGTCGTGCCTGAATTTAGTACGTCATCTACAAGGATTAATCCCTTGTTTGCATATTCTTCTTTTAGTAGCGAGGTGTGTATTGCTGATTCTGGATTGATTTTGTTGATTTTTACTTCGCACAGCGAAACCTTTAAGTTCGAAATGCTTTGTAGTTCTTTTGCAATTTTTTCTGCAAAAATAAATCCATTGCTGGCAATCCCTGCAAGAACAACCTCGTTTTCATCGACAAAGGTTTCGTAGATTTGGTACGCTATTCTTTTTATTTTGTGTTCAATCTCTTGATTCGTTAAAATGATATTTTTGCTCATTGTTTTTGTTTAAAATTAATTTTTTAAAGAGTTCTAGTTTCAAGACTAGTTATCTTCCGGTTCGTCAGTTTTGATTTCATTTCCAAATTCGTCGATATCCCTTCTATCTTTCTTGGTAGGTCTTCCGGTACCATTTTTTCGATAATGCTGCTTTGACAATTTCAATAATTCCAAATGCTGGAAGGATTCTGCAGGCGTATCATTTCTTCGATACATATCTACCAGTTTAGCTCCTACACGGTTTTCGGGAATGTCTAAGACGGTTATGATTTGCGTAATTTGGTCTTTTCTAAAGGTGATTTTATCAGTAGGAAAAACCTCCTTAGATGGTTTCGCAACAAGCCCATTTACAGTGACATGATTTTTTTTACAGGCTTCTGTCACCATATTTCGAGTCTTGTAATATCGAACGCACCATAAATATTTATCTATTCTCATAATAATTCTAAAATCGGAGTTAAATAGTTTACAAAAATCAATCAAAATTGTATCTTGCGCACTTAAAAAATCAGCTATAATGAACAAATTTAAGTTTTATTTTATTTTATCAATTACAACCCTCTCTTTATTTTCATGTTCAAAGAATAATGATAATGCTGAAATTACTCCTCCTAGAAAATATCCAGTACAATATGCCACAGATATTACTGATATTGAAGAATATTTAAACACCTATTATATAACAGTTACTAATAATCCTGGTGCTCCAGATGATCAGGACGTAGTTTTTACTAAGATTCCAGCAGGAGGAACTCAACCTTCTATTATGTCTTATAAGGATAAATCAACGTTTCCGAAATTGCTTAGTAGAGATGTAAAGCTTCATGATATTACTTATAAATTATATTACTTAGTGTTAAGAGAAGGAGTAGGAGTTGCACCTTGTAATGTAGATAATGTTTTAGCATCCTATAAAGGTGGTTATTTAGAACAAACGGTAGCAGAAAGTGTAACTACATTAACAAAAACTGAGTTTGAAGAGGTTAAATTCCCACAACAAATGTTAAGTTTATTCAGCGTTATTAGTGGTTGGAGTGAGGTTTTTCCTCAATTTAAAACTGGAACTTATACTACTAAAGACGACGGAACGGTATCGTACAGAGACTTTGGAGCTGGGGTTATGTTTGTTCCTTCTGGGTTAGGATATTATGCTTCAGGTAGTGCCGCTATTCCTGCTTATGCACCTTTAATTTTTAGTTTTAAATTATATGAAATAGGTCGTTTAGATCAAGACGGTGATGGTATACCATCTTACCTAGAGGATTTAGATGGAGATGGTTATCTTAGAGTTTTAGCTACTGGAGTGGCGAATCCTGATGATTCAGATGGAGATGGAATTCCTAATTTCCTTGACGTTGATGATGATGGAGATGGTTATGGTACAAGAAGCGAAATTACTAAAGCCGATGGAACAATTATGGCTTTTGATGCTATACCGAGTTGTGATGGTAATACAACCAATCCTACTCGAATCAAAAAGCATTTAGATAAAAGCTGTCATTAATAAGTACAGACAGAGAATAAAAAATCCCATCTTGTTTAAACAAGATGGGATTTTTTTTTTGGGATAAGAAATGAATTATTTTCTTTTAATAACTCTTTCTACAGCTTCAACAATTGCTTGATTGTTTAATTTGTATTTATCCATTAATTGTTCTGGTGTTCCTGATTCTCCAAAGCTATCATTAACAGCAACAAACTCTTGTGGAGCTGGATTGTTTAATGCTAACACTCTAGATACGCTTTCGCCAAGACCTCCAAGAATGTTGTGCTCTTCAGCAGTAACAACACATTTTGTTTTAGCCAATGATTTTAGAATAGCTTCTTCATCCAATGGTTTGATCGTATGAATGTTGATTACTTCTGCAGAAATTCCTTTTGCTTCTAAAGCTTCAGCAGCGATAAGTGCTTCCCAAACTAAATGCCCGGTAGCTACGATTGTTACATCAGCTCCTTCGCTTAATAATATTGCTTTTCCAATAACGAAAGGTTCGTCAGCTGGCATGAAGTTAGGTACAACTGGACGTCCAAAACGCAAGTAAGCTGGACCATGATGATCAGCAAGTGCTATTGTAGCTGCTTTTGTTTGGTTGTAATCGCAAGTATTGATTACAGTCATTCCAGGCAACATTTTCATTAATCCAATATCTTCAAGGATTTGGTGCGTTGCTCCATCTTCTCCTAATGTTAATCCAGCATGTGAAGCACAGATTTTTACATTTTTTTCAGAGTAAGCTACTGATTGACGAATTTGATCGTAAACTCTTCCTGTAGAAAAGTTAGCGAAAGTTCCTGTAAAAGGAATTTTTCCACCAATAGTTAAACCTGCAGCAATTCCAATCATGTTTGCTTCAGCGATTCCGATTTGGAAAAAACGCTCTGGATGATTTTTCTTGAAATCATCAAATTTTAACGACCCAATTAGATCAGCACAAAGTGCCACTACATTTTCGTTCTTTTGACCTAGTTCAGTCATTCCCGCTCCAAAACCTGAACGAGTATCTTTACTTCCTGTATTTGTATATTTTTTCATTGTATGATTTAGATTTTTGTCAGTATTCTACTGAACACTAATAACTGAATACTTTCTAATAGTCTAATTGACCTCCAACATTATAGTTTTGAGCTAATGCATTTTCAAGTTGCTCATTATTTGGTGCTTTTCCGTGCCAAGCATGCGTATTCATCATGAAATCTACTCCATTCCCCATTTCAGTATGCAATAAAACACAAACTGGTTTTCCTTTTCCTGTTCTAGACTTAGCATCTGTCATTCCAGCAATAATTGCTTCGATGTCATTCCCTTCTTTGATATCAATAACATCCCAATCAAAAGCTTCAAATTTAGCACGGATACTTCCCATTGCTAAAACTTCATCAGTAGAACCATCAATTTGTTTTCCATTTAAGTCAATTGTAGCTATAATGTTATCTACTTTTTTAGCAGATGCATACATAATTGCTTCCCAGTTTTGACCTTCTTGCAATTCACCATCACCGTGAAGTGTGTAAACTAAATGATTGTCATTGTTTAGTTTTTTAGCTTGAGCAGCTCCAATACCTACAGACAAACCTTGTCCAAGTGAACCAGATGCAATTCTAACTCCTGGTAAATTGTCGTGAGTAGTTGGGTGTCCTTGTAATCTTGAATTAATTAAACGGAAAGTAGCTAATTCTGAAACTGGAAAATAACCACTTCTTGCTAAAACGCTGTAGAAAACTGGAGAGATATGTCCGTTTGAAAGGAAGAAAAGATCTTCTCCAATGCCGTCCATATCAAAACCTTCCTTGCGGTCCATTAGATTTTGGTATAAGGTTACCATAAATTCCGTACAACCTAGTGATCCTCCTGGATGACCTGAGTTGACAGCATGTACCATTCGAAGGATATCTCTTCTGACTTGGATAGTTAAATCCTTTAATTGTTGTGTGTTAGGCTTCATTTTGTGTGTAAAAGTTAAACTGTCGCAAAGGTAATTTTTATTTTGGCGTAAGACAAATGATTTTTGATTTTGTTCTTAGAGTGATTTATAAGGATAATTACTAGAAATTGAGGCTGTAACAATGACTTTTTTTGATTTTGATAGAGTAGTTTTGAATCTTTTTAAGCTTGTTTTTTTTAAATGCTACTGTAATTATTATCTTGCGAGTATGTATGAGCAATTAGCACGAAGTATTGGTGAGAAAGTAACACTAACCGCAATGGAGTTTGATTTGTGTAAGACTTTTTTTATTCCAAAAAAAATAAGGAAGAAGCAAACTTTACTATTAGAAGGAGATGTTTGTACCTATAATGCTTTTATCGAAAAAGGAATTTTACGTTCCTACACGACTGATGCCAAAGGAAATGAACACATCATACAGTTTGCTTTTGAAGGCTGGTGGATTACTGATTTATCCAGTTTTTTAATGGGAGAGAATTCTACTTATACAATTGAAGCCATTGAAGATTCGGAATTATTGTTATTAACGGCGGCAGCAAGAGAAGAATTAATGGATGCGTTACCGGTTTTTGAACGTTACCAAAGACTTCTATTAGAAAACGCTTATATTGCTTTGCAGGCAAGAGTAAATTCAGCGTTGACCGCAACTGCCGAAGAAAAATATACCAAACTTACCATTGCCTACCCTAATATTGTAGCGCGTGTACCCCAACACATGATCGCTTCCTACCTCGGTCTTACCCCAGAAACACTAAGCCGAGTGCGAAAACAAATTACTCTTCGAAAATAAAATTGATTTAGATCAATGGCATTTCTTATTCTATCTCAATGGAACTAAGCGGCGTCTTACTGTAGTTTTGCAGCAGTAAAAACAAGAGAAATGCAAAACGTAAGAACCATTGCCGTTATTGGAGCCGCTGAGAAAAGAAATTTTACAGTACTCAAAGAATTAGGAGAGCAGTTTCAACTGCTTTTATTCGATAAAGATCAAGATGCACTTTCAGAAATTCACGAAAGCCTTTTGGCACAAAATCGCCACGGCTATATTGAAAAAATGGATTGTGCTGTAAATGCAAGTTGGGAAGCTGATATTATAATTCTTTCTGGCTTTTGTATAAACGATGCAGCAGCTGTCGAAAAAATAAAGGAAGTTGCTACAGCAAAAATCATCATTGTTATGGAAAACGAAGAGGAGTTTACTTCATCGATAAACAACCAACTCAGTTTTGATCTTATTTTTCCTCATTCTAAAATAGTCGAAATTATCAATCTCTCTATTGATGAAAATACAGAGAAAGAATTTCTACTAGAAGGCCATAATTCAAAAGCTTTGGATACAGTTTCTGGAATTTTCGAAGGCTGTGGCTTTACGACTTACATATCGCAACTTAATTAATAAAATATAAATAATAGAAATATGAGTAATTCCATTTTATTACGTCCATTTAAACATAACGATACCAATTTTAATAACCGTATGGCAATGGCGCCTATGACCAGAAGCCGTGCCGGTAATGAAGGTAATTTAGCAACAGAACAGATGGCTATTTACTATGCTGACCGCGCTGATGCTGGTTTACTAATTACCGAAGGTACCGTGGTAAGTACAAAAGCAGTCGGTTTTATTAATGTTCCCGGGATTTATAGCGAGGAGCAAACAGAAAGTTGGAAACAAGTGACACAAGCAGTACATGACAAAGGCGGAAAAATATTTGTTCAACTTTGGCATACTGGGAGATTATCACATCCTGACTTGCACAATGGAGCGTTGCCGCATGCGCCTTCGGCAATTAATCCAGAAGCAAAAGCATTTGTAGCGACTGGTTTTATAGATACAGTGACACCAAAAGAAATGACTGTTGCCGAAATTAAAGCAACAATCCTAGATTTTAAAAACAGCACTAAAAATGCGATTGAAGCCGGCTTTGACGGAGTAGAATTGCATGCAGCAAACGGCTATTTGTTTCATCAATTTTTTAATAGAACTTCAAATACACGAACAGATGAATACGGTGGAAGTATAGAAAACAGAGCCCGAATTTTGTTCGAAACATTAGATGCTTTAAACGGAGTTATTGACTATTCTAAAGTTGGAGTTCGTTTAAATCCCTCTATGCACGGAGTACAAGGAATGACAGTAGATCAAGATACAATTCCTACACATGAGTATATCGTGAATCGTTTAAATGACTATGGTTTAGCTTATGTACATTTAACGGAGCCTTTTACTGATGTGAGCGAAGTTCCTTATGCTGTCGCTCAAGTAGCGAAACATTTTAGACCAATATATAAAGGGCTTCTAATGATTAATAAAGGATTTACTAAAGAAACTGGAAACCAAGTGCTAACAGATGGAGATGCCGATATGGTAGCTTACGGAGTGCCATTTATAGCTAATCCAGATTTAGTGGAACGCTTTAAACAAGATGCGCCTTTAAACAAAGCTGATCAAAGTACTTTTTACACTTTCACTGTTGAGGGATATAATGACTATCCAAAAATGGAGGCCTAATTTTTATTTGAATATTTAATTTGTTCGAAGGTTTGACGACTTTACCGCTGAATACTACTAATGCAATGCTAGTATTTAATGATTGTGTTTTAAACCTTAATAAAATAGAAAGCCCCAAAATTGGGGCTTTTTATATGCACTATTTTAAGATCGCTTTCCTGGTTTGCTTCTCATGAATTTATTTCTACCGAATAATTTCGAATAAAACAGCACCATTAATAAGTGCTATACATTCCTTATATTTTGTTTTGCAAACTGCTCCAGCCGCCACCGTTATAAACGTGCTCAAAACCATTCGATTTTAAAATGCTTTTTGCAGAGGCGCTTCGCATTCCTGATGCGCAGCAAGTAATGATAGTTGCATCTTTTTTTAATTTCGAAATATGATTCGAAAGATCATTCAGCGGAGTATTAATGGAACATTTTATATGTCCCTGTTTGTATTCTCCCGGACTACGAACATCAAGAATTACGGCTCCTTTTTTTACTAATTCTGCGTAATCTACTTTTGGCCCAAGACCAAATATTTTTTTTAATAAGTTGATCATTTTACTTTGTTGCTTGCGATTGATAATAATTTACGTCTAGCCAAGAGCCACCATTATGACACTCGATTCCGTGTTGAGAAAGGAAGTTCTGTGCTTGTCCGCTTCTGTTTCCAGAGGCGCAACATAAAATTAGAGGCGATTTCATGTTTTTTAATTCTTCGACTCTTTGCGGTATTTCATTCAGGGGGATGTTAATGGAGCCCGCTACATTTCCGCCCATAAATTCTTCGTACGAACGAACATCTACAACGGTTCCTTGCTTTTCTTTGATTGTATTTTCTAAGCTCATTTTCTGTGGTTTTATAAATTTTGAATTGCGCTAAAAAGCAGTATTACTGCTCGATCGTATCGATATTGTATTCTACTTTGATAAGACAAAAGTAGTACAAAGTAAAAGTATTGTCAGTAACTTTTGTTACACAAGTAAATAATTAACGTTCCGTATTAAAACAGTTAAATTTCAAAAATGGTTCCGCCTAAAGCCCATTTTAAATCTTATTGCACCTGCGCAGAAGGGAGTTTTTACTATTTTTTTTCGAAATAAAAAATATTCAGGATAGAGAGATTTTCTTTTGTAATAAAATCAGGGCTGTTTTCTCATTTCTTCTAGCATGTTAATTATTTTATCCAGTTTGTGGACTTCAATATTATTGAGTTGTGTGGCCAGCGCTTCTATTTCCATTTTGGCATCTATGTTAGTCTGATAATCGGCTTGTGCTTGTGCGCGGTCTCTTTCGTTTTGTCTGTTTTGGGCCATCATGATAATTGGTGCTGCATAAGCCGCCTGCGTTGAGAACACCAGATTGAGTAAAATAAAAGGATAAACATCCCAATGTTTTACAAAGGCAATCAGGTTTAATGTCATCCAGAGAACGACCAGAATCGTTTGTATAATTATGAATTTCCAGGATCCCATACTTTTTGCGACTGCGTCGGCAAGGCGACTTCCAAAACTTAAAGATTCTAACTGTTTTTGATGCCAAGTGTTTTTTACTCCCATACTACGGTAATTTGATGCGTTAATAATTTTTTAAATTGGCGTAAGCTCTTTGTGGTTGCAATAATTTTCATTAACCAAAAAAGCAGGGTTATTTCGGCTTCTTTATTTAATTTTTCCATATTGCTATAATTATTGCGATATTGAGCTAAGAAAATAGTTTTACTCTTTTACATATTTATTTTGGAAACAATCGTAACATTCATCATTAAGAAACAGTTGATTGTCAGCGCGCGAGAAAGACTGTTTCCAATCATTTTCATAAACTATTAATTTCTTTTCACCTCCAAAAATGGAAGTCCCAGTTTGAATCGTATAGGCGGTTTCAGAAACCAAAGCTTCATCGACATATTTTTTTATTTTTGAGTTCGAAATTTCAAGTTGAATCGTTTTTCCGGTAGATTTTGGGGTTTCCGTTCTTCCGTCAATCCCACCAGAGGATTCAACCCAATTCCATTTTCCAATGATAGAGTTGTTCTTTGTGCTACTCGATTCAGAGGAACAGCTTATTATTGAAAAAAGAACTAAGATTAGGCATGTTATTTTTCTCATCACTATAATTTTCGAATAATTAAAAAATAAGTTGGAGTTTTTACTAACTTAGAAAGTTTAGCTTATCCAAATTTAAGTATTTTCGGATTTGTTTTTACATGTCGGGAAAGAAGCAGCTGTTGTTGTAGCGATCTATTTTTGTGTGAGAACTAAACTTTCAATTTGAGAGATAAAATTACTTATTGCTTTCTATTATTTGCAGCAGCGACTGCAAAATCTCTTGACCTTCTTCCCAATATTCCAATTTTGATTCGGAATTGAGATGGCCTTTCTCACCGATATTTATAAAGGAGCTTCCCCATTTTTCGGCTAAGAATGCTGCTCTTTCTACTGAGATATACGGATCATTAGAACTGGTAATCACGATAGACGGAAATTCTAATTTCAGCAAAGGAATAGGAGCAAAGTTTCTAATTTCCTCTGGCGTGTGAGCGGGAGAATCTACATCAGCGGGCGCGACAAGCAAGGCTCCGGCTATTTTATGCCCTTTATTTTCTTTAGACCAATGATTGATCAATGAGCAAGAAAGACTGTGAGCAACGATAATTATTTCGCCTTCGGCAGCTTCGATTGAAGCAGTTAAACTTTCGAGCCAATCTTCTAAAATTGGGTTGTTCCAGTCCTTTTGAGTCACTTTTTCAGAAGTGTCAAAATGCTGTAGCCAATAGTTTTGCCAATGCGTCTCTCCTGAGTCACCTAGTCCAGGAAGGATTAAAATAGTATAATTCATGTATTCCTGTTTTAATATAAGTCTGAATCTAAATTCAATAATTTTTCTATCACCCCACATTTCGCTGTATTCGTGTTGATTCGAATAATCAAAACATACTTTTATTCGAAAGAAAATCATCTCTTACAAATCTAATGAATTCCATTTCGTTCTGTTATCATAAAAGGAATTTTCATTGAAATGTAAATCAGTGAAGCAGCTTTTTCATTAATGTATATATTTGTAAAAAAACCATGCGTTACAAAATTGGCATCCTCGTTCTCTTAAGTAGTATTTTAAGTAGTTGTGCTACAAAAAAAATAACAGACGTCTCTTATTTAGTTGCTTCGAAAGAAAATACGATAGAGGAGCCCAAGCTGAATGTTTTTATTCCTCGAAATTCTAAAGCTAAATCGCTTCCTGTTTTAATATTTGTTCATGGCGGCTACTGGAATAGTGGTAGCAAAGGGACTTATGATTTGCTAGGCCGCAACTTCGCACGAAAAGACGTTGTTACTGTGATTCCTGACTATACCTTAAGTCCAAATACGGATTATGACGGAATGACCAAGCAAATTGCTGCCGTGATTCAGTGGACAAAAGACAGTATAAGTAAGTACAAAGGTAACCCAAATCAAGTTTTTGTAACGGGACATTCAGCAGGTGGACATCTGGCTGCATTAGCGGTTATGAATCCGAAATACGGAATTAAACCAAGCGGTATTTCTGGAATTATCTTGAATGATGCAGCTGGTTTAGACATGAAACATTATTTAGAGGAAAATCCACCTACAGCTGAACACGATTATTTAACAACATGGGGCAGCTCGCCCGCAAAATGGCAGGATGCTTCACCCATTTATTTTTTGGATAAAAACACACCGCCTTTTTTAATTTATGTAGGTGATAAAACCTACACTTCCATAAAGGTAACGAACAAACGTTTTATAGATGCTTTGTATCCCTTTCAGCCAGAAGTTACAGCTGTAATATTAAACAAAAAACACGTTCCCATGATTACACAGTATTTCTGGCCGTATAATAATCGTTTTAATGAAGTGATAGACTTTATGAAAAGCCAGCAGAAATAATTTCTTTTTTAAGATTAATGAAAATCAAAGTAGGGTAAATTAGTGCACAGTTGTCTTACTTATGAGGGTGCCAATAAAATACTATTGCAATAACATTAATTTAAAATTATGAAAACAGTTAAAACACTTTTAATTATAATGATTTTTACTTTCTTGCCAAAAATGAATGCGCAAGAAGCCAGAGTTAGCCATGATAGCAAAGTAGAAGCAAAACATACTTTGTCGTATTATCAACAAAGAGGTCGTGAAGACGCGCAATACGCTCAAAAGTTTACCGCAAGTACGCAAGCCGAAGAACGAGTTTTCTGGAAGGAGCAAAAACAGTACGAAAAAGACTTACGTAAAGAAAATAGACGTGGCTACAAAGTGTATATTCAAGCAAAGAATGATTCGTATGCTGAGCACCATCACAACTGTAACGGAAATTGTCATCATAGTAACTATTGGTATGAAAATGCAGCACATTACCATTATGAATACAGTCAGCCTCGATATGAAAATCGATCTTCTAGCGCCAAAGTGAAAACACTAATAGGGGTTAGTGCGCCAAAGGTAAGAGTAGGAATTTTTTAATTTACGAAAACAAGAAATTACACTACCCCCAAAGTGTAAGTTGAGAGGAAGGACTACGACTTTAAAGTCGGAGGCTTTCTTTTTTTATTTGGTATAATTTGGCTCGAAAATAATTTCCAAATTAAGAATGAGAATCAACCTTATTTTGATTTCTTTTTAAACAGCACATTTTTACTACTTTCAATTTTCATTTTGAAAAATAAAAAAATAATAAATTCTAGATTGTCATATGATTAAAAGTAAAATTGAGCGAAAAAAATTATTGTTTACTTAATTATACTTTGAGTTTAGGAGGGACTTAATGGAAACCATCAGTATTGTTCCATTTATTGGATGGTAGTTAACGTTCTAGATTACTATAAAAGAAAATTCCTGAAATTTCAAATATAATGTTTACCCAAACCGTAAGAGAATTAGAAATGGACGGTCTTATTTCTAGAAAGATTTTCCCGGTCGTTCCGCCAAGAGTTGAATACAAACTAAGCGAGCGCGGTAGATCGCTTGAAGCTATTTTACGGAGTTTGGATACCTGGGGAATTGAAGATAATCCTAAATAATTTAAATTAATTATAAGTTGGAGTCATAAGAATCTCTTCTTCGTAGTTTGTTTTGGTAGAAACTCTAGTCTCTTTCAGACAAGTACCTTTGGGGTCTTTGGCCAAGCAGCTTATTAAAACTTCGTCAATAAGTTTATCATTTTTGTCCACTGTAATAATTTTAATAAGTTCTTTGTTAGCATAATAAAAATGCTGTGTGTGGAAAGTGGTGAAATTATCTACTATTTTAGCAATAGTTCTATTTTTATTATAATGGTAAATGCTTTCGTTTTCTTTGTATTGTTTTTTAGTATAACAGCTAATGCGTTCGCGCTGTTTGGGTTTCCAACGTGTCTTACAGTAATAAGGTTCTCTATCTGGATACGATTCGACAACAAACCATAATTTCTTTTCAGTTTCTTGTAATAGGTTGCCTAAGGAGTCAACAGTTTTTGAGTATTTGACACGGCCATTTTTAGTAAATACCATCTCCTTTTTAGATAAAAGTTTTTTCTCATTATTTATTACTACATATATCTCTTCGGTTAAAAATTTTATCTCTTCGGGCAGTAGTAGCTTCTTGCTGTCTTTTTTTGTGGCACAGGATAGTAATGATAAAAATAGGATTAAAATTAATAAGGCTCTCATAATAGTTAATTATTAATTATGAGTTTAAGTTACTAATTTTAAATGATTTAAAACGTAATTGATATTTAAATAATGCATGATAGATTTTTAGCTAAGAGTCTCGTATTTTATTAATAACTAAAAATGAAAACATTTAATTTAAAAGGTAACTGATTGTACAATAACTAGATAATGACTCACGGTTATGAACTATATAAGTGTTATTATAAGAGGGTTTCATAAAGTTTGTCATTCCGCAGGAATCTCAAGCGCTATACTTCCGTAAAGCAATTAAGTGGAGTAATTGTAATATAAGGAAGTGACAAGTGGAATGAGTACTAAGCTGGAGACTTCACACAGCAGTTTAGTTTTATTTAAGGTTGAATCAATACTTCGTAGAATTGGTTGTGGCTTTGTATTTAGTAGACATCGTTTTTTAATTTTCTAAACCAGTACAATTTAGTTTGCTAACCTCTTGAATATCATATTTAATCAATATACATTAGATATATAGTTTTTGTTTTACTATGTGGGCACGGATTGTAAATCCGCGCTATCGGGCTCTTTCTTACCATTAAAACGAATGGACTTTTTACCAACTTTTGACGCTATTTTATTTTCTAAAAGTATTTAGCGAGTAAATAAGTTAAAGAATTTAAAAAAAATCAATAACAAAAAAATAAAACAATACCCATATTCCTATGAAAAATAGTCCAAGATATAAATTGTTTAAATTTTTACTTAAGTCCTTTTTAATAAAAAGTCGATACATAACCCAACCTATAAAAAATATTGTTAAACCTATTGCCATCCAAATTCCCATCTCTTATTTATTTTTAGTCATGATTAATTCCTAATTTACTCTAATTTTTCCTCATATCCATTAACTTGTAAATAAGTCTGACTGCGTCAGACTTATCAACCTATATTTGAGTGGATCAGTCTGATAAGTATCAGGCTTAGCAATAAGCTAATATATAATATTTTCGTTACAAATTATCAAATCATCAAATTGACTTTTTGTTTTAATCGTCTGCGTAGAAAGAATTTTGTTTTTGATAATAGTCGTTCTAGTGATTGCGTGAGGGATAGTAGCGGCATCTCCCGATTTAGAAAAACAAGGCTTTTGGCCGTAGTTTTTGTTGATTGGGAATACAGCGAATAGCCCGACCTGAGTTAAATTGCAAGGTCGAACATTGAAGTTATTACGAAGGGCACGCCCAAATGATTCTAGAACGATAAATGGTGATTTGTAATTTTAACAATCGCCTGTAAACATCAGAAATTTTTACATTACAATCCCATTTTTACAGGAAATCCTAAATCTTAATTAATTTTTGTAATTATCTAATTTTCAAATTGTCGAATTAACCTATCTTTGCGCTCCCGAATGGTCGGGAGAAAAAAGCATCTATGAAATGTGCTGTGCTGATCTTAATCTAAAAAAAGAGATTGCTAGCATATTACATCTGACTGAAAAAAGCATCTATGAAGTTTGATTTATTACAAAAAGACCCGCAGACGAAAGCCAGAGCGGGAAGCATTACTACTGATCACGGTGTTATAGAGACGCCTATTTTTATGCCCGTTGGGACCGTAGCCTCTGTAAAAGGGGTGCACCAACGAGAATTGAAAGAAGACATAAACCCAGATATTATCCTGGGAAACACCTACCATTTATATTTACGCCCACAAACGGAAATCCTAGAGAAAGCAGGTGGATTGCATAAATTTATGAACTGGGATCGTAACATATTGACTGATTCTGGTGGGTACCAAGTGTATTCACTTTCGGGAAATCGAAAAATTAAGGAAGAAGGAGTAAAGTTTAAGTCACATATTGACGGTTCGTACCACTTTTTTACGCCAGAGAATGTGATGGAAATTCAACGTACTATTGGTGCCGATATTATCATGGCATTTGATGAATGTACGCCTTATCCTTGTGACTACCGTTATGCACAGCGCTCTATGAAAATGACACACCGCTGGTTAGACCGTTGTGTGAGCCATTTGGAGAAAGTGCCAGTGAAATACGGTTATGACCAAGCATTTTTCCCTATTGTACAAGGAAGTTGTTACAAAGACTTGCGTCAACAATCGGCTGAATATATTGCGAATAGCAACCAAGTAGGAAACGCAATTGGCGGACTTTCAGTAGGGGAACCTGCCGAAGAAATGTATGCCATGACGGAGGTGGTTTGCGAAATTTTGCCAGAAGATAAACCTCGTTACCTAATGGGTGTGGGGACTCCGATAAATATTTTAGAAAACATAGCCTTAGGAATTGACATGTTTGACTGTGTGATGCCTACACGTAACGCTAGAAACGGAATGTTGTTTACGGCTAACGGTACGATTAACATTAAAAACAAAAAGTGGGCGGATGATTTTTCTCCTATTGACGAAATGGCAATCACTTATGTGGATACTGAGTACACAAAAGCCTACTTGCGTCACTTGTTTGCGGCTAATGAATACTTGGGGAAACAAATCGCTACCATTCATAATCTTGGGTTTTATATGTGGTTGGTTCGCGAGGCCAGAAAACATATCTTAGCCGGAGATTTTAGAACTTGGAAAGAAATGATGGTTCGTAATATGAGTCAGAGATTATAAAAAATGTTTAAAGTTTTTTAGTTTAAAGTTTAAAACTCCTAGCGTGATTTTGCAACTGTTCTAAACTTTAAACTTTTAAATCTTAAACCTTACACTTTTTTAAATGCTTTCAATAATTGATAAATACATTCTGAAAAGATACCTAGCCACTTTTGCGGCCATGTTGGGTATGTTTATTCCTATCGGGATTGTTATTGATGTATCAGAGAAGGTGAATAAGATGATTGAGAACAAGGTTCCATTGCTAGAAATTGCGATCTATTATTACCATTTCACGATTTACTTTGCTAATTCCCTTTTTCCAATATTCCTGTTTTTATCGATTATTTGGTTTACCTCAAAACTGGCCAATAATACCGAAATCATTGCAGTACTAAGCTCGGGGATTTCTTTTACCCGTTTTTTGAGACCGTATATTATTGGTGCTTCGCTGATCTCAGTGTTTGTTTTGATTATGGGATTCTATGTGGTTCCGGCATCGAGTGAAGGCTTTAATAATTTTAGATATACTTATCTAAAAGGAGGCGGAAAGGAAGCCATGCGAGGCGATAATACCGATGTGTACCGCCAGATAAACGACAATGAATTTCTCTATGTGAACAGTTTTAATAGCGCTTCTAAAGTGGCTTTTAACTTTGCCTTAGAAAAATTTGATAAAGAAAAATTAGTTTCTAAGGTTACTGCTAGTCGTATTAAATGGAATCCTGAGGATAGCACCTATACAATGTATGATTATAACAAAAGAACTGTTGGTGTTTTAAGCGATAAGATAGAAAAAATGCCAGAGAAAAAGACTAAGTTCAGTTTTGATCTCGAAGATTTAACGCCGGTAGTTTATATTGCCGAAACCTTAAGCTTGAAAAATCTGTATCAGTTTATTTATAAAGAAAAAAAGCGTGGTTCTTCTAATATCAATGTCTATATGGTGGTTTTGTATAAAAAGTATAGTGTGCCGGTTTCGGCATTTATATTGACCATAATTGCTGTTTCTGTTTCGTATAAAAAACGAAGGGGAGGAATGGGAATGAATCTAACCATTGGTATTGCGATTGCTTTTGGCTATGTGTTTTTTGATAAGATTTTTGGTACACTGGCCGAAAAATCTACTTTTTCACCACTTTTAGCAGTGTGGTTCCCCAATATTATTTTCGGAATATTAGCGATATTTTTACTACGCAATGCAAAACGATAAATTAAAAAGTTACATCAGCCTTCATCTAATCGTGTTTATTTGGGGTTTCACGGCAATTTTAGGAGCGCTAATTACAATCACTGCCGATGCTATTGTTTGGTATCGAATGCTTTTGGCTGCAGCCTTCCTATTTGTATTTATAATTTTCAAGAAAAAATCTTTTCGGGTTCCTTTAAATTCTTTTTTGAAATTAATTTTTGTAGGATTCCTGATTGCGATGCACTGGATTACCTTTTTTCATGCCATCCATATCTCTAATGTTTCTATAACTCTTTCTGTTTTCTCCTTAGGTGCCTTTTTTGCCTCTATTTTAGAACCGCTTTTTTATGGTCGAAAAGTATTGTGGTACGAAGTATTCTTTGGAGTCATCATAATCGCTGGTTTAGCGATGATTATGAAAGTGGAGGTGAATTACTTAAGTGGAATGCTTTATGCTTTGGTTTCGATAATATTAGGTGTACTGTTTACCCTTATGAACGGGAAATTAATTCAAAATCATGACGCTACCGTGATCTCCTTTTATGAGTTTCTCGCCGGTGTTTTTTTTATTTCTATTTATTTTTTATTCGAAAATAAATTCACTGCCGACTTCTTTGTATTGTCCTATAACAATTGGATGCTAATGATAATTTTAGCGTCAATTTGTACCGCTTACGCCTTCACAGCATCTGTAAAAGTGATGAAAAAACTAAGTCCGTACACGGTTATGCTTACAACCAACTTAGAGCCGGTTTATGGAATTATATTAGCTTATTTTATCATTGGTGGAAAAGAGAAAATGAGTTTCTCCTTTTATATTGGAGCCGTAATTATCCTTATTACGGTAATATTGAATGGTATTATCAAACACAAGGCGGGCAAAAAAGTTCAGCCTATTAGTGAGGTGAATTCTGATTTAATATAGTAAAATCGCTGTAAATCAGGCTTTTTTTAGTTGTTAATTCGCTAATTATGATCAAATTGAAGTTAGTGTATAAAAGTGTTATTTATTACTTTTCTTGATCTTGTCAAAACCGAAAGGAACGGGATGGCTAAGAAAGAAATTAATGATAAAATCACATTTAGATAACGGCTTTTAAGACTAAAGTAAAAAATAAACGATTGCAAACGATTTAAAATTTTATATTTGCAGTTCCAAATAAAAAACAAAAACGCACAAATCCTATGGAATATTTAGATTTTGAGCTTCCGATAAAAGAACTAGAAGATCAGTTAACAAAATGTATCGTTATTGGTAAAGAATCAGATGTTGATGTAACAAATACCTGTTCGCAAATCAATAAGAAACTTATCGAAACCAAAAAAACGATTTACAAAAATCTGACAGCATGGCAACGTGTACAATTGTCAAGACATCCTAGTAGACCGTACACTTTAGACCACGTAAGAGCACTTTGCGGTGATACTTTCCTAGAACTTCACGGTGACAGAGGGTTTAAAGATGATAAAGCAATGATTGGTGGTCTTGGAAAAATTGACGGTCAATCTTTTATGATTGTGGGTCAACAAAAAGGATACAACACTAAGACGCGTCAATACAGAAACTTTGGGATGGCAAATCCTGAAGGATATCGTAAAGCTTTGCGTTTGATGAAAATGGCAGAGAAATTTGGCATTCCAGTTCTTACACTGATTGATACTCCGGGTGCATATCCAGGACTTGAAGCTGAAGAACGTGGACAAGGTGAAGCAATCGCTAGAAATATATTTGAAATGGTTCGTCTTAAGGTGCCTATTATTACAATTATTGTGGGTGAAGGAGCTTCGGGTGGTGCATTAGGAATAGGAGTGGGAGATCGCGTTTATATGCTTGAAAACACTTGGTATTCGGTAATTTCTCCAGAGTCTTGCTCTTCTATCTTATGGAAAAGCTGGGAATACAAAGAAATTGCTGCTGAGGCATTAAAATTGACTTCTGCCGATATGAAAAAGCAAAAGTTAGTGGATGATATTATACCTGAACCATTAGGAGGTGCTCACTACGATAGAGAAACGACTTTTAATACGGTTGAGCAGTATATCATGAAGGCTTATAACGAGCTAAAAGACTTATCAACAAAAGATTTAATCGCTCAGAGAATGGACAAATACAGTAAAATGGGCGAATACAAGGAGTAATTCCTACAAACGTAAAAAAGTCCGTCTCGTCCAT
The DNA here is from genome assembly GCF_008033395.2 of Flavobacterium sp. XN-5. NCBI lineage: Bacteria > Pseudomonadati > Bacteroidota > Flavobacteriia > Flavobacteriales > Flavobacteriaceae > Flavobacterium > Flavobacterium sp. XN-5. The sequence goes on from NZ_VOGZ02000008.1 coordinate 134,149, forward strand.
AAACGAGACGGTTTTTTTTTGGTTATAAACAAAAAACAGATACTTATAAACAAATCTTTGTAATAAGTCAACAGCAATATTTTTTAAATTTTGGTTACTTTCGCTATATGGAAAACTTCAGGAATATAAATCCCGTTAAGGTTGACAAGTCAACAATTATTAACCTTGAAAAAGGAAAGCTACCCCCACAGGCTTTAGACTTAGAAGAAGCGGTTCTTGGGGCGATGATGATTGACAAAAAAGGAGTAGATGATGTAATTGATATATTATCACCTGACGCTTTTTACAAAGACGGACACAAACATATTTTTGAAGCGATAGTGCAGTTATTTACTGAAACACAGCCTATTGATTTACTTACCGTATCAGCACAATTAAAGAAAAACGCCAAATTAGATTTAGCTGGTGGTGATTTTTATTTAATTCAGCTGACTCAAAAAATTTCCTCATCAGCACACATCGAGTTTCACTCGAGAATTATTCTTCAAAAATTTATTCAGCGAAGTTTGATTCGAATTTCATCTGAAATTATTGAGGATTCTTATGATGATTCTGCAGATGTATTTGACTTATTAGATAAGGCGGAATCTAAACTATATGAGGTTACCCAAGGGAATATTAAACGTAGTTCAGAAACAGCCCAAAGTTTAGTATTACAAGCTAAAAAGAGAATCGAAGAAATTGCTGGCCAAGAAGGATTAAGTGGTGTAGCTACAGGATTTGAAAAACTAGACAAGATTACCTCAGGATGGCAGCCAAGTGATTTAATTATTATCGCGGCAAGACCGGCGATGGGAAAGACTGCATTTGTATTGTCGATGGCTAGGAATATGGCGATTGATTTTGGAATGCCAGTAGCTTTATTTTCACTTGAGATGGCATCTGTACAATTAATTACGCGTTTGATTTCGTCTGAAACGGGATTGTCTTCAGAGAAATTACGTACCGGTAAGCTAGAAAAACACGAATGGGAACAGCTGAGTACTAAAGTTAAAAATTTAGAGAAAGCGCCTTTGTTTATTGATGATACGCCTTCACTTTCTATTTTCGATTTAAGAGCGAAAGCAAGACGTTTAGTTTCACAGCACGGAATTAGAATTATCATTGTGGATTATTTGCAATTAATGACTGCGGGAGGAAATGGTAAAGGTGGCGGAAATAGAGAGCAAGAAATCTCTACAATTTCCCGAAACTTAAAAGCCCTAGCAAAAGAGCTAAATGTTCCTGTAATCGCACTATCTCAACTATCGCGTGCGGTTGAAACTCGTGGATCTAGTAAAAGACCTTTGCTTTCTGACCTTCGTGAATCGGGAGCGATTGAGCAAGATGCTGATATTGTTTCCTTTTTATACCGTCCTGAATATTATAAAATTGACGAGTGGGATGATGATGAAGCTTCACCTACAGCAGGACAAGCCGAAATCATGATCGCGAAACACCGTAATGGTAGTATAGAAAACGTTCGTTTGAAGTTTATTGGACACCTTGGAAAATTCGACAATTTAGAAGATCATAGTGGTAATTATGATGATTTACCCTCTTCAATGAATCAAGACGATAATCCTTTTATAACTAAAAATTTACCTTCGGCACACGAAGCATTTGGGTCTAATCTCAATGACGACGATGACGACAGCGATATGCCTTTTTAATAATTTCCCCAAGCCTATTTTTAATAGGCTTTTTTTATAATTTAGATAAATTGCTTTTTTTTGAGTCGTTTCTTTCAAATGTTAATCTTGGATAGGAATTGATTTAAAAAGTTAGATTTGAGTAAATTAAATATTTCCTTTGCTATCTTTGATTGAAAATCTTATCTCATGATTCCTAAAAGAGTACTTTTTATTCTAGTTTTTCTGGTGTCGATTGCAGCAAAAGCATCTTTTATTTTGTTGCCAATGGATGAAAATACGCAAAAGAATCATTTGAAAGCTTATGGAATTACTTTTTGGTGTTTAGAGAAAAATTACAAAGCCAGTTGGTTACTCAATTATCGCGGCGGCTCTTTCCTCTTGCCAGACGCACCAGAAATACGTAAGGAATGTCAGATTCGCGGCGTTAGTTTCGAAGTGCTTTCTGATAGTGAAGAAGTTCAGATTTTAAATGAAATAGCTAGTCCATCGCAAAATATGGAGTCCGTCATTCTTGAAAAAGCACCTAGAATTGCGGTCTATACTCCAAAAGGGAAACAGCTTTGGGACGATGCGGTTACGCTTGTTTTGACTTATGCCGAAATTCCATTTACACCTATATATGATGAGGAAGTTTTAACCGATCAATTAGTACTTTATGACTGGTTGCATTTGCACCATGAAGATTTTACGGGACAATATGGTAAGTTTTTTGGCTCGTATCGAAATGTTCCTTGGTATATCGAGGACAAGAAAAGCGCAGAGGAATTAGCCGCTAAATTGGGCTTTACCAAAGTTTCTGAGGAGAAAGGGGCTGTCGCCAAAAAAATAAGAGATTTTGTTGTTGGCGGAGGCTTTATGTTTGCCATGTGTTCTGCTACTGACAGTTTTGATATTGCATTGGCGGCTGATGGAGTAGATATTTGCGAATCAATGTTTGATGGAGATCCAAGTGCTGCGAATTATCAATCCCAGATGAATTATGGAAATACTTTTGCTTTCAAAGATTTTACTCTCGAAAGAAGTCCTGAGAAATATGAGTTTTCAGATATCGATATGACGGAGAAACGCCGCATACCAATGGATAAGGATTATTTTACATTAATGGAGTTTTCGGCTAAATGGGATCCTATTCCCAGTATGCTTTGCCAGAATCATACCCAACTTGTAAAAGGCTTCATGGGACAAACTACTTCCTTTGATGCTGCACTAGTGAAGTCGAATATTTTAACGATGGGAAGCTGCGAACTCAATGGAGAAGCGCGGTATATTCATGGCCAAAAAGGAAAAGGAATGTTCACCTTCTACGGCGGTCATGATCCAGAAGATTTCCAGCATCAAGTAGGAGAAGCACCAACAGTTTTAGATTTACACCCAAACTCTCCTGGTTACCGTTTAATTTTAAATAACGTACTATTTCCTGCTGCTAAAAAGAAAAAACAAAAAACCTAATCTTTTAAGGGGCTAGCTGATAGGTTATTATTTTCTAATTCTATTTTTTTATAACGGCGAGTGTTAATTTTTTTAATGCTCTGTATTGCTGTACTTAGGATATTCCACTTCGATTTTCATATTGATTTAAATTTCTCCAAAAACTGGTAGGCACTGTTTTTTGATTCATGAAAACTTATGTAGATTTGATTTATTGATATTTTATTGATAATTATGTGTTTACCCTATATTTTCGAGTGAATATTTACTATATGTATAATTTGTTAGATAAAGAGAGAGGGTATTTCAATTATTAGGATTGATAATCCCAATCAAAAATACTAGTTAAAAGATTCAATTTTTCAATAGTTCTAAAGAATGCAGCTAGTACAAACATATTATAACAACACCTACAAATGAAAATATTTAAAATACAAGCATTAGTTTTAGCACCATCTTGTAGGTGATTTGTACCTCTATTTGTCCAGAATATAACGGAAACAGTTATCATAGTACAACCTACGCTTATGAATTAGTGAAATTTAAATTTATTTAAAAATAATTATGGATATACATACAAAATTTAGAAAGCTATTATTAAGTATTATTTTACTGTGTGTATGCTCAGTAAATGGACAAGTAAAATCCCTGCCGTTACCAAACAAACAACAATTGGCTTGGCAAAAGGCTGAGATTGGTGTAGTTTTTCATTACGATTTACATGTGTTTGGCACATCAAAATACAACCAAGGGACGAACAGGATTACTCCAGTTGAGGATTATAATATTTTCAATCCACAACAATTAGATGTTGAGCAATGGGTGATTTCGGCAAAAGCTGCGGGCGCAAAATTTGCGATCCTAACTGTAACTCATGAAACAGGTTTCGCTTTATTTCAATCGGATGTGAATCCGTATTCAATGAAGAGTCTAAAATGGAAAGACGGGAAAGGCGATCTTTTTAAGGATTTTACAGATGCCTGTCGCAAACATGATATTAAACCAGGTGTTTATTTAGGTATCCGTTGGAATTCATTTTTTGGAGTGCATGATTTTGTAGTAGACGGAGACCCAAATGGATCAATGCAGAAAAAAAGACAGGCTTATTACAATAAAATGGTAGAAGGAATGGTAAAAGAAATTTGTACTAATTATGGTCCTTTATTCGAAATATGGTTTGATGGTGGCGCTAGTACTCCAGAAAAAGGTGCGCCAGATGTTTTACCAATAGTAAAAAAATACCAACCGGATTGTTTGTTTTATCACAACGACCAGCTTGCCGAAGCACGTTGGGGCGGTTCTGAAAGCGGAACGGTAAACTATCCATGCTGGTCTACTTTTCCATACAATTTTACAGGTTCAGGAGAAAGTGCTATTCCTGGAATTTCAAAAAATGGATTTAAATTACTTAAAGAGGGCGATGTAAACGGCGAATATTGGGTGCCAGCTATGGCAGATGCTCCGTTGCGTGGTTTTAATGGAAGACATGAATGGTTTTGGGAACCTGGAGATGAAAACAGTATTTATCCTTTGAAAGAGCTAATGGATATTTATTATAAATCTGTTGGGCGAAATGCAACTTTAATTATGGGATTGACACCAGATAATACGGGGCTTTTGCCAAAAGAAGATGTGCAACGTCTAAAGGAATGGGGTGCTGAAATTAAAAAGAGATTCGATTCCCCTCTGGCCGTGACAAAGGGAAAAGGAAAAATTATTGAATTAAAACTGAAGAAGGAAACAGCGGTAAATCAATTTGTAATACAAGAAAATATTGCTTTAGGACATCGTGTAAGAGCTTTCAGTTTACAAGCATATGTGAATGGGAAATGGCAAACGATCAATAAGGGAACTGCTATAGGGAATAAATATATATATCTTTCTGACACACCGATTCGTACAAATAAATTAAGATTGCGGGTTGATGAATCAGTAACGGAGCCAGATATTGTAAATTTTTCGGTATCTAATGTGCAGGATGTAAGTCTCGATTTGTAAAGGAGACCAGTCTTAGATAGGGTTGCGCAAGAGGTAAAATAAAACTGCATGAAAATGAAATAACTGATTATTTTGTTTTTGCAATAGCAATTAGAAAAGTCAGTTTTCTTAAGTGAAATGTAATTTTTAAGGAAAAACACGAATAAACTGGTAGGTACTGGTGTAATTCGTTCGAAATTCAGTATATATTTGGAATTCTTTATTTTTCTAAAAATCAGTAGGAATGAAAGAAACGGATGTCTTTTTCCATGGGTAAAGTTTTTTTAAACAGTATTATTATAACTAAGAGTTATATAAAAGCGCATAGAAGGATGCAATAAGAATAAGAGGTTGTTTGAGTAGTTATGCTTTGACACCTTAAAGAATAGCATAACAAACAAAAATGAATACTTAATATTTAACCTTTTTAATATGAAAATTAATAGCCTTTTAGTTATTAGCTCTTTATTTTTTTTCGGTGTTAATTCCTACGGTCAGAAAGCTGACATCTGGCATTATATTGAAAATGAAAATGTGATCAGTGAGAACAAAGAACCTGGTCGCGCCACATTTACATCCTTTACTTCTGCTGCCGATGCAGCAACTGGAAATGCAAAGTACAAGCAAGTCCTAGACGGATTGTGGAAATTTAAATATGTTGACTCCCCAAAAGATCGTCCTACCACTTTTATGAATCCTTCAGAGAATCTAAGCGGTTGGGATAATATAAAAGTACCTTCAAACTGGGAAGTAGAAGGCTATGGTATTCCTATATATGTAAATCATCAATATGAATTTGCCGATTATAAAGCGCCTATCGCAAAAGATATGGAGCTGGATGGAGTTTATCCAAAATACCCAGGAAAAGTTCCTCATGAAAATAACCCAGTAGGTTCGTACCGTAGGGATTTTGACATCGCCAATGATTGGGATGGAAAAGAAATTTTTCTACATATCGGTGCAATGAAATCAGGAGGTTTTGTATGGTTAAATGGAGAGTACGTAGGATATTCTCAAGGGAGTAAATTGCCTAGTGAATTTGATATTACAAAACACGCTAAGGCTGGAAAAAATACTATTGCTATCCAAATCTTTAGATGGACAGACGGTAGTTATTTAGAGTGTCAAGATTTTTGGAGAATTAGCGGAATTGAGCGTAGCGTTTATGTATATGCTCAGCCAAAAGTAAGAATCAAAGATTTTGAAGTAGTTTCAACCTTAGATAAAGCCTATGAAACTGGTGTTTTTAGTTTAGATGTCGAGCTTAAAAACCATTTATCAAAAAAGCAAAAATTAAAAGTTGCTTACAGTATCCTTGATGGAAATACAGTATTGCAAAAAGGAGTTGAGGCAATTTCTATTGAGAAAGACGCCGCTGATAAATTGTCTTTTTCTACTGAAATAAAAAATGTAAAAGCGTGGAGTGCAGAGCATCCTAATTTATATACTTTAAATATTGATGTTTTAGATTCTAAAGGAAAAGCGATTGAATCGACTACTCGTCAAATTGGTTTTAGAAGTGTCGAAATTAAAAATGGATTATTATTGGTAAACGGACAACGCATTACTTTAAAAGGAGTAAATGCGCAAGAAACAGATCCAGAAACAGGTCACGTTATGTCAGAAGAGATGATCATGAAAGACATTCGTTTATGGAAAGAAAATAATATAAACGCTGTTCGTTTAAGTCATTATCCTCGCGGAAGTAGATTTTATGAATTGTGTGATGAGCATGGTATTTATGTCGTTGATGAAGCTAATATCGAATCTCATGGTATGTATTATGGAGACCATTCATTGGCTAAAAAGCCAAGTTGGGAAAATGCGCACGTGGACAGAATGACGCGTATGGTTGCCCGTGATAAAAATCATCCTTCGGTAATTATCTGGTCTATGGGGAACGAAGCTGGAAACGGTGTGAATTTTTATGCAGGTTACAAAGCGATCAAAGCCTTAGATAAATCTAAAAGACCTGTTCAATATGAACGTCCTTATAAAGATTATGACGGAAGCAATTATGATATGGATTGGAATACGGATATAATTGTTCCGCAATATCCATCACCAGCTGCATTTGAAGAAATAGGAAAATCTAAAACAGACAGACCATTTATTCCAAGTGAATATGCGCATGCAATGGGGAATAGTACAGGGAATTTCCAAGATTATTGGGATATTATTGAGCAGTATGATAACTTACAAGGTGGATTTATTTGGGACTGGGTAGATCAATCTATTTGGAAAACAAATGAAAAAGGAGAACGTTACTATGCTTACGGAGGAGATTATGGTAAAAACATGCCTTCGGATAATTCGTTCTTGAACAATGGAATTGTTTTTCCAGACAGATCGCCACAACCGGCACTTTTTGAAGTAAAAAAAGCACATGAGTTTATAAATTTCAAGCAAAAAGGAATCAACGGTCATAATGAATTAAGAATTTTAGTAGAAAACTTATATGATTTTACAAATCTGAATCAATTTGATTTAATAGCTACAATTAAAGCAGACGGAAAAGTATTAAAAACTGTTCCAGCTGAAACTTTAGATGTAGAAGTTCACACAGGAAAATTAATCCGTGTTGATTTAAAAGGGATTGATTATAAAAAGAATACGGAGTATTTTGTTGAGGTTTCAGCAGTTACTAAAAAAGACTGGGGAATTTTACCAAAAGGATTTGAAGTAGCTCATGAGCAAATAAAAATTGACAGATTGCATGTTGAAGAACAAGCAGCTGTAGCGCAAGGAGCTTCATTAAAAGTAAAAAATACTGATAAAGGTGTTGTTGTTTACAATGATGTTGTTAGCTTAGAATTTAATAAAAAAGAAGGTCGTATAACCTCTTATGTATTCAAAGGAAACGAATTGCTGAAAGACGGAAAAGGGCCTAAGCCTAATTTCTGGAGAGCGGTGACTGATAATGATTCTGGAAGCAGAATGTACGCAAACAATATTGAATGGAAGAAAGCTTCATTATTTTCTGAGGTGGAAAGCATGTCAACTAAAAAATTAGCAGACAACTTGATCGAATTGAATGTAACTTATGAGTTGCCAGGTGTAAACACTAAGTTTCACAGTACCTATCAAATTGATGGAAACGGAATTGTAAAAGTGGAGAATCTTCTTGATAAAACCGCTTATAAAGCTGATTTGCCAAGACTAGGAATGCGTATGCAATTGCCGCAACAGTATAGTAAGATGACTTATTTTGGTCGTGGTCCATGGGAAAACTATTCTGACAGATACCATTCTGCTTTCTTAGATTTATATGAGTCTAGTGTAAGTGATCAATACGTTCCTTACATCCGTCCGCAAGAAAACGGTTATAAAACAAATGTGAGATGGGTAGCTTTAGCTGATGAAAAAGACAACGGTCTTTTAGTTGTTGCCGATAATGTAAAGAAAGGTTTAGGGATCAGTGCCTTGCATATGACCATGGAAGACTTTGATACGGCTGATGGTTTAGATTATGGAAATAAAGCTAAAATTGAAACTAAATATAGAATTGACGGAGTTCCTGTAATTAACGCGAGCAAGCACACGATCGATATCAAAGAACGTGATTTAGTGGAGCTAAATATCGATCTTGGACAAAGAGGTGTAGCTGGAGACGATAGTTGGGGATCTACGCCACAGGATAAATACAAGATTAAGGGAGATGTGGCACAAGGCTATTCTTTCTACTTGATTCCTTTCGAAAAAGGAACTAAAGAATCTATGTTAAAATTATCAAAAGAGTATGCTAATTCAAAAGTAAAAACAGCTACTAAATAGCAGCAGGATTTTATAAATAGAATTCACTATAACCTTGTATTATAGGTGTTTATGAATTTAAAATTAAAGAAAGAGTAATGGGGTGTAAAAGCCCGATTACTCTTTTTCTTGTTAAAAATACAACTGGTAGGTACTGATTGGTATTTGCTTTTAGTTTTTTTAAGAAATATAAATGGTTTAGTTTTCGATTGATATATACATAGGTTTTTTCCTAATTTCAAATATGAGTGCGTTTTAAATATAGAATGTTTTTAACATAATATTATACTTAATGACAACTTAACTCATTTGGACGACTAAAATTAATCGACAAACGGAGTTAAGTGGATTTTGTTTTTCGGCTTTTAGTACACAAATACATGTAGGAATTTCAACTTGTTTTCGTAAGGTTTATTTTTTAAATAGTAAATGAAATAGCATTCAGAATTGACTTTTTTGACTAGCCGTTTAGAAACTGGTGGGTAGTGGTCTTTTTCGTAAATAATCTATTCTATTTTTGACAGTAGCTTTTATTTTCATTAAATAACTAATTCAGCCAAATAAATGAAAACTATTTTATTTCGAACGGCACTTTATTTATAAATCGTTTTACTAAATCGATTGAGTTCAAAAAAAGTAAAATAAACCTGACAATAGCTAAAAGAGCTACGCTTTCGATTAACGCAATAGAGTACCTAAACATAATACCAATATAATTAATAACCAAACCACTAAAAATGACGAAAGGAAAAACTATTTAGCAAGCAAATGCAAGAAAAACGGAGAGGAGATTGTAAATCTCACTAACTCTTAAAAAAGTTGTTATTGCCAAGGTGTAATAGCTCAATTTTATTTAGTCACGAACTAACAAAAAACTAAAGTATGATTAAAAATTATAACACTAAATCGATTTTTAAAATTAAAAAAATCGTATTTGTTCAGCTTGTTCTGGGAACCTTTATGGTTAGTACAGCATACGCTGAGAATAGTAATGAAGGAGCACTTTTAGAAGCATCTACTTCTTCTACGATTGAAAACACAAGTAAATTAAGCATTAATAGTAGCATTGAGGTATCTAAAATTGCAAACCTAGATGGTGTTGCTTTTGAAAAAATAACAGGTCAAGTAGTTGATGAGCAGGGAATTTCTCTTCCTGGAGTTAACGTATTTAAGAAAGGGAGTAAAACAGGAGTTTCTACTGATTTAGACGGTAATTTTACGATTAACGCTGACAAAGGAGAAGTTTTGGTTTTTTCTTATCTTGGATTCCTAAACCAAGAAATACAAATTAAAGATAAGAAGGTTTTAAAAGTTGTATTGAAGTCTGAGGCTCAACAAATGAGCGAAGTAGTAATTGTAGGTTATGGGTCTCAGAAAAAGACGAACTTAACCGGATCAGTTACTCAAATTGATGCTAAAGTTTTAAAAGATAGGCCAATCACAAGATTATCTCAAGGATTACAAGGAGCCGTGGGTGGTTTGAACATTACTAGTAATGGTGGAGGACCTAACGCTACCCAGTCAATAAATATTCGTGGGTTTACAGGATTAGGTTCTGCTGGGTCGCCATTAATTGTTATTGATGGAATTCAAGGAGGTGATATCAACTCCATTAATGCTAATGATGTTGAAAGTGTTTCCGTTATAAAAGATGCTGCAGCCTCAGCTGTTTATGGATCAAGTGCGCCTTATGGAGTGATCCTGATTAAAACGAAGCAAGGAAAAAAAGGGCAAGCTGTTTCTATAACGTACAACAACAACTTCACCTTTGATACTCCAATCGGACTTCCAACAATGTTGAATTCGTTAAAATTCGCAGAAATATATAATCAATCTCTTGCAAATGGAGGGGGAAACCCTTTTTTCAACCAGGATGCAATTGATAGAATGACAGCGTATCAAAATGGAACTCTTGCAACAGAAACAGTAGCGAACTCCACAGGTGATTCTTATAAAGCATGGGGCGGTGCAAATGCCAATAATGATTGGTATAAAATTTATTTCAAAGATGTATCATTGAGTCAGCAACACAATATTGGCGTAAGTGGAGCATCTGAGAATTCAAATTACTATGTAGGTTTAGGTTATAATAAAAAAGAAGGAATGTATCGCTATGGTGAAGATAACTACAAACGTTATAATCTTCGTACAAACCTTTCAAGTAATCTTACAGATTGGCTTACTTTCAATTTTAGAGGTGCTTTTTCTCAAGATGTGTATGATACACCAAACACTTATGGAGGTAAAACGGGTGGGAATTATATGCACCAAATAGGTAGAAAGCATCCAAATTTAGCGTTGTATAATCCTGACGGAGCAATTTCTGACGAGAGTGATATTTTGTTGATGAAAGAAGGTGGAAGAAATATAGTAACAAACGACAAGCCGATATTTACAGGTGAGTTTGTAACTAAATTTACTAAAAACTGGAGTGGAACTGTTAATTATACTTTTGATGGTGTATTTAACAATGAAACGAATCATACTAAGATTCTTTATACGGCATTACCAAGCGGTACATTAGCTGAAGTAGGAGGAACTGCTCCAAATAGATTTTCAAGATACTTTTCTAAATACCAAAAAAATATCATCAATGCATTTACTAATTATGATTTAGATCTTAAAAAGCATCAGTTTAAATTTTTAGGAGGTTATGTTCAGGAATTAACCACATTTTCTTCTTTGTTTGGTGCTAATAATAATTTGTATTCTGATAAGATTCCATCTATCTCAACTTCATATGGAACCACTCCTTCTGTATCTGACAATGCCTATAAATTAGCCATTCAAGGATATTTTGGAAGAATAAATTACTCTTATGATGATAAATACTTGCTTGAGATTACGGGGCGTTATGATGGTAGTTCTCGTTTCTTAAAAGATGTAAGATGGAAAGCATATCCCGGAGTTTCTGTAGGTTGGAACGTAAACAAAGAAAATTTCTGGAAAGATGGAATTGCTGATGTCGTTAACACACTTAAATTTAGAGCTTCTTATGGTTCATTGGGTGCTCAAGATCCTAATCTTTTAGGGAATTATCCTTTTTACCCAAGTTTAGGAACGGTTTCTCCTACATCAAGTAACTGGTTTTTTGGTGCAAATAGAGAACCTTACGTAAACACTCCAGGATTAGTAGATCCTACGTTAACATGGGTTACAGCTACTACAAGAAACTTTGGTATTGATGCTTCATTTTTGAACAGAAGATTGACAGCGATTTTTGACATGTACACTAGAAAAATGGATGACTACATAGGTCCTGCTCAACAATTACCTGGTGTTTTAGGAATTAATGCACCTCAAACAAACAGTACTGCTTTGGAAACAAAAGGATTTGAACTGACATTAGCTTGGAATGACCAAATAGGGGATTTTAAATATGGTGTACGAGGAGTTTTAAGTGACTATAAAGGACGTGTTACTAAATATCCTAACCCTAATAAGTTATTGAACACTTGGTATGAAGGACAAGAGATGGGTGAGATATGGGGATTTGTAACGGATCGTTATTTTACTGAAACAGATGATTTAGCAAACGTAAAACAATTCAACTTGTCTAATTGGTCTGCTGGAGATATCAAGTATGTTGATTTAAATGGTGATGGAAATATTGACTGGGGCAATTCCACTGTAGATAATCCTGGTGACAGAAAAGTAATAGGGAATTCTACACCTAGATACAGTTATAGTTTATTTATGGATGGTAGCTGGAAAGGATTTGATTATAGCATCTTTATTCAAGGTGTGGGTAAAAGAGATTATTATACTACTAGTAATATGTATTTCGGTATTGTTGGAAGTGAATGGCAAAGCTCTTTGTTCACAGAACATCTTGACAGATGGTCACCTGAGAATCCTAATGGATTTTTCCCAAAATCATATATTGGTGGAGGTAATAACTGGAAGAATACAGAGGCTCAAACTAAATATTTGATAAACGCTGCTTACTTGCGCATCAAGAATGTACAAGTTGGGTATACCCTTCCTAATACTATTTCGAATCAAGTAAAAGTTCAAAAGCTACGTTTTTACATCAGTGTTGATAACTTAGGAACATTCACTAAGATGAATGATCACTCTGTTTTAGATCCTGAGAACACATTCTCTGATGCTAAAAATTATCCTTTGCAGAGAAGTTTTTCTCTAGGTGCTAATATCACTTTGTAAAGACAATAATAATTCTAAAATTATAATAATATGAAATTTATAAAATATTTCAGTGTAGGACTAGTTTGTCTTTTGGCACTTAATTCCTGTGAAAGTGACTTCTTGGAGCGTTCTCCAGAGGTGAATATTAGTGATGGTGAATTTTGGAAATCTAAAAATGACCTAAAATTATACACCAATAATTTTTACAATAACTTCCTTCCTTCTTACCAAGGATATTTCACTCAAGGAATTTACGGCCTAGATTCAGATGAAGGAACAGATAACATGGTTCATCTTAATTTTAACGGAAATATTCTTAACGGGGAGCGCATTGTGCCTTCTTCTGGTGGTGGATGGAGTATAACTGAGTGGGGAAGAATTAGAAACGTAAACTACTTTCTACAAAATTATACTAAGAGTACGGAGAACTTCGAAGTAATTAAAGAACATGTAGGAGAAGCTCATTATTTTAGAGCGCTATTGTATTTTGATTTATTGAAAAAATTCGGGGATTTACCTTGGATTGATAAAGCTTTAACTCCTAGTGACGCTGATTTATTGAAAGCTCCAAGAGTATCAAGAGCAATAATTGCTGATAATATATTAGCAGATCTTGATAAAGCAACTCTTTACTTACCTACCAAAGCTGCTTCATCAAGCAACCGCGTTTATAGGGAAGTTGCTATGGCATTACAAGCTAGAATTGCTTTGTATGAAGGTACTTGGGAAAAGTACCATGCAGGCACTCCTTTTGGGGTAGCTGGTTCTAATGGAGATAAATACCTAACGAAAGCTGCGACAGTGTCTAAAGCGATCATTGATTCAGGAATTTTTGACTTAGATAATAAAGCTACAGGAAGCAATAGAGGATATTGGTCACTTTTTAATCAGTCGAACTACTCAAATAGTAGAGAAGTGATTTTTTGGAGAAGATATGATGTAGCTTCTAATTTTACTAATCGTTGGGCTGAATATGGAGCTCGTGGTAATGGTAAGGGATTTACAAAAAGTTTAGTTGACGATTATTTATGTATTGATGGTAAGCCCATCAGTTCTAGTTCACTTTATCAAGGGGATGAAACTTTAATTGATATTGTTACAAATAGAGATCCAAGGTTAAAACAGTCGATTCATGTAAATGATGGAGCGCATCCAATCACTAATAATCGTCCTTCAGGTTTAGCCGATCTTTTATTTACAAATCCAATAGTAGATCAAGCTACAGAAGACAACTGTTCTACAGGTTTTCAAAGATTTAAAGGAACGGAACCTAACTATGCAAAGCAATTAAATGGTATGGGGGATGCGGGACTTATTTTCTTTAGATATGCTGAAGTACTATTGAATTATGCTGAAGCAAAAGCTGAACTAGGAACAATTACTCAAGGTGATCTTGATATCTCAATTAATCAATTGAGAGCTAGAGTTCAAATGCCAAATTTACTAATGGGACTAATAGTTAGTGACCCAAACTGGGCTTTCCCTACTTTATCACCAGTAATTAATGAGGTAAGAAGAGAAAGACGTATTGAATTAGCTGTTGAAGGTTTCCGTCATGATGACATATGGAGATGGGCTGCTGCAGATGAGTTGATCATTGGTAAAAAACCATTAGGTGCTAAAAAAGCACAATGGGCAAATGTACCAGGAATTAACCTTTACAACACAAATGCTGAAGGTTATGTTGAGCCCTACAAAAATGTTGGTGCAATGGTAACTGGATATAAATTTAAAGCAGATAGAGATTACTTATTGCCTATCCCTTTAAATCAAATTACATTAGCTGGATACAAACAAAATCCAAACTGGTAGTATAAAAATTATCATTGAAAGAATTTGCCCAGGGATATATTAAATATTCCTGGGCATTTTTTTTGGTTTTATTTTCGGAATAGAATCAGGTTGTAACTGTAAGTATAATGAGTACCGCTAAATTTTTTAACAATGTAAGAATAGTAACTTTTATTGATGCTTCTAGACCTTGGTAGCTATTGCTGATGAAACAAAATTGAAGTACAATCTTGCAAACTTCTTAAAATTTGAAATTCTCTATAAATTGCACTAATTTTTATACATAACAATAAAAAAACTGGTAGGTACTGGTGTTTATTTTTAAAAAACTGTTATATTTTTGGAATTCAGTTTTTTTTAATTTCATTTGATCCCCAATATATTTTTTAATTTCTAAAGTAGGCGTTTTGAGGTAATTGGAATTAATAAGAATGAAACAATAGAATTAAAGAAATCGCAATACAATATAATAATAGAGGGCAATTTTACAATGGTTGAGTTAGTTTGAAAAGTGGGGGGAATATTTATTTTCTCCCTTTTTCTTTTGTAAAAGAGTCATTTATTTTAATAACTATATAAAGAATAGAAAAATAATTTTAAAAGATAAATCTAGAGATGAAAAGAATATTTTCGATGCTATTAATAGGCTGTTTCGCCTTAAAAAGTTTTGGACAACAAAAGCCAAATATTATCTACATTTTAGTAGATGATATGGGATATGGCGATGTAGGTGTGTTTTTTCAAAATGAAAGAATGAAAAGTGCTGATCGTTCAAAACCGTACCAAATCACTCCATACTTAGACCAGATGGCAGCATCGGGAGCTATTTTTACCCAACAATATTGTAATGCACCAGTTTGTGCGCCTTCCAGAGGTTCGCTGTTAACAGGGACAAACCAAGGAAACGCGCATGTTAGAAACAACCAGTTCGATAAAGCACTTGAGGATAATCATACAGTGGGAACCGTTCTTCAACAAGCGGGTTATCAAACCATGGCAATAGGTAAATGGGGATTACAGGGAGAAGAAAAAGCGGCGCCTTACTGGCCGTCACATCCCTTAAAAAGAGGTTTCGATTCTTATTATGGATACATCCGTCACATGGATGGTCACGAACATTATCCTTATGAAGGAATATATCGCGGTAAAAAAGAAGTTTATGATAATTATGTCGATGTAGCTGATGGACTTGAAAAATGTTATACTACAGATTTGTGGACGGCTGTCGCTAAAAAACAAATTGTAGATCACACCAAAGGAAAAGAGGCTGACAAGCCGTTTTTTATGTATCTCGCTTATGATGCACCACATGCAGTACTAGAATTACCTACTCAAGATTATCCAAAAGGCTTAGGTTTAAACGGGGGAGTACAATACACAGGAAAGAAAGGACACATGATCAACACCGCTACAGGTGTTCCAGATAGCTTCGTGTATTCTGAATATGCTAACGCGACTTACGATCACGATAATAATCCAAGTACAAAAGAAGTTTCATGGCCTGATACTTACAAGCGTTACGCTACGGCTAACCGTCGTATCGATGATGGAGTGGGTGATATTCTTCAATTATTAAAAGATTTAAAAATTGACGAAAATACCTTAGTCGTGTTTTCATCTGATAACGGCGCGGCTGTGGAGTCTTACCTACCAGCTAAGTACGTTGGTTTTGAGCCTACCTTCTTTTCAAGTAATGCTACTTTTGAAGGGATTAAAAGAGATGTTTTAGAAGGCGGTGTTCGTATGCCAGTTTTAGCTACTTGGCCTAAACATATTGAAGCAGGAAAAGTGATTGCTACACCATCAATGTTATCTGACTGGATGGCTACTTTTGCAGATATGGCTGGAATTCCGGCGCCCGCAAGAACTGATGGAGTTTCATTGTTACCTTCAATGACTTCGAAAGGAAAACAAAAAGAAAGCCTAGTTTATATAGAATATGAAGGGGAAGGTAGAACACCTAATTTTAAAGAATTTGATCCTTCACACAGAGGTCAGAAACGCGGACAAATGCAAATAATTAGAATGGGTGATTACAAAGGAGCTCGCTATGATATTAAATCGGCAGCCGACGACTTCGAAATCTACGACATTGTAAAAGATCCGAGAGAGTTAAAAAATCTTGCTTCAAAATCGGGTTTCGAAAAAATGCAACAGCAAATGAAGGCTGCTGTTTTACAGCTAAGACGTGCTGATACTGAAGCGCCTCGTCCTTATGATACCGCATTAATTCCGGCGGCAGAAGTATCGGCGAAAGTTGCATCTGGAGTTGTTCAACAATTCTTTGAAGGAGATTTTCCTTGGGTAGTGGCTACAGATGGATTGAAAGCTAAAAAACAAAAAATTAGCAAATCAATAAGCGACGCCAAATCAACAAAGAAAAAAGGAATGTTTCTGTATACTGGTTTTGTGAAAGTTCCCACAGACGGGAAATACAGTTTTTCGATGAAAACATCTAGCAAAGCTTTTGTGCGTTTTCACCAAGCTAATTTATTTGATGCCGACTTTGGATACCAAGCTGGCGCAGAATTGACTGCGGAAGTTTTCTTAAAAGCGGGATATCATCCAGTTTCGGTGTATTTACTGAAAAATTCAAAAGCAAATGAAACGATTGACATCAAGTGGAAGTCGGCTTCGCAAGCTAATTGGAAAAATTTAGAAGCAAGTGACTTATTCCATTCGAAATAATATACTTAGTAATACGAATTACGTATTTTGTTGAGAACCAACTAATTTAAAAGAAAAATGAATTTTACACTCAAAATTTTACGCAAAAAAGAGCAGCTTTACCTCGGTTTACTGACTTCGTTATTATTTTCTGTCAGTGTATTTGCTCAATCATCAAAAAGCAAAGAAAATACAAGACCCAATATTGTCGTTTTTCTTGTGGATGACATGGGTTGGCAGGATACTTCTGTGCCATTTTGGACAAAAACCACTGAATTCAATAAAAGGTATCATACGCCTAATATGGAGCGATTAGCCAAAGAAGGGATGAAATTTACCAATGCTTATGCTACGCCAGTTTGCACTCCTTCACGCTCCAGTTTATTAACGGGAATGAATGTTACAAAACACGGAATTACTAACTGGACTTCGCCATACAAAGACAATAATTCAGAGAGTAAAGACCAACAAATGGAGCCGATGTCTTGGAATATGAATGGTTTGAGTTCTGTGCCAAGTATTTCGAACACAGCTTATGCGACGCCATTTCCGCAATTACTGAAAGATGCAGGATATTTTACAGCGCATGTAGGTAAAGCGCATTGGGGCTCTATGGGTACTCCGGGTGCTAATCCTTACAATTTAGGATTTATGGTAAATATTTCTGGTCATTCAGCAGGCCATCCACAGAGTTATTTGGCTACCGATAATTACGGAAATATTCCGGGGAAAGCCAGTGTTCAAGCGGTTCCTGATTTACAAGAATATTATGGTTCAGACACTTTTTTGACCGAAGCATTAACATTGGAAGCTATAAAATCATTAGAGTTTCCAATTGAAAACAAGCAGCCTTTCTTTCTACATATGGCTCACTATGCGGTTCATGATCCTATAATGGGCGACAAGCGTTTTGAGCAAAAATACCTAGACGCTGGAGTAGATCCAATTGAAGCTAAATATGCTTCGTTACTTGAAGGAATGGATAAAAGTTTAGGTGATATAATGGATTACCTGAAGAAAAAAGCAGTAGACAAGAATACGATTGTCATTTTCATGAGTGATAATGGTGGTTTAAGTCTTGTCCCTCCTCGTGGCGGTATTGAGAACACACATAATTTACCTTTAAAAGCAGGAAAAGGATCTGTGTATGAAGGTGGTATTCGTGAACCTATGATTGTAAAATGGCCAGGTGTAGTAAAGCCGGAAACAGTAGCAAATCAATATGTTATTATTGAAGACTTTTTCCCTACAATATTGCAAATGGCGCAGCTTAAAAAGTATAAAACGATACAAGAAGTTGACGGACAATCGTTTCTTCCTATTTTGAAAAACCCAAACTTCGTAGACAATAGCAGGTCATTAATTTGGCATTCACCGCACAATTGGAGAGGAGTAGACGGGCCTGGAATTAACTTCTATAGTGCGATCCGTAAAGGTGATTGGAAAATGGTTTACAGCATGAGAACCGGTAAGAAGGAATTGTACAATTTGAACGATGATATAGGTGAGAATAATAATCTTTCTGCTGTGAATCCTGATAAGGTAAAAGAACTTGCTTCGATTCTTTCTAATGAATTAAGAAAAAATAAAGCGCCAATGCCGAATTTCAAAAGCACCGGAAAACAAGTTCCTATGCCTGATGAAACGCCATAGATAAAAATAATAAAATTATGGAGAGCCCTTTTTTTTATCGATTTCTCTTTTAATAAAAAGTTATAAACCTAAGGCAGTATTATGATTGCCAGATTAAATAGTAAATAAATATGAAAAAAATAATTTTAGCTGCATTGTTATTGCCCTGCCTGCTTTTGGCACAGCAAAAAGTATCTATTATTCCGCAACCAGTTAGTATCCAAATTGATAAGGGTAGTTTTATTGTCGATAATACAACGAGTATAAGTTTTAAAAAATCGGATAAAGATTTAAAAGCCACTGCCGATTTTTTATCAGCAGGGATCAGTAAAATTTCGGGTATTAATTTACCCCAGAATAAAGGCAAAGGGAAAAAGATAGCATTCAAAATTAGTCCTACAGAGGAAATTGGAGAGGAAGGTTATTTATTGAATGTTAGTTCAAGTGAAGTTCGAATTACTGCAAACACAAACAAAGGTTTGATTTATGGTATTCAGAGTTTGTTTCAGGTGCTGCCACAAGTGCGTACCAATGCAATCTTAAAAATACCTAGCATGCAAATAAAGGATTATCCTCGTTTTAAATGGCGTGGGATGCACTTAGATGTAAGTCGCCATTTCTTTACGGTTGACATGGTAAAAGAATATATTGAGCTATTGGCTTATTATAAAATGAACACTTTTCATTGGCATTTAGTTGATGATCAAGGCTGGCGTATCGAAATTAAAAAATACCCAAAACTGACAGAAATTGGAGCTTGGAGAGTAGATCAAAATGATAAAATTTGGGCCAAACGTCCGCAAGCAAAAGCAGGTGAAGAACTTACTTATGGAGGATATTACACTCAGGAAGAAATTAAAGAAGTTGTCAAATTTGCTACAGCAAGAGGCGTTAATATCGTCCCAGAAATCGAGATGCCAGGACACGTGGCTTCGGCAATAGCTTCTTATCCTGAATTGAGTTGCAATCAAAAATTCCAATTGCCTTTAACAGGAGGTGATTATACGGATATGTCTAGCAATTATTGTCCAGGAAATGAAAATGTATTTCAGTTCAATGAAGATGTATTAACAGAAGTGATGGCGCTTTTTCCATCTCAATACATACACATTGGAGGAGACGAAGTCGATAAAAGCTCGTGGAAAAGTTGTCCAAAATGTCAAGCGAGAATGAAGACCGAAAATCTGAAAACAGAGGAAGAGCTGCAAAGTTATTTCATCAAGAGAATTGAAAAGTTTATTGTCAGCAAGAAAAGAAAAATGATTGGCTGGGATGAAATTCTTGAAGGCGGACTGGCACCAGAAGCGGTTGTAATGAGCTGGAGAGGAGAAAAAGGCGGAATAGAAGCAGCCAAAATGCACCATGAAGTGGTGATGACTCCTGGTAATCCAGTATATTTTGATCACTATCAAGCAGGTCCTGATGGTGAACCATTAGCCATTGGCGGGATGAATACTTTGAGAAAAGTGTATGATTACGAACCTATTCCTAAAGAATTACCTATTGAAAACAGAAAGTATATTCTTGGCGCACAAGCTAATTTGTGGACAGAGTATATTACTACAAACGAAGGAGTGGAATATATGGTTTTGCCTCGAATGTTGGCTTTGGCCGAAGTAGTTTGGAGTCCTGCTGCGGCAAAAGATTGGACGAGTTTCAACCAAAGACTGAAATGGCATTATCGCGGTTTTCAACAAAAAGGATTGCATTATTCTGAAGGAAGTAATAAAATTGAAATTACTCCTAAAGTAGAAAACGGACAACTTACAGTTGCTTTAGCATCTGAGGTAGTAGGAAGTGAGATTTTCTATACATTGGACGGAAGTGATCCAAATAATAATAGTATTAAATATGATGCGCCATTTACAATTAAAAAAACGGCGGCGGTTAGAGCTGTATCCGTTTATGACGGAAAAGTAGCAAACGGAATTCCTTCTAAATTAGATTTCGCAATTCATAAAGCGTCAGGGAAAAACGTAAACTATTTGAACAAACCTAGTAGTGCTTATAAGGCTAATGGAGACAACAGTCTAACTGATGGAGTAAGAGGTACATTCAATGTGACAAAATATTGGCATGGGTTTTATGCTAAAGATATGGTGGCAACCATCGATTTAGGAGAGACTACTACTGTGAGCAAATTGGCTTTGGGATGTTTGCAAAATAAAGTAGACTGGATATTTTTTCCAACAGCAGTTAAATTCGAAATCTCTACAGACGGAATAAACTATAAAGAAGTGGGACAAAGTGAATTGCCATTGGAAAAAAGCAATGAGCCTGCAGCAATCCATAATTTCACAACAAACTTTGTAGCTCAAAAAGCTAAGTTCGTTAGAATAACGGCAAAGATTATACCTGCACTTCCTAAAGGACATAATGGAGAAGGAAAACCAGGATGGTTGTTTGCTGACGAAATAGTAGTAGAATAATTTGTATTTAATTTTTGTATAAAATCTATGAAACCCAACTTATAATAGTTGTATTTTCATTTAACAATGTTTAATAATGAAAAAAAAATGTATTAGTCTTATTGCAGCTGCACTTTTGTTTGTTAGCGCTAATGTAAATTCTCAGACGAAATCCAGTAATGGTTCAATATTGGCTCCAACTCCTCCTATGGGATGGATGACCTGGAACTATTTTGCCGATAATTTTAACGAAAAAGATCTTCGCGAAATGGCCGATGCCATGGTGAGTAGCGGTATGCTAGAAGCAGGTTATGATCATTTATTTATTGATGATGGATGGCAAGGAGGCCGAGACAACAAGAATAATATGATTCCAGATCCAGTTAAATTTCCATCTGGAATAAAAGCGCTGGCTGATTATGTGCACAGCAAAGGGTTGAAATTAGGTATTTATTCGGATGCTGCACCGCTTACTTGTGCGGGTTATACTGCCAGTTTGAATTTTGAAGAACAGGATGCCAAAACTTTTGCGTCTTGGGGAGTTGATTATTTAAAGTACGATTATTGTGGCGCTCCTGATGATATGGAAATTGCCAAAACTCGTTATAAAAAAATGGGCGATGCCTTAAGAAATAGCGGTCGTGATATCGCTTTTGGAATCTGTGAATGGGGTGACCGTAAGCCGTGGCTTTGGGGTGCTCAAGCAGGAGGTCAGTTGTGGCGTACTACTGCAGATGTAAGAGATAAATGGAAAAGTCTAAAACCAGCAGAAAAACAAAGTGATCTACATACAACTGGTGCGGGAATACTTGATATTGTCGATTATACGCAGGATCATGCTGTTTATGCGGGACCAGGTCACTGGAATGACATGGATATGCTAGTAGTTGGACTTTATGGTAAAGAAGGGCCTTCGGGTGCTCTGGGTGGTACTGGTTGCACGGATGCAGAATACCAAAGTCAAATGAGTCTTTGGAGTATTATGAACTCGCCTTTGGCTGCTACTAACGATCTGCGAAAAATGAATGCGGAAACGAAACGGATTTTGTTAAATACTGAAGTGATTGCTATAAATCAGGATGTTCTTGGTAAACAAGCGGTAAGTAAAGTAAAGAACGAAAAATGGAGTGTTTTTGTAAAACCGTTATCCAATGGAGATTTTGCAGTTGCAATTTTGAATCGTGCTGATAATACTCAAAAAGCCAATTTCAATTTTGCTGAATTAGGATTAACAGGAAACTACGAAATAAGAGATGTATGGCAGCACAAAGTTATTGGAAAAGGAAAGAAATGGGATGGAAAAGTGTTAAGTCACGAAACAAAATTGTTTCGCCTAAAGAAAATATAGTTTAAGAAATGCAAAATCTAACTCTTTATTTATTAGTTTTTTTTGTGTCGATTAGTTGGATTCACGCTCAAACAGATCAGGAAATTAAATTCGATTCACCAGCAACACATTTTACCCAAACAATACCTTTGGGTAATGGTAGATTGGGAGCCATGGTTTATGGAAATCCTAATAAGGAACGAATTGCATTAAATGAAATTTCAATGTGGTCTGGTGGGATCGAAAACCCCAACAGAGATGATGCTTCTCAGCATTTAGCTGAAATTCAACGATTGCTCAAAGAAGACAAAAATAAAGAAGCTTAGAATTTGCTGCAAAAATATTTTGTTAGTGCTGGACAAGGGACGGCATTTGGTAATGGCGCAAATGCAAAATACGGAAGCTATCAAATCTTTGCCGACTTACTGATTAATTGGCAAGATTCTACCGGAGTTGTTACAGATTATAAAAGAGTATTAAACCTAAATAATGCTACGGCTGTGACCCAATGGAAAAAAAACGGGATTACTTTTAAAGAAGAAGTTTTAAGCAGTGGGGCCGATAACGTAATTGTTGTTCGCCTTACTGCCGATAAACCTAATGCCTTAAATTTTAAGATTTTGCTAAGCAGGAAAGAGCATGCTCAATTTTCTGCAGCAGGAAATAACATTACCATGACTGGGCAGTTGCCAGGTGGAAACGGAGAACTTGGAATCCGTTTTGCGGGATTTGCAAAAGTATTGCCTACAAATGGAAAATTAGAAACAAAGAATAGCAGTATAAAAGTGACGGCGAGTTCGGAGTGTATCATAATTCTTAGCGCTGCTACCGATTTAAATTGGCCTACCGTTGAAAAACGAGGAGAAGATCCTTTAGGAGTTGTGCAAAAAGCGGTGAATACCGCTAGTAAACTTTCATGGAAAAAATTAAGAGGAAGACATATTGCAGATTATCAATCTTATTATAATCGTTGTAAACTAGAATTTACTGCAAAACAAAATGAATCAATTGCAAATCTATCTACAGCAAAGCGTTTGATTCGTTATTCAAAAGGAGAAAGTGATGTTAGTTTGCCTGCGCTATATTTTAATTTTGGTAGGTATTTATTGATTTCGTCTTCACGTCCAGGTGGATTGCCCGCTAATTTACAAGGACTTTGGGCCGAAGAATATCAGGCACCTTGGAACGGCGATTACCATCTAAATATAAATTTACAAATGAATTACTGGCCCGCTGAGGTAACTAATTTATCGGATTGTCACAAGCCTTTAGTGGAGTTTACAAAGCAACTGGTTAAACCTGGCGAGAAAACGGCCAAAGCGTATTATAATGCAGATGGTTGGGTTGCTCATGTAGTTGCAAATCCGTGGAAATTTACTGCCCCAGGCGAAGGAGCTGATTGGGGATCAACATTATCAGGAGGAGCTTGGTTGTGTGAGCATTTGTGGCAACATTATTTATACAATCCTAATAAGGAAGTGCTGAAACAAATTTATCCGGTTTTAAAAGGAGCTTCACAATTTTATAACGACATTTTGATCGAAGACCCAAAAACAAAATGGTGGGTTACAGCACCTTCTAACTCTCCTGAGAATTCTTATAAAACAGCAGAAGGTTTTATAGGCCAAACAACGATGGGTCCGACTATGGATATGCAAATAGGTCGTGAATTGTTTACAAATACTATTACAGCGGCTAATTTATTAGGTGTTGACGCTGATTTTGTATCTACTTTAGAAAAGGTCCGAGGCCGCTTAGCACCAAATCAAATCAGTCCAAAGACTGGAATTGTACAAGAGTGGCTAAGAGATTATGACGAGACCGAAATAACACATCGCCATGTGTCACAGTTGTACGGACTTTATCCTTTTGACGAAATTAATGCTGCCGAGACTCCCGAAATGATGGAGGCAGCTCGTAAAACATTAGTGCGAAGAGGAGACGAAGGCACGGGTTGGTCAAGAGCTTGGAAGGTTAATTTCTGGGCAAGATTAGGCGATGGAAACCATGCTTTAAAAGTTTTAAAAGGATTGTTGACTCCTGCTTTTAAGCAAGATGCTAATAAATACACCGCTACTGGCGCGGGAACTTATCCAAATCTTTTTTGTGCGCATCCTCCTTTTCAAATCGATGGAAATTTTGGCGGTACAGCTGCCATTGCCGAAATGCTTTTGCAAAGTAATGGTCAGAATTCAAGAATTCATTTTTTGCCAGCACTTCCTGAAAGTGCGGAATGGAGCCAAGGAAGCGTAAAAGGAATGCAGGCCAGAAATGGTTTTGAAGTAAATTTTGAATGGGACAATTCCAAATTAAAAAAAGGGGAAATTATTTCTAAAAATGAGGCTGATTGCTATCTGAAATTACCTTTAAATATGGCGGTATATCACTCGAATGGTAAAAAAGTTTCGCTTAAGGCAAAAGCAAATGATGTAGTGGTTTTTCCAACAAAAAAAGGGAATAGCTATTTTGTGAAATAGAAGAACTTTTTAAATGAAGCTTGCTCGATAAGATAAGTTTTACCCAAATTAGTTTCGCTTGTAAAGCCATACTGATGCTTGTGGTGCCTGTCTTTTCAAGCATTCTCTATTACTTTAATTATATAAGAAATCCACTAGTAGATTTAGCTTAACCTGCTAGTGGTTTGATTTAATTATTATCAAACGCTAAATGATTGATTTTAACCATAATGATTTTTATACTTCTAAAATACAAACTCAAATGTTGTATAAAAAGTTCTAGTGTCTGAAGGAATAATTCCTGGTCCTGGATATCCTGTCGCTCTATGAGTAAAATAGCTGTTGTTGGTGAAGTTAGTCACACCCGCTTCGAGTTTCCATTTTTTCCATTTGTAAGATGCAGAAAAATCGGCTACATAATAAGCAGGGATTTCTCCAAATATCCCGTAGGTGTTATCATTGATATCTGTTTTGCTATTGCTGGCTTCCGTAAATTGGGATGAGACATAAGTAAACTGTAGGCTAGAAATGAAATTTTATAACCAATTCCTGTTCCTGTCTTGATGTTAAAAAGGGGAACAAATTCTACTTTGTTTTCTTCTATATTAGGCGCATCAGTTTTTTAATATTATTTAGGTTCTGTTTTTATTGACAAATTTGCTGTTTTGAAGGTTTTAAATTAGAAGGGTATTATGCTTCACATTCTTCTAGGATTAATTCTTCTTTAGGGGTTTTAACTTTCGAAAGATGGTCAGTATCAGTATTGAAATTTAATTCAGAAAGTAGTTTGTATTCTCTTTGGAGTTTTTCAATTTCACTTTTCTCTTGCAGTAATCCGGTCATGGTGGTATTTTTTTGCAAATTTACGGTATACTTTTAGAAAGTAATCTATAAAAAATGTTAAGATTGGGATTTAAAATTAAAGTGCTATTTTTGCAAAAAAAAGCGTGCTTAATTATATCATTTACGAAAATCAGTCTAGCACCCAGTGGGTAACTTTTGTCCATGGTGCAGGTGGAAGTTCGTCTATATGGTTCAAACAAATTCGGGATTTTAAAAAGCAGTACAATGTGCTTTTACTGGATTTAAGAGGTCATGGCAATTCTAAGTCGCCGATAAAAACGGCATTTAAACAGAAATATACTTTTTCGGATCTTGCCAATGATATTTTGGAGGTGTTGGATTTTCTAAAAATTGAAAAATCACATTTTGTTGGGATTTCGCTAGGTACAATTTTAATTAGACAATTAGCTGAAATGTATCCACAAAGGGTGCAAAGTATGATACTTGGCGGTGCGATTTTAAAGATGAATTTTCGCTCTCAAATATTAATGCGATTGGGAAATACCTTCAAGTACGTTTTACCTTATCTGGTGTTGTATCGATTCTTTGCCTTCGTGATCATGCCTAGGAAAAACCACAAACAATCTCGTATTCTCTTTATAAATGAGGCAAAAAAAATATACCATAAAGAATTTCTAAAATGGTTTAAACTAACAGCTGAAATCAATCCTGTACTTAAATGGTTTCGTCAGGTAGAATTAAATATCCCTACGCTGTATGTTATGGGTGAAGAAGATTATATGTTTTTGCCATCAGTGAGAAAAGTAGTGGAGAGTCATTACAAATCCTCAAAATTATTTGTTGTGGCTAATTGTGGTCATGTGGTAAATGTAGAACAACCCAATGTTTTTAACGAGGCGGTTCTTTCTTTTCTAAAGGGTACCAAATAAAAACTGCCGGTACTCAATGAATACCGACAGTGATTTTAACTAACCAAAACCAAATAATAAATAACCAGTTTATTACTCTGCAAAGAACGTATAAATGTGAACCAACTGTTGTTAAGATTTTGTTATTACTTTGTTGTACATAAGTTAAGTTTTTTAACTTTAATCTTTGGTCAGCTAATTACTGATGTTCCCATTAACCTGCATTCTAGTATTTAAAAATAGCTATAGTATTTATATTTAGTATGTTATCGTATAGATATATTTTATTGAATTAAGTGCTTGCATTACAAATTCATTTTTTAGTATAATGATATGAATATAGTAGAGCTCGAATTATTAACAAATGACATCGACAAAACAGCTGCTTTTTATAGCGAGGTTATCGGTTTGTTAATTATTTCAAGAGCAGAATTCAGTATTATGTTTGCTGCGGGGAGTACAAAATTGATTTTTAGACAATCTGACATCGAAGCTCCTGTTTATCATTTTGCTTTTGATATTCCAAATAATAAATTGGGTGAAGTTTTTGCTTGGATCGAAAGAAAAATAGCTATTATTGAAGTGGAACCACCTGAAAAAATTGCCAATTTTATCAACTGGAATGCAAAATCATTCTATTTTTATGATAACAACGGAAATATACTGGAATGTATAACTCGCTATAATCTTGGTATTGATTCTGAAAAAATCTTTGATGGAAGTTCGATTATTTCAATAAGTGAAATCGGTTTAGTTTCCAGAAATATAGCACAATTAAGTGTGGAAATCTACAATAGTTTTGGAGTTTCTGTGTTTCCATTGCAGTCAAAACTGGACAAATTCATTGTTTTAGGAACAGAGGAAGGCCTTTTTATTTTATCAGAAGAAGGACGAAATTGGTATCCCACCAAAATAGTAGCAGGACCTTTCTGGAAAAAGGTAACTTTTCGAAATAAAGATAAAATGTATGTATTCGAAACAAATAATTGAAATAGCCCTTTATTAATAGAACACCACCGTTTTATTAGAATACACCATCACTTTTCTTTCTGAATGCAGTTTTATGGCTCTTGCCAAAACAGTGCGCTCCAAGTCTTTTCCCTTCATGATAAAATCATCCACTGAATTGATATGTGAAACCCTGCTGATGTCTTGCTCGATAATTGGACCTTCATCTAATTCCTCAGTAACGTAATGACTGGTCGCGCCAATTATTTTTACGCCTCTTTTAAATGCGGAATGATACGGTTTTGCACCCGGAAATGCGGGTAAAAAGGAATGATGAATGTTGATGATTTTATTTTCGTAAAGCGCTATCAAATTTGGAGTTATAATTTGCATATAACGGGCTAATACAATAAAATTCACCTCGTATTTTTTGAGTAATTCTATCTGTTGTTTTTCTCCTCCGGCTTTGTTATCCTTGGTAAAAGGAACATGATAAAACGGAATATGGAATTGATCAGCGATGGGTTTTAAGTCCTGATGATTGGATATAATCAACGGAATTTCGACATTTAATTCTCCGGCGCTATAACGTCCTAAAATATCATACAAACAATGATTGTATTTGGATACAAATAAAGCCATTTTTGGTTTTATCTCTTTATTATAAAGATCCCAAGACATATTAAAATCAGTGGCAATCGTTTGCTGAAAATCGGCTTTTATATCTTCGAGGCTAATAGATGGATTGGTGAGTTCACTTTCCAGTCGCATAAAAAACACATTTTGTTCCACATCAACATGCTGATCTAAATAGGTGATATTTCCTTCTACTTTCAGTATAAAATTAGTCACAGTAGCTATAATTCCTTTTTGATCTTCGCAATGTATAAGTAGCGTAATTTTTTGCATTGTAAGTGGTTGTTTTCGAAATTTAAAATTTCTGTTTTATAATTTCACTGGTTCTTGTAGCAACAAAAAAAGTTTAATTTTGATTTTCTTATTTCATATACTGGATGAAACAGCAAAATCAAAACTAAACCATTTTACTTAAAATAAACAAATAGAAAGTGTTTTATATCTGTGTTTATCACTATTTTTTTGTGTGATTTTCAACGTGGAGAGTTGCAAAAAGAATTACATTTTCTTGTCTTGCATTGCAAAAACTCTTTGCAATAAAACAGAAGTCCTGGCGCTAAGATTTGTTCTAATATTTTTCTCTTCGACAGCCACCATTTTAAAAACGCCATTCATTGCTTGATTCGTTACATAATCTGTCAAATCAGGATTTACCTTATTTACAAGTGGAATACTATTGTATTTAGTGATGATGTTAGTCCACACTTTGTCAGCTCCAACTTTAGTAAACGAATTTTTTATTACGGGGTTAAATTTTCCGTATAAAGCAGTAGAGGTACTGTTTTGTAGGTAGTTAGTTGCTGCGCTTTCATTGCCCATCAAGATTCCTCTAGCGTCTGCAAATGACATGCTGGTCACAGCATCCACAAATATTGGAGTTGCTTCTTTTACGGCATCTTCTGCGGCACGATTTAATACTTTTAGACCTTCATCGGCCAAAGAGCTAAGACCAATACTTCTTAATCCTGCATCAACTTTTCTTAATTCTTCTGGCAAAAGTATTTTAACTGCCTCATTTCTATAAAAGCCATCAGTGGCAGTCAGCTTAGTTACCTGTTTAGAAATACCATTGTTTAGCGCTTCTTTCAATCCCGTCGAAATATTAATCATTCCTGTACCGTCAGCCTGTGGAAACTGATTCATGACTTGTTGCATCTCAGCGCAACCAAAAAGTGAAAACACTACTGTTAAAAGCAAAAATTTTTTCATATTCAAAGTTTTATTAGTTTACTTCGGCTGCCTTGCCAATTGGCTTCAGTCGAAAACCCTAGTTCTTCAAATATAAAACCATAAATTGACTTTTAGAGAATAAACTAGTGGATTTATTTAAAAAAAGGTTCGCTTGATCTCAATGCATTGGGGCATTAAATTAAACTTGTCAAAATTTAATAAAAGCTAACTCATGTTATTTTTGCTTTTTGATCATTAATTGGCTCAGATTCGAAGAAAATAAGGAATGAATTTACACATGAAGCTTTTACAATATCAAGCTCAAATTGAATATTTTTACTTTTTTATCAACAACTGAAAGGAACGTCAGGCAATCACTAAAAAAAATTGTAAATTGCAGCACTAAAATTATCATATTCTCAAAATGAAACCACAAACGCCATATATTCCTATAAATAAAGTAAGAATTGTAACTGCAGCCTCACTTTTTGATGGTCACGACGCAGCCATCAACATCATGAGAAGAATTATTCAATCTACCGGTGTTGAAGTAATTCACCTTGGTCACGATCGTAGTGTCGAAGAGGTAGTGAATACCGCTATCCAAGAAGATGCAAATGCTATTGCATTGACGTCCTATCAAGGAGGGCATAATGAGTATTTTAAATATATGTATGATTTGCTTGTTGAAAAAGGAGCAGGGCATATTAAGATATTTGGAGGCGGAGGCGGAGTAATCCTGCCTTCTGAAATTGAAGAATTGCAAGCCTACGGAATCACTCGTATTTACGCACCAGATGATGGTCGTTCTATGGGGTTACAAGGAATGATCAATGATTTGGTCGAGCGCTCTGATTTTCCAACAGGAGATAAGCTAACAAATGAAGTGGATCAATTAGTGTCGAAAAATCCAACAGCCATCGCGCGAATTATTTCTGCGGCTGAGAATTTTCCTGAAATAGCGAAACCTGCTTTGGCTGCTATTCATAAAATGAACGTGACTTGTACAACGCCAGTTCTTGGGATTACAGGAACAGGAGGTTCGGGGAAATCTTCCTTAGTAGATGAGTTAGTTCGTCGTTTTCTAATCGATTTTCCAGAAAAAACAATAGGATTAATTTCTGTCGATCCATCAAAAAGAAAAACAGGAGGAGCGCTGCTAGGAGATAGAATCCGAATGAATGCTATCAATAATCCGAGAGTATATATGCGTTCTTTGGCAACGCGTCAATCTAATTTGGCCTTATCAAAATATGTAGCTGATGCGATCCAAGTAATCAAAGCAGCAAAATACGACATTATCATTTTAGAGACTTCTGGTATCGGACAGTCGGATACAGAGATTATGGATCATTCAGATGTATCATTATATGTTATGACACCTGAGTTTGGTGCTGCAACCCAATTAGAAAAAATCGACATGCTTGATTTTGCTGATTTAGTGGCATTAAACAAGTTTGACAAACGTGGCGCTTTAGATGCTATTCGCGATGTTAAAAAACAATTTCAACGCAATCATAATTTATGGGATGTGAATCCTGATGAAATGCCCGTTTTTGGAACCATTGCTTCACAGTTCAATGATCCAGGAATGAACACGCTTTACAAAGCGATTATGGATAAGATTGTTGAGAAAACAAATTCCGATTTGAAGTCAACTTTCGAAATCACTCGTGAAATGAGCGAGAAGATTTTCGTAATTCCACCACATAGAACTCGTTACTTGTCTGAAATTGCCGAAAGCAATCGTCTATATGATGAAACGGCGGTGACTCAAGAGCAAGTAGCGCAAAAATTATACGGAATTTTCAAAACACTGGAGTCAGTGTCCGGAAAAGTGCCCGCGATTGTTAAAGCTGGAATTGATGATACTTCTGTGTTGCCAACAGCCATTGAAGTTGAAAAGCAAGGCGCTGCTGAAAATAAAATATTCTTGAATCTATTGCTGAATCAATTTGATAAAGTAAAAATGGATTTAGATCCATACAACTGGGAAATAATATTGACTTGGAATGAAAAAGTAAATAAATATAAAAACCCAGTTTATACTTTTAAAGTTCGTGATAGAGAAATAAAAATGGCGACACATACGGAGTCACTTTCACATTCTCAAATCCCGAAAATCGCTTTACCAAAGTACCAAGCTTGGGGTGATATTCTACGTTGGTGTCTGCAGGAAAATGTTCCTGGAGAATTTCCTTATACTGCTGGATTGTATCCATTCAAGAGGGAAGGAGAAGATCCTTCTCGTATGTTTGCAGGTGAAGGAGGACCAGAAAGAACAAACAAACGTTTTCATTATGTAAGTGCAGGATTACCAGCAAAACGATTGTCAACAGCTTTTGATAGTGTGACTTTATATGGTAATGACCCTCACATCCGTCCTGATATTTATGGGAAAATAGGGAATGCTGGAGTTTCTATTTGTTGTTTGGACGATGCTAAAAAACTATATTCTGGTTTTGATTTAGTTCATGCCATGACATCAGTGAGTATGACTATTAATGGGCCAGCACCAATGTTATTAGGGTTTTTCATGAATGCTGCCATCGATCAGCAATGTGAATATTACATTAAAGAAAACGGTTTAGAAAAAGAAGTTGAAGCAAAAATCAATGCTATATATAAAGGTAAAGGGGTCGAAAGACCACATTATCAAGGTGATTTACCTGCTGGAAATGATGGTTTAGGATTGATGCTTTTAGGAGTAACTGGAGATCAGGTTTTACCTTTAGACGTTTATAATGAAATTAAAGCGCGAACATTATCACAAGTTCGTGGAACGGTACA
Source organism: Flavobacterium sp. XN-5 (assembly GCF_008033395.2). Lineage (NCBI taxonomy): Bacteria > Pseudomonadati > Bacteroidota > Flavobacteriia > Flavobacteriales > Flavobacteriaceae > Flavobacterium > Flavobacterium sp. XN-5. Next base: position 166,627 of record NZ_VOGZ02000008.1, read on the forward strand.
AGCAGATATTTTAAAGGAAGATCAAGCACAAAACACCTGTATTTTCTCTACTGAATTTGCGTTGCGATTAATGGGTGACGTTCAGGAATATTTCATCACTAAAAACGTAAGAAACTTTTATTCGGTTTCTATCTCAGGATATCACATTGCCGAAGCAGGAGCGAATCCAATTACACAGTTGGCGTTCACACTTTCTAATGGATTCACCTATGTGGAATACTATTTAAGCCGGGGAATGAATATTAATGATTTCGGACCTAACTTATCGTTTTTCTTTTCGAATGGAGTAGATCCTGAATATGCAGTTATTGGTCGTGTAGCACGTAAAATTTGGGCGAAAGCCATGAAAAACAAATATGGCGCTAACGAAAGAGCTCAAATGTTGAAATACCATATTCAAACCTCAGGACGATCTTTGCATGCACAAGAAATTGATTTCAATGATATTCGTACGACTTTACAAGCCTTATACGCGATTTATGATAACTGTAATTCATTGCATACTAATGCTTATGATGAAGCAATCACCACGCCAACAGAAGAGTCAGTGCGACGTGCGATGGCTATACAGTTGATTATCAATAAAGAATTAGGCCTAGCCAAAAATGAAAATCCAATTCAAGGTGCTTTTATCATTGAAGAATTAACTGACCTTGTGGAAGCAGCCGTATTATTAGAATTTGACCGAATCACGGAGCGTGGTGGTGTCTTAGGAGCTATGGAAACCATGTACCAACGTTCTAAAATACAAGAAGAAAGCTTGTATTATGAAACATTGAAACATACAGGGGAATTCCCAATTATTGGAGTGAATACGTTCTTGAGTTCTAAAGGTTCACCTACGGTAATTCCAGCTGAGGTGATTCGAGCAACTGAAGAGGAGAAAAAATACCAGATTACAATGTTGGACAATTTACATAAAGCCAATCACGATAAAGTGGATCAACAATTAGCAGCTATTCAAGAAGCCGCAATTAATAACGAAAACTTATTTGGTCACTTAATGGAAGCAACTAAGGTTTGTTCTTTGGGACAAATCACAGCTGCATTATTTGAAGTAGGTGGTCAATATAGAAGAAATATGTAAGCAGAGAACCGCTTTTTTGCTTTGCAAAAAAACGTGTGAATCGCTTATCCCGATGTCTATCGGGATCTCTTAAAGCAGAGTGTTGATTGCTCTGCAAAAAAGTGTGTGAATCGCTTATCTCTATTTATATTGCGTATCGAAATGAAACAAACCTTCCGTTTATGGGAGGTTTTTTCATTTAGACAAAAGACATTGAATTTAAAGTAAAACAAATTCAATATTCTAAAAAGAGTTTATGTTGCTTATAAAAAAGAGATGACATATTCATCTGGAACTCCTACTACAAAACCTTCCGTTTATGGAAGGTTTTCTTATTTATACTAAATTTTTCAATTGTAGGACTATGTATCCAGTATTTAAAAGGGTTGGATAAAAAGAGTTGAATTGGGATGAGAATTTTTATTAAAATTATTAGTGGTTAGGCTGTAATACTATTCTGAGGTTATAAATTTTTTGTAATCAAATAGCTAATAAACTGTTAATCAATTATTTAACAAGAGTAAAAGTATTAATGTTTTTTTTTTGTAATTGCTTTCCTAATTGGTCGTGTTGTTTATCGATTTAAACGGAATGTTACCTTAAATAGGCATAAACTTCCTCCATTTATTTTTATTAATCCCTAACTTTGATTTAACAATAAAAAACGCTAAATAAATGATTTTTAGTAAATTATAGATTTGATTTTACAACTTAGATCTAATTTTAAATTTATTAATACCATTTTCTATTCAAATTAAAATTATTGTTCCTGTTTTATTATTTTTTACTCCTCCAAATCACTTTTTATCAGTTTGTCCTACTGCGATTATTACGCTTTACGTAGTGTAATAAAAGGTCTTTTTTGTTAGCAGCAAAATATCCTTTAGATGATGGTTCACTTCATGTTTTTTATGAAGTTGTTTTTTCTTAATAGTTTATTTCCCAGATCTATAAACTAGTTATATAATATATTTTTTATGACGTAAAATTACTATTATTATGAAAAAGAGTACCGTTTCGAAGTTGTTCGATAGATTATTTGGCACGTTAATATGTTGCTTTATAACGAATAACTTCCTTTTTAAATCAAGTTTTAAAAAAATTGATGGTCTAGACACCATTAATTTTTTATCAAAGCGTTGGCACTACTCGTGGCGCCAATCGTTGGTTTTGCCTATACTTTTGTTGGCAATTATTATGACGGACACTACAGTTCATGCCCAAGGTTCTATAAGAGGATTCGTTCCTGTTTTAGCACCTAAATCAGGATCTGGAGTTGATGGAGATGCCTATGCCCATATGCCCGCTGGCTATGAAGCTGTAGGTGATTTATTTGACGCGCAACATCCTGACATTAATGGTCATGGTGTTATTAATCCCTTTACGGGGGAGTTACTTTATCCTGGACAAACTTTCTTCTTGCAGGATAGATATGAAAATGATTTAACAATCTTTACTTCATCTAATAAAATAAATGACAATCCCAATACATATACTTGGGGGCCGGGCAATTCGCCCAACAAAAATGAAATCCAAAATGCTGGAGCCCATTTTTCATACGGTGATCCTAGTTTACCAGGAGGAGTAGCCACTGACTTATGGTGTTTATTTGCTGGTGACCGACAAGTTACTACCGGTAGTAGCTATATTGATTTCGAATTTTTGCAAAAATCAATGACCATAAATGGCGCCACTATGGCTGCCAATGGATCTGTTACCGGAGGTAGTGGAGGTTTTACTAGTTTAGGAACAGATGGTGGTCGTACACTCGGTGACATTCTGATCACTATTGAGTTTACTAACGGTGGAGGCGATGCCAATGCCGTGATTCGGGTATGGTCAGCTAAGGCTGGAGGAGGATTTGAATATGTGATTCATCCAAATTCAGAATTTCTTGGTAAAATATTCATCACTAATAATACCACAATGACTCACGTTCCGTTTGATGTTTACGGTAGTGATCCAAATGGAACCGGTGTAGGGGGCGACTATGCTCCTAATCAATGGGCCGAAGGTGCCATTAATCTGACGCAGGTATTTAAAAATACACTAGCTCTAAAAGATCCTTGTTTTTCAGTAAGTACGTTATTTATTAGAACAAGATCTTCTGGAAATTCACAACAATCAGAATTAAAAGATTTCCCTGGTGCTCCTATTCAATTTACCGTGGATGGAAGACCAAAAGGAACGGCGGTAGCAACAAATCCAAGCTGCAATGGCGGGTTTGGTTCTGTAGATCTTAGCGTTACAGGGGGATCTTCTATATATACTTATTCTTGGACAGGTCCAAATAATTTTACAGCATCCACTCAGGATATTAGTAATGCATTAGCTGGTACTTATCAATGGACGGTTACGGATTCTAAAGGGTGTAAATCAACGGGATCAGTAGTTGTTTCTCAACCGCCAGCGATTGTAGTTTCAAATGCGGGCATAGTAAGTCCTAAATGTAATGGAGGAACCGATGGTTCAATCACTATTACCGCTTCAGGA
>NZ_VOGZ02000009.1:0-165405 GCF_008033395.2 Flavobacterium sp. XN-5
AAAGTAGCACCTTTATAGCGTTAAACAATACTTTTTATTGACTATTTTTTTATGTTTTCTTAACGCATGACTTAACTCGCTGGAAATAGGAATCTTGAAGTGGAAAGTTTTTTCCTCCTACTCCCGAACCGTCGGGAATCTCCCAAGGAAAGGGAGAATTTGTGGACGTGGTTCGCCCTGTTTCGTTGAGAATACAGCATTTTTTATTGACTCCGTAGTAGTATCACATAGCATAACTAGCCTTGATTCCCGAATAATTTAGTGCTCTTGCTTTATATACTATTATATATAGGTGTTGTTTTTTGGAGATTTTATTACTAATATTTAAATCTCACTTCTAAAAGCGACTCACCTAGCCCCCATAGCAGTGGAAATCCTATCAAGCCAGTCCCTTCTCATCCGAAAAGACGAGAAGAGAAGGCCAGGTAGATTGTAGCGTCCCAAAGTGTCGGGGGCGGGAAATAGCTTCTGAAGAAAAGTGGTTACTCCTTATATATAGGTATAGTCTATTTTTTATATAACGAGGAACGTCCAAATACTATATCAATCGAAACGAATTGCTTTGACCGGTGAAATTTTGGTTATTATATAAGAAGGAATCAGTAATACTAAAAAACAAACACTAATGGTAAGTCCATTCAGTAATAATATGTACCCCAAATTAAGATATACCGGCGCTTGATCGACATAGTAGTTTTCAGGATTAAGTTTGATTATCCCGAAGTATTTCTGAATCAACAGAATTGCTATTCCGATTAGATTTCCCCAAAATAATCCGCGGAGAATTAAGTAGGACGCATTGTAAAGAAATATTTTCCGGATACTCCAATTGTTAGCTCCGAGTGCTTTTAATATTCCGATCATCTGAGTTCGTTCCAGAATAAGAACCAACAAAGCCACCACCATGTTGATTGTAGCAACCAATATCATGACTATTAATATGACAATGATATTAAAATCGAACAATTGCAGCCACTCAAATATATAACTGTATTTTTCGATGATCGTTTTAGTATCTAATGTAGAACCTGTATACTGATACACCTCTTCACCTACCGACCGAATATTATCAAAATCATCGACAAAAACTTCGAATGCCCCTACCTGATCCGCTTTCCATTTATTAATACGCTGAATATGGCGTATATCTCCTAACACATAGGTCGCATCGAATTCTTGAAAACCAGAATTAAAAATCCCGACGATTTTAAACCTCCTAATATTAGGCAATTTGTTCTGCCCTTCTTTCATGAAAAAGGTATTAAACGGATCTCCTACTTTGAGTTTTAACCTATCTGCCAGAAATTGAGATATCACTACATCTTCATTTATCTTGTCTGAAAAGTCAGGTAATTTTCCATCAATGAGATACTCCTTTATATTGTCCCACTTATAATCGGCACCTACCCCTTTGAATACGACTCCTTCAAAAGCATCTTCGGTTCTAATAATCCCAGCTTTACTGGCTATCGCCTGAATATGACTCACTCCAGCTACAGCATCAAAATTGGGATAAAAATTCTGTTTTTTCGAAATGGGAACTAGAGTAACTTCAGATTGATTGCTATCATAATTAGAAATAATGATCTGACCATTGAAGGCCGAAATTTTTTCTCTGATCTTTTGTTGCAAGCCAACACCAGTCGCTACTGAGATTATCATCATAACCATTCCGATGGCAATGGCTGAAATTGCAATTTTTATAATAGGTGCAGATATACTACTTTTATAATCTTTAGCGGTTATAAGTCTTTTGGCAATAAAATATTCTAAATTCAATTTGATTAAGTATCTGATTTGGATTCAAAAATACAGCTAAAACGTGAATTACGCTAATTGACACTAATTTTATTCAAATCCGTTATATGAATTCACTTTTTAAAAATATCCCATCAATATTTGTTCTAACAGTAATTTTGCTTTCTTGCTCTAGCTCAATAAATAAGAAATAAGGATTAGACCAGAGCAAGTCGAAAGATACTGCCGCGATTATTACTGAAGACACAAAAGAAGCCGCCTTACTAGATAAAGCTACCAAAACACATTCAATTAAAACCGGCGCAGACAATTATGAAGTTTATCTACCTCTTTTAAAAGGTAAAAACATAGGCTTAATTACCAATCAGTCAGGTATCGTTTTAATAGAAGAATCTCCCACAAGTTCTACAAGCACGAAGAAGCAAACCCATTTAGTTGATTTCTTGATAGACAAAAAAATTAATGTCCGAAAAATATTTGCTCCGGAACATGGTTTTCGAGGTACTGCCGATGCCGGCGAACATATCGTCGACGGAATGGATTCAAAAACTGGACTTCCTATTATTTCGCTTTATGGCAATAATAAAAAACCAAAGTCGGAGCAATTAGCTGGACTTGATGTTTTGGTCTTTGACTTACAAGATGTTGGCGCCCGCTTTTACACTTATATTTCCTCACTGCATTATATAATGGAAGCTTGTGCGAAAAACAATATTGAATTAATTGTTTTGGATAGACCCAATCCTAATGGAAGCATTGTTGACGGGCCAATTCTAGAAAAGGAATATAGCAGTTTTGTGGGAATGAATCCTATTCCCGTTTTACATGGAATGACAATTGGTGAATATGCAAAAATGATTAATGGTGAAAAATGGCTGAAAAAAGGAATCAACTGCAAACTAACAGTTATTCCTTGCTCCAACTATAATAGAAATATGCAAATACAGCCTTCCTGCAAAACCTTCGCCAAACTTACCAAATGAGCAATCGATCAATCTATACGCTAGTTTATGTTTTTTTGAAGGCACAAATGTAAGCGTAGGAAGAGGAACCGAACTGCAATTCCAAATCTACGGTTCGCCCTATTTAACAAAAGGTAATTTTAGTTTTACTCCCAAACCAAATATGGGAGCACAAAATCCAGTTTATAATGAAGTAAAATGCTTTGGCGAAGATTTGTCAACTCAAAATGAACTCCGACAACTGGAATTGAAATGGCTCATCAAAGCCTATACTAACACCATGGATAAATCCAAGTTCTTCAATGCGTTTTTTACAAATCTAGCTGGAACACGAAAGTTGCAACAACAAATTGAATCCGGAGTACCAGAAACTGAAATCAGAGAGAGTTGGAAAACAGGTTTAGATCAATTTAAAAAAATGAGAGAGAACTATTTAATTTACGAATAAAGTCGTTCACTACAACGGTAGCTTTTTCTTCATTTCCTCGACAATATTATAGGCAGCAGGGCAAATTGCAACATTCTTCAAGGTAAGATCTGCTATTTGCTGAAACTTCTTTCTATCTGTGTGTGGAAATTCTCGACAAGCCTTTGGTCGAACATCATAAATCATACAGGCATTTTCATGATCTAAAAAAGTGCAAGGCAGGCTTTGCAGCACATAATCCTTGTCTTCGTCAACCCGAAGGTATTGCTCGATGAACTGCTGTGGTTTTTGCTTAAGGTATTTTGAAACCCGTTCAATATCGGCTAACGTAAACAAAGGTCCAGTAGTTTTACAACAATTTGCACATTTTAAACAATCCGTTCGTTTAAATTCAGCAACATGTAAGTCTTGCATCACATAATCTAAATTTTTAGGGGTCTTCTTTTTAAGCTTATCGAAATACTTTTTGTTTTCTATATGCTTATCTTTGGCAAGTTTTCCGAGTTCGTTTAAAGTAGGTTTCAAGTTTAGATTTTAAAATTCTTTACAAAATTACACTTTTTGAGCGACGAACTTTGAATAATGAATGTTGAATTTTGAAATACAAACAATGAAAGACCTTTTTGGCAAAGCCATCCTAGATTATCAAACCAATAATTCTCCTGAAGATTTAATTACAGAAACCACCATATCCGAAGAAGACGAAATGAGTGTTGCTTATTTATTTCGTTCCTATAAAGAAATGCCAAAAATGGAACAAAAAGCTTTACAGCTTGCAAAAGGAAAAATCCTTGATGTAGGCTGCGGAGCAGGAAGTCATAGTTTGTACTTACAAAACGACTTGAATTTAGTAGTGACTGCAATCGATATTTCACCAAATGCAATTGAGGCCTGCAAACTACGAGGTATTAAAGATGCGCGAGTTCAAGATGTAATGACATTAGAAAAGGAAAGCTACGATACGATTTTACTGCTGATGAATGGCGCAGGAATGTGTGGGAAACTAAAAAATATTCCAAATTTCCTTCTAAAACTAAAATCACTATTGAATCCAGGTGGCCAAATTTTAATGGACAGTTCTGATATTATATACATGTTTGATGACGATGAAGACGGAGGAAAATGGATTCCTTCTGATAATGAATATTATGGAGAGGTAGTTTTTAACATTGGCTACAAGGGTGAAAAAGAAAAACCTTTCAACTGGATGTATATTGACTATAATACTTTACAAAACGCGGCTTTCGCAAATAACTTACAAGCAGAATTAATTCTTGAAGGAGAGCATTATGATTATCTAGCGAAACTTTCAGTTTAGAGGCACACACTTACTTATAGAATTCAGCTAAAAATTCAAATAAGAAAAGCCAAACAACAATTGTTGTTTGGCTTTTCTTATTTAATCTCAATTTTTTAAGGAATATTAAGAAATTTATGAGTCTGTAAAGAAACTCTCCATTTTGGACTATTCATAACATAATCTACAATAAGCGGTGTCATTTCCTCCTTTTTACTCCATTCTGGCTGAAGGAACAAGATGGCATCTTTATTAACTAATTCGGCCTGCTCTTCCGCAAAAATAAAATCATGCTTATTGTGGATAATCACTTTTAATTCATGTGCATTAGCATAAACAGTTTCGGTAGGAAGCTTGTTTTTCTTTGGCGAAAGACAAATCCAATCCCAAGTTCCAGACAAAGGATAAGCGCCAGACGTTTCAATATGTACCTTTCGATTATTCTCTTTCAACTTGCGAGTTAACAAACTCATATCCCACATTAAAGGCTCTCCACCAGTTACCACAACTGTTTCAGAATATTTACTTGCATTTGCAACAATCCTATCAACAGCTGTAGGTGGATGCAACTCTGCATTCCAACTTTCCTTAACATCACACCAATGACAGCCTACATCACAGCCACCAATTCTAATAAAGTATGCCGCGGTTCCAGTATGATACCCTTCACCTTGAATCGTATAAAACTCTTCCATCAAAGGCAACATAGCTCCTTTATTTACTTCCAATTGTATTTCTTTTGATAACATTTTTGTAATTTAAAGTGCAAAGATAGTTAATTAGAAAAGGACTTAAATTAATAATACAGAAAGGATATTTTAAAATCCCTTTAGCACAATAAAAAACGATAAAAAAAGACAACAAAAAACCCGATAGCTTTTCAACTATCGGGCTTTCCTATTTAGTAAACTTGACTACTTAAGTAAATTAAGTGATTGTGTTGCGTAAACATTCGTTGGGTCAAGTGCGAGGGTTTTAGCAAAAAATTCTTTAGCCTTAGCTTTATCAAAATTTGCATATCCTGCAGCCATAGAGTTGTAACACTCAATTAGTTTAGCCTTAACAGCTGGCTTCGCTAATTCTTCAGGTCCTTTCTTAGTAACGAGATCAATATATTGTTGGTAATATTTAATCATTGCTTGATCATCACCTAACAAACTATTTGTTCTAGCACGAGAAAGATATACGTCTTGAGTATCAGGTGAAGCTGTAATTACATTTCCATAAGCAATATCAGCCTTTCTCAAAGCAACTGTATCTTTTACAACACCAGGTTGTGCGTTATCAAAATAAATAGCATTACCTAAATAATAGTTGTCATATAGGAAACCGCTAGATTCATTGTTAGAAGTAGCAATTTCTAAAATCGCAGCTGCTTCTTTATATAATTTTTGCTCATAAAGGTTCTTACCTACTTCACCAAGTTCGTTAGTAACTGATTTTTCAATTTCAACCGCTTTTCTAATAGAAGCAAGTCCTTTTTCAAAAAGTACTGGATCTACAGAAGTACCATCTGCACTAGTTCCTTTTTTTATTTGGGCTAAACCTAAATACATATGATCTAAACTAATCACCTTATTTGATGGGTTAGCAATATAATCAGTTAAAGATTTAATTGCTAAATCAACATTATTATTTTGGTAAGCAGAATAACCTAAATAACGATAGATACGAGGATTCACCTGATCAATCTCTTTCATTTTATTTGCTTCAATTTCTAAAGCTTTGTAATCTTTAGCAAGAATTAAAAAGTCAGCATGACGCATACGAGAATCTAAAGAATAGTCAGTCAAAGACATGTACTTTTCATAGTGACCTAACGCCTCTTTCAAGTATTGGTCTTGTCTTCCTGGTACGTTAAGCGCCCATAAATAATAAGTCTCAGCTAACTCACGGTGCAATGGACCATAATTAGGATTAGTAGCCATAACATCACTGTATGCTTTTACTGCCTCAGTATACGCTTTAGCTCCTTTTAATAAAACACCTAATTGAACTTTTGCTCTAATTAAACTGTTATCAGCTTGAAAAGCGTTACGGTAATTAGAATAGGCTTCATTCTGGTTTTTATCACCATAATAAGCATCTCCAAAAGCTAAAAGTACTTGTGGCTCTTGACCATTTTTTTCTTTAGCTAATTCTAAAGTTGACAGCGCTTGTTTATAATCCGGTTTTGTAGAATTCATGTAAGCTCTTGCTACATAAACATATTCTTCAAAATCTTTTCTTTTCATTTCTTTGATCGCTGAATCAAAGTTAGCCTTTGCAGCTGAAGCTTTTCCATTGTCAAGATCTAATTGACCAAGTCCAATATAATTGAAATGCGCATCATTTTTAGCTGACAAACCACTTTTGTATGTCATTTGAGCAGAATCTGCTACGTTTTGATATAAGTAAACATTTCCTAAAAGGAAAAATGCTTTTCCTTGAGACGGATCTGATTTTACAATTGATTTCAAAGTTACCTTCGCAGCTTGGTATTTTTCGGCGTCAATTTCTTTTTTAGCTTGATCAATGTTCTGTGCGAAACTCACTGTCATTCCGGCCAAAAAGGCAACTCCTAGAATTCTAAATTTGTTCATTTTAACTTTATTTAATTTATCCTTATTCATTTTCTTTAATTGATTTGGTTTTAAACTCAACTTTTCTACCAGGCATACGTATAGGCAATAGTCCTGCTTTCAAAATTATCCTTTGTCCCACGTCTCCAGCAACAAATGAAGCGAACCCCATTCCTAAACCAGAATATCCCTGACAATTAATTATATACAAATCACGTGCCAAAGGGTATTTACCTTCTGCTAAATTGTTTTGTGTAGGCGCCACAAACTCCTGACTACCTTCTCCTTTAACGCTTAATACATTAATATTTTTAATGAAATCAGCAATGTCAGGCGAGGGTTGATACAACCAATTGAGACCAACAACACCTATCATCCCATCATTTTCAGATACAAACTTAACAACATCTTTGTTCGTTTTAAAAGAGAAAACTCCTTCCTTCGGCATTTCTGCAATACCCGCCAACTCGCTCATGTAACGCATGGTACTAGAATTTGGATTATCAAATACTAACCCTTTAATCCCCTTTTGTGATTTACCTTGCATAAAAAGAATAACGTCTTTTAAAGCTATTAACGTATCATTGTTGTTTTTATTTGAAATAAAAGCGATGGCATCACTACCAATTTTAGTTGTTTTAGGTTTAATTTTTAATTGCTCAAAATATTTAACCTCCTCATTATTCAATTTTCTAGATAAAAGAGCAATTCGAGAAGTGTCTTTTAGGAATGCAAGCATAACCTCTTTTTCAGACCTAGATTCCAATACAATCTCAGCCTTATAACGACCTTGAAAAACAGAAATCTGATCTTCCATTAGGGGTTGTAGCGTTTCGTCAACAAGTATAGTTGTTGTTCCTTTAAGAATAGTTTCCTTATTATCCTCTGATTTCTTACAACCAATAAATAATAACGAAATTAAGAGCACTACTACAAACGACTGCCTAGCAAAATTTATCATAATCTAATCTTTATTGTCTTTTATAATTCGAACCGCTCTTATAATAGAATATACGATAAGAAGCACCCCAAAGGCTATTCTATATTCCATAGCCATATCAAGCGGGAAATCATTCATAAATATAATAAATAATCCCAAAACAAAATAAACTACAAAAAACAAAATTGCCATAACGAGAAGAAATCGCTCTTTAAGCGATTTCTTCTGTATGTTTTTCATTGCTTGTTCTAACATTAATCCGCTGTTTGAATAGTAATAGGAAGAGAGTATAGTACTCTAACCGGTTTTCCATTTTGTACACCTGGATTCCATTTAGGACATTTACTTAAAACTCTAATAGCTTCTTTCCCTGTTCCATAACCAATATCTCTTAATACTTTGATATCTGTTAACGAACCATCTTTTTCAACTACGAAAGTAACATAAACTTTACCTTTAAGTCCTTCTTCTTCAGGAGCACGATAGTTTTTCCCTACATAAGAGTAAAACTTATCCATACCACCTGGAAATTCAGGTTTTACTTCGATACCAGCTGTGTTATAAATTTGATTGTCATCAGCTTCTACCACTTTAGTTGGTCCAGTACCCACTGGAGCAACAGTTAAAACTGCATCTGGATCTCCTTTAATTGTTTCAGCACCAATCTTTTTTTCTTTGATCTCAACAATTTTCGGCGGCTCTTCAGTCACTTCTTCTGCCTTAGCCACTACTGGCTTCACAAACTTAACCTGATCCACTTTTGGTGGTGGTGGTGGTGGTGGTGGAACATTTAACTTAGGCTCTTCTTTCTTCTTTGGAGGTAGTTTTATCGCAGTGATTTTAATATCTCTGTCCATATCTTTCTCTTCTCCTTTAGGAATTAAGTCCATGATTAGAGGAGCAGCAACAGCAACACTAAAAAATAAGGCTCCAATAATTAGCGCTTTAATAGTAGTTTTTCTATTGGTTCTTCTCAATTCATAAGCTCCGTAAACTTTATTACGTCCTTCGAATACGATCTCAAGCCATTGATTTTTTAATATGTCTAATTTCATTTTTCTTAATTATTAGGTTATTAAGAAAACAAGATTACTCTTGTTTTCCTTCTAACAATTTTTGTTCTTCAGGAGAAAAATCATTAACAATAGTATAGGTCGGAACGTCAGAAATTGCCATCTCATCTAGTATATCAATTACATTTCTATAATTTGCTTTCTTACTAGGCTTGATAATTACAATCATACCTTTGTCTTTATTTCCTGTATACTCCAGTACTGACTTCTTTCTAGATAGAATTTCCTTTCGTATACCATCTTTACCATATGGTAATTCTTTTGGACCTGCAATAGGAGTAGCCAACAAACCAACGTAATAAACCAACTTATTATCAGCACCTAACATAATTGTCATAGTACGATTTTCGTCCACTTTCATATCCACGTTATCTTTGCTAGGATCTTTATCTGGCAACCCCAAGTTCATCGATTGAGGTTTAGACAACGTCGTGGTAAGCATAAAGAATGTGATTAATAAGAAAGCTAAATCCACCATAGCAGTTAAATCTACCTTTGCATTCGCTTTTTTAGCTCTTACTTTACCACCTTTTTTGCCTCCACCGTCACCGGTATTTAATTCAGCCATTTTAGTGTCTTTTTTTTATTAAAAATCTTTTCCTCTTAAACCAGTAACCAAACTAAAGCTATTGATTTTTTGATCTTGCAACATATCCATCACTTTTCTAATGGCTGGATACTCTTCTTTTGCATCCCCTTTAATAGCGACCTGCAATTCTTTATCGTTCACCTCTATATTTGCAATACGCGCATTATAGATCCATTCTTTCAATTGATTATCAAGTGAATCTGCAGGAATACCAGGTTGCCCTGCTTTACTTCTATCAGACGCTTTCATATCAATGATTTGTTTAAGATTAAGAAGCGGCACACCAAAATCATCCATCCTTGAAAATACTTCCTTATCTTGATCAGAAAAAGTTACATCGTATTTCTCACCCATTAACTCTAAGGTTCTAACTCGAACTTCTTTTCCTTTCAAATCAAAGAAGACCTTTCCTTCACCTACAGTTAACGTAGCCAAATCAGTTTCAGGCAATTTAGTCTGAACTGTTGAAGTAGGAGTATCTACAGGCAATGCTTCAGGAATCTTAGCTGTTGAAGTCATTACAAAGAAGGTAAGCAATAGAAATGCGACATCACACATTGCGGTCATATCAGTAGACCCCGCATTCTTTTTTATATTTATTTTAGCCATTCTTTTTGTTTTTTATTTGATATAAATATCAACCTAATTATTGCTTCAAACTTCCTCTGAATCTTCTGTAAGTATTTACAATTGATACAGCTGCCTCATCAATAGAGTAAGTCAAATCATCAATTTTAGAAGTAAAGAAGTTGTAAGAGATAATTGCAACAGCAGAAGTCCCAATACCTGTAGCAGTATTAATAAGTGCCTCAGAAATACCAGCAGCAAGAGCAGCTTGATCAGGAGTACCAGCAGCTGCTAGTGCACCAAACGCTTTAATCATACCCGCTACAGTTCCTAATAATCCAACAAGAGTTCCTAAAGAAACTAAAGATGAAATAATTGTCATATTTTTTTGTAGCATTGGCATCTCAAGAGAAGTTGCCTCTTCTATTTCTTTGTGAATAGTCTCAGCTGCTTCTTCACTATTAAATCCTTCTTTCTTAACTGCTTGGTATTTTACAAGTGCAGATTTAATTGCATTTGCAACAGATCCTTGTTGTTTGTCGCAAGAAGCAATCGCCTCATCAATCTCACCTTGTTTGATACTTGCTTGTATCTTTGTCATAAAAGTATCTAATTTAGTTTTACCAGCTGCTTTAGATATAACGAAAAATCTTTCGATAGAAAAAACAAAAACCATTAACAACATTCCTAATAATACCGGTACAACCGCACCACCGTGATATACTTGACCTAACGTGTTCAACGGAATTCCATCAGGATTTCCACCTTCAAAATTCGCAGGGTTACCCATGATAAATTTCCAGATTAATACACCCACACCAATACATGCTAAAATAATCATTCCTGAAACCATTCCTCCACCGTTTGAAGTGTTTTCTTTTTTAACGTTTGCCATTTTTTTTAATTTTAATAGTTTTAAATAATTTTATTTTTACTTATAATAAACTTGTAGTCCCGCAAATTTATATTTTTAGTTCAAATAAAAAAACTTTTTTTAATTTTATTACAATTTAATTTATTCAAAATAAAACAAGATTTTTTTGATACAGCTATTTTACTCAATATCGTTAAACAAATTTACTATATTTCAACATAAAAACCATCAATTTATGAATTATTGACACAATACATCAAGAAATGAAATTTAATATACATATTTAAGTATTTTCACTATTAGCAATAAAAAAGGAATAAAAATACAGTAACTTCCAAAATTACTTCGTTTAAAAAATTAATAATATATTGCAGCTAACTTTAACAATATCAATGTTATGAATAAAAAAGAAGAATTTATACAACACATTACTAAAGGCTACACCTCTAAAGGCGAAAGTATTATCTTGGGAGGAGCCATTCTTGATGGAGAAGCATTAGCCGATGCTCATGTTAAAATTCCATTAAAAACGCTAAATAGACACGGCTTAATCGCTGGCGCAACCGGTACTGGGAAAACTAAAACTATTCAAGTTTTATCTGAACAGTTATCCTCTTTTGGAATTCCAGTATTAATGATGGACATCAAAGGTGACTTTAGCGGCATTGCCAAAAAAGGTGAAGAAAAGGCATTTATTACGGAAAGACATGCCAAAATAAACCTCCCGTACAACGTTTCTAAATTTCCTGTAGAATTATTATCACTATCTGAACAAAGCGGAGTGCGACTGCGTGCCACTGTATCAGAGTTTGGACCTGTTTTATTTTCGCGAATTTTGGATCTAAATGATACTCAATCCGGGGTAATGTCTGTTCTATTTAAATATTGCGATGACAATAAAATGCCTTTGTTAGATCTGAAAGACCTAAAAAAAGTCATCAATTACATCACCGAAGAGGGAAAAGAGGAAATAACGAGAGATTATGGCAAGATTTCAACTTCGACAACAGGAATCATTTTTAGAAAAATAATTGAACTAGAACAACAGGGAGCTGAACTCTTTTTTGGCGAAATGTCATTTGATATTAACGATTTAATGCGAATGGATGAAAACGGAAAAGGTTATATCAACATCATCCGACTGACAGATATTCAAGATAAACCAAAATTGTTTTCGACATTCATGTTAAGCTTATTAGCAGAAATATACCAACAAATACCAGAAAAGGGCGATTCAGAACAACCTGAATTAGTTATTTTTATTGACGAAGCACATTTAATTTTTAACGAGGCTAGCAAAGCTTTACTTGAACAAATCGAGACTATTGTAAAGCTAATTCGATCAAAAGGTATTGGAGTTTACTTTGTAACCCAAAATCCAATGGACGTTCCAAGCGGTATATTAGCACAATTAGGTCTAAAAATACAACATGCTCTGAGAGCTTTTACTGCCAAAGACCGACAATCCATTAAGCAAACTGCAGATAACTACCCTACTTCAGAGTACTACGAAACAAGTGAAGTGTTGACCAGCTTAGGAATTGGAGAAGCCTTAGTTACCGCTTTAAGCGAAAAAGGAATTCCAACTCCTCTTGTGGTCACCATGATGCGAGCTCCAATGAGCCGCATGGACGTTTTAACCGAGAGTGAAATTCAGGAAATCAACACCAAATCAAAATTAGTAAAGAAATACAGCGAACTTATCGATCGTGAAAGCGCATACGAGATGTTAAATAAAAAGATAGCTGTTATAGATGCCGAAATCGCCAAAGAAGAAAAAGAGAAAGAAGAGATTAAAGTAACCGTACCCAAACAAAGACAAACACAAAACACTACAGGCACAGTTAGCGGTAGAGTAACAAAATCTGTTTTAAAAGTCTTGACTAGCGCCACCTTTATAAGAGGAGCATTAGGGATTTTGTCGAAAATGATGAAAAAATAACATAATAAATAATGAAGAATTAAAGGAAGGCTTACTCGTTTCTTATAAATAGCCCTACCTTGATCCCTTTAAATTAATTATAATTAACCCCACTCATTATAATGATTACATTCATTACAGCCATAGTCTTACTCGTATTGGGATATATCTTTTACGGTAAATTTATTGAAAACATTTTTAAACCAGATCCTAACAGAGCTACTCCAGCCTACACTCACGCAGATGGAGTAGACTTTGTCCCCATGAACAGCAATAGAAATTCTTTGATACAAGTTTTAAATATTGCAGGAGTCGGACCTATTTTCGGACCTATTTTAGGCGCTTTATACGGTCCAGTAGCCTTCCTTTGGATCGTTATTGGTTGCATTTTTGCTGGAGCTGTCCACGATTATTTAACGGGAATGATCTCCATCAGATATGGAGGAGCTCACTTACCAGCCTTGGCCTCAAAATTCTTAGGAAAATCCTTCAGTCACATCGTTAATTTCTTTACCGTTCTACTGCTTCTTTTAGTGGGAACTGTTTTTATTTCCGCACCAGCAAGCATGATAGATGACCTTATAGGCAAAGATTTAAATATGTTTACCTTAATTGTACTCGCTATTTTCGTCTATTACATCATAGCTACAATTTTACCAATTGATAAAGTTATCGGAAAAATATACCCTATCCTTGGACTTCTATTATTATTGAGTGCCGTAGGTGTTGCAGTAGGGATGTTTATGTATGGAAATCCAATTCCTGAATTGACGCTGACAAATATGCATCCGAAAGACATCCCATATTACCCCGTAATATTCTTAACGATTTCGTGTGGTGCTTTATCAGGATTTCATGCAACCCAATCCCCTATAATCGCCAGAACCATTAGAAATGAGAAAGACGGTCGTAAAATATTCTACGGAATGATGATTGTAGAAGGAGTTATAGCAATGGTATGGGCCGCAGCGGCAATGAGCCTTATGAACGGAGAAGGGCTTAGTACTTTACTAGCAACTGAAGGACTCCCTGGAGTAGTTCATAAAATTGCAACAGTATTTCTAGGAACCATCGGTGGAACAATTGCTATTTTAGGGGTTATCGTCTTACCTATAACTTCTGGAGACACCTCTTTCAGGGCCGCAAGAATGATTATCGCAGATTACCTGAAAATTGATCAAAAGACACTTAGAAATCGTTTTATAATTGCAATTCCACTTTTTGCAATTGCCTTTATTCTAACTAAAATAGATTTTCAACTTCTTTGGAGGTATTTTTCTTGGGCAAATCAAAGTATATCCGCAATTGCGTTATGGATTGGAGCAGTTTATTTGTACCAAAAAAAAAACCATTATATCGTTGCCTTAATACCTGCATTTTTCATAACATCAGTCCTTGGGTCTTATCTTTTTTATGACCCTACAATAGGTTTTGGGTTAGACATCATAACTTCAGATATAATCGGAATTGTGATTGCTATTTTAACAACAATTCTGTTTTTTGTTGTCATGAAAAACAATACGGAATTACCCGCAAGCGAATAATTAGCGAAACATTAGAATACCTTTCAATCCTAAAATTGATTCCTTTTATACTTGAATCAATAGCGATACTAAAATTAGTAACTAGAATCGATTTTTACACGAAAGCAAAACACAAGAAAACTAAAGGCCTTTATTACACGCTAGATAAAGTAATAGAACTTAGAAAAGTGTAATTAATCTTTAACTAGAAAATATACAATGAAAAAATATTTTATTCAAAGCACTCCATTTGTTGTACCA
Source organism: Flavobacterium sp. XN-5 (assembly GCF_008033395.2). Classification (NCBI taxonomy): domain Bacteria; kingdom Pseudomonadati; phylum Bacteroidota; class Flavobacteriia; order Flavobacteriales; family Flavobacteriaceae; genus Flavobacterium; species Flavobacterium sp. XN-5. Next base: position 14,754 of record NZ_VOGZ02000009.1, read on the forward strand.
ACAACAGATGGAAAATTGATTGAAGAGCACCATGGTTTAGCGACTACAAACAATCCCGAAATATCGATTGCACACATGATCGCACCTCCTAAATGGAGTGAACCTTTTCAAACTCCAGAATTTGCAGAATACACCTATATTATAAAAGGAAAAAAACAGTTCATTATTGAGGTAGACACCATAATCCTAGAAGCCGGGCAGTCTATAAAAATTGAAAAAAATACCCGGGTTCAATACTCAAATCCATTTGACGAGCCTTGTGAGTATATTGCAATATGCACTCCTGCATTTGACTTTACTAAAGTACATCGCGAAGAATAAATAAAACAGTCAGGAATTAAACTTTAATTCCTGACTGTTTCTTTTTCAGATAAAAGTTCTAAAATCTTATTTTCTACGTCTGGAGAATCCCACACGCTTTCTATGTTTTTCATTTTTAAAACTTCCTCCATAATAGCATTTTGATCATCCCCGATAGCTAATGCTTCAGTATATGGACGGTCGCTAAACGTGACTCTACTATAAAGTGGAATCCACTTATCAGGATGTTTCTCAGAGAACCAGTTTTCAATCTTTTTTTGTAGTAGGAATTTATCGTCAGCTGTTTTAGAACTCATCTCCATGAAATTACGATAAGAGAGTTCTGCAATAGCATCAGCATTAGGCTTACGAGATTTTTGGTATTCAGAAAAAATCGACAACCAATCATCACCGTATTCTTCCATCATTTCGTTAAGAACTGAAATGTCTTCAAATCCAGCATTCATACCTTGTCCGTAAAAAGGCACGATAGCATGACATGCATCCCCTATCAAGGCGACTTTATCTTTATATGTCCAAGGATAACATTTCATAGTCACCAATGTACTTGTTGGATTCTGGAAAAAATCTTCCGTTAAATTTGGAATAACATCAATAGAATCAGGGAAATTCTTTTCGAAAAACAATTCTACATCTTTTATTTCGACCAATGATGCAAACGAATTTTCTCCTTCAAAAGGCATAAATAAAGTACAGGTAAAACTGCCGTCCAAATTGGGTAACGCAATCAACATGTATTCACCACGAGGCCAAATATGAAATGAATTTTTATCTATTTTATGCGATCCATCAGCATTTGCAGGGATATTTAATTCCTTGTACCCAATATTTAAAAACTCTTGAGAATAGTTAAACATACTTTGGCGTTGCATGCGGTGACGAATTCTGGAAAAAGCACCATCAGCACCAAAAACCAAGTCGTATTTCTTTTCCTGCCAAGCTCCTCTTTCTGTTTCCCCAATGTGCAAAGTAGCTTCCGACAAGCTAACATCCCAAATTTTCTGTTCGAAGAAAAATTCTGCTCCAGCTTCTTCCGCCAGATCGATCATTTTTCTATTTAAAGCCCCTCTTGAAATTGAATAAATGCTCTCACCTTCTTGACCGTAATTTTGAAAATTAAGCTTGTCAACCAAATGAATAGCGCGTCGCCCCATGGGTATTGCGATTTCCTGAACAGAATCCCCTATACCAACGCCATCCAAGGCTTTCCAGCCCCGAGTAGACATTGCTAAATTTATGGAACGACCCGAAAATTGAATTTGCCTAATATCTGGACTTCTATCATATATGTGAACGACGTGTCCTGCTTTGCGTAAGTAAATAGCTAATAAAGATCCGACTAAGCCAGAACCAACAACTGCTATCGTTTTTGGAGTTTGCATTATTTTCTTTAAAAAGTTAGGCTAAAATACTGATTTATTACTTTAAGGCCTTTAAAAACCCCTAATTTTTAACTGGTTTAAATATTAATTTTGTTGAAGTTTTAACAATCTCGCCCTCATTTAGCAACATTTTCCTGAAATTCCCCGCGTTATATATTGCTGCCTGATCGTTGTAATGCCTGCTTAATAAATTCCCTGATTGCCCAGTAGGCAAAACATTCCAGCTGTTTTCAATATCCGAAAAATCGATTACTCTCCTAGATGACGGGCCTCCTTTTACTACATATTTTGCTTCATTTGTATAATCAAACATTTGGTTATTGATGACTTCATTCGAACCATCAACATCATAGGGACCAACGTTAAATATTTTTCTCAACATAGCTACTTTGCCCAACGGATGCTGGTATTCTACAACATGAACTTTACTCCAATTCCAAGCAGGAATTGATTCTCCAAGTTGATTTTCTAATGCAGCTATCGCCTCTTTAAATGACTTCGAAATAATCTCTGATCGGGTTTCCTTTTTGTTTGTCGTTTTAATATTGTCCCACCAAAGCGAATTTTCGTTAACACTTTGTTTCGCGATTAGTTGCTTCATTATGTGCGTTGTTAAAAACTGCTTGAAGCCTTCTTCTCCTAACTCGTCTTCAAAGGTATTTTTTAGATAAAAATAAATCCACTTATTGTAAATCGTGGGGGCAACATCTACTTTATTATTCGTTCCTTTCCAAGATTTTAAAACAGCAACCGCTTCTTTTTCATTATTCGAAAGCGAATTCGTATTTAGATTCGAAATTAAATTCTTAACTACATCTGGCGCTACGGATGAAGTATTATCAGTGATCATTTTACCGACCGATTCTTTATCCCAATTTGATTTTGGATCTAACAGTTGGGTAATTCTTTTAGCTCTATCTTCGGGTAGATAATAACCCGGGTATAAAACTCCATCAATCGCTTCGGGTTGATTGTTTGCAGAATACACGTAGTTCCATTCCGGATTTTCAGCCGAAGGATTTTTGGAGAAATCCAAATAAGCTGCAATATCATCTTTTCCAGAAGCGCCATCCAAAATAAAATTAGGATTAACTCCTTCCTTATGTTTATATAGTTTGCCCGTTGCCCACCATCCTATATTACCTTTAGCATCTCCATACATCACATTTAGACCTGGAGCCGCGATAAGACTCACTCCTTTCTGGAAATCAGCCTTACTTTTGGAATGTGAAAGCATATAAACTGCTTCCAGAATTTGAATAGGTTGCTGAGTGTAAATCCAAGACATAGCCACTGGATTCTTGTTATCCAAACCATCAATTAAATCATTCATGACAGGACCATGACGGCTAATTTTTAAATTTAAAACCACATCTGAACTCTCTTTTACTTTTATAACTTTTCTCCTAATCTCATAGTCATTATAGCCGTTCGGTGTTTTATATTTATTAGCATCATTAGGATCATTCTGTTCTTGATAGAAATCGATATCATCATTTTCAAACATAGTCAAACCATAAGCATATTCACGGTTATGCCCTAACAATGGATACGGTGTCCCTGCAAGATAACAACCATACAATTCAAATTCTGGCGTTACAATATGAGCTTCGTACCATGTTCCTGGTTGCGAAAAACCAATGTGCGGATCATTGGCAAAAATAACTTTCCCGTTTTTAGTTTTCTCGGGAGCAATAACCCAGCTGTTACTTCCTATAAAAGGCGGAATTGGTGATTTATCTAACAAGGCTGCAATTGACTTAGAAATCGCAGCATACTCTTGTGGCCTCTTTTTTGCGGTTTTTATAATTGTAGTATTTAACGAACCATCTAATCCAAAATCCTTAAGATAATCCATTCCGTATTTATTTCTAATATCAGTCAATAACGGATCTGTTTTATGTGCCATGGCAAAACTGAATGACATATATCCAAAAATATTATAAACGTCTTTAATCGTGAATTTCTCTTTCTTCACACCAAGCAACTGAAATTCGATTGGACTAGCCCCTTCTTCCATATATTGATTAATCCCCTCCAGATAGGCCATTGTCCCCTTGTAACCTTCACTGTTTCTATCCAAAGCTGCAATCGCTTTTAGCGAAGCCTCTTCGATACCAAGACCAGCAAAAAATTGATCATTCTTTAAAGTCACATTCCCAAAAATTTCAGACAAACGGCCTGGAGCGATACGCCGCATCAGTTCCATTTGCCACAATCGATCTTGAGCATGCACATAACCTAAGGCTGTCATCGCATCTTCTGCATTTTGGGCATAAATATGCGGAATTCCGAAATCATCAAAATACACCGTAGTTTCTTTCTGAATGTTTTTCAATTGTAATTCCCCTTCATATTTTGGTTTTAAGTAAAAACCATACAACATGAACCCTATGATTAGAATTACAACGAACGAAACTATAACGAGAAGGACTTTTTTAAATATTTTCATACTGGTATTTTGAGACTAACAAATATAAATAAATTGCGATGCATTTGAACGAATTGTATTTCATTATCGAGATCACACGGTTAACCAACATTTAATTTACAAAATAAAAATATAATTTTGTTTAATTATATTTCATTTTTAATAAACAAAATTTACATTTGTCGTAAATACTACTCAAGATGAAAGAAATATCAATACAAGATCTATCCGAAATGGGAAGAGTTCAAAGACTAAACCTAATCAACTCCTGTACGGGCTATAAATCGGCGAATTTAATTGCTACACAATCCCTGGACGGGATTAATAATGTTGCAATCTTTAGTAGCGTTACACATTTAGGTAGTGATCCCGCTTTAATTGGACTGATTGTACGTCCCACGACTGTTCCTAGAGATACCTACAAAAACATCAAAGAAACAGGTTATTTTACAGTTAATCACGTTACTGAGAACATGATTGCTGATGCTCATCATACATCGGCAAATTATGAAAGTAATATATCAGAATTTGACAAGACAAATTTACAAGAAGAATATAAGGAAAATATAAAAACACCTTTCACTCAGGGAAGCCCAGTGCAACTATACTGCAAATATGTGAGTGAATATTATATTAAAGAAAACGATACTATTCATATTATTGCATCAATAGAAAAATTATATTACAACGAAGAACTAGCAAATGAAGATGGCTGGTTGCAAATTGACAAAGGAAATGTAGTTGCCCTAAATGGATTAGATGCCTATTGCTTACCGAAGTTAATTGATCGCTTTCAATATGCACGAAAAGACAAGCCTACTGAATCTTTTCCTAAATAAAAACAGCGGAACATATACGATATTGAAGTAAACAGAAAGAGTGTTTAAGTTCCCAATTGAACTTAAACACTCTTTTAAAAAATGATTATTCTTTTATTACTTTTTGCTTCCATCAATAATAGCACCAGTTCCAGCTCCAACACCAGCTCCAGCTAAACCACCAATTATTGCACCCTGTCCTTTTTTCTTACTTATAATCGCTCCGGTAGCAGCACCTACTCCAGCCCCAATTACAGCACCTTTAGCCGTACTACTCCACGCTTTTCTTTGGGTTGTTGTCGTTGTAGTTGTGTGCGTATTAGTATTAGTTCCTGGCTGATTAACAACTATAACTTCTTTTTGAGTCTCTACCTTTGCCATCTCAATCTGCATAGAATCGATTACTTTTTGTTTTGCAATTTCAGTTTTCATTGAATCGATACTAACCTGTTTTGCCGCTTCAACATCCATACTTCCTTGATTTTTACAAGAAATAATAAACAAGGACAATGCTATAAGATATAATGCTTTCATAATTTTTACTTTATTAATTAATATATTACAAAGAAACGGCTATAAAACACGAAACGATTTACATTATTAAATCTATTTGTTACATAATTAATGTGTCAATCAAAAACCTCTATTAATAGTTCTTATTTTTATAGCACCATAATACTGAAAATAACATAAACCTTCATTTTAATATTTAGAAGAAAAATAAAACTTATGTCTCTATTAAAAAAAATAGCACTCCTAGTCTTTAGTCTCCTTATTTTGGTTGTAATAATTAATGTTGGACTTAACTTTTGGCTCAATAAAAAACTTCCCATAATTATTTCAGAAAAGAATCCAACTTCGTATACTATTGCTTACAGTATTTTAGAAATTAATCTTTTATCGAAAAAAATAAAAGCCTCAAAATTAATAATTGCTCCAAAAACTAAACAGCTAGAAAACGGTAAAAAACTAAATATCTATTCGAAAATAGAGTCAATTGAAATAAGTGGATTTAAGGTCTGGGACATCCTTTTTAACGATCGCATCAAAGCGAACACTATTATTATTACAGCACCCGAAATTGTTGTCGAGAAGGATTCTCAGAATGCTATTAACAATTCTAAAAATTTAGGCTCTGCAGTGGTGAAACCATTTCAAGAAATCATTATGGTTTCAAATATCATCCTAAATAGAGGCAAGCTTAAAATCATGAATACAACAACTGACAAACCTATATTGAGCCTTACTAATATTAATTTAAGAATAAACAACATTATTGTAACTGATGATTTATTACAAAATAAGATCCCCTTTTCTTATCAAAACTTCGCCATAAAAACTGACAGTATTTATTACCGATTAAACAACAACTATCACCTTAAAGCCTCAAATTTAATAGCTTCAGACAAAGATTTTAGTGTTGAAAAATTTGAAATGATCCCAGAATATAGCCGAAGTCAATTCACTAAAAAACTAGATAAAGAAAAAGACCTTTTCACACTACGGTCCGAATCTATTAAAATCAACAATATAGATTGGGGTTTTAAAGATGACAAACCATTCTTCAACGCTAATTCAGTTATCATAGATCAATTGTCAGCAAATATCTACAGAAACAAACTACCGCCCGATGATTTAAGTAAAAAACCATTATATAATGCACTACTTCGAGACATAAAATTTCCACTAAAAATTGACACACTTGCTATAAGAAATTCCCTTTTAGTTTATGAAGAAGAAATAAATTTCCAGAAAGGACCTGGAAAACTCAGCTTTAATAAATTTAACCTTAAAGCAAACAATATACAAAGTGGTTTTCAACAAAAGAAACTCGCTGATGTCGCTATTGACATCAATTGTAAATTCATGAATCACTCACCTCTAAAGCTAAACTGGACGTTTAATGTTTTGGATCAAAAGGATCGCTTTACTATACATGGGAATGTATCTAATTTAAAAACAAGTGATCTAACCACATTTACAAAACCCTATCTCAACGCCACTACACAAGGTATAATTGATGAACTCAAATTTACCATTAAAGGAAATGATTTCAACTCTTATGAAGACGCATCCCTAAAATACCATGGATTAAAAGTTACTTTATATAGAAAAGGAGCTCCTGAAAAGAAAAACAAGCTAAAAAGTGCTCTGACTAATTTAATTGTTAAGAATGATACCAGTGGTCAAACCATTAATACTACAGCCACCGTCGAGCGAGATCGAGAAAAGTCATTCTATAATTTCTTATGGATTAACATTGCCGCAATATTGAAACAAATCATAATTTAGAGATAAGAAAAAACACCGCTTGATTACTCAAACGGTGTTGTTGTCTATATTTATTTTAAAATTCCCTCTTTCAAAATCTGCCCAAAATCATACATATCTTCAAAAGAACAGTACAAAGGAACTGGCGCTAACCGAATCACGTTGGGTTCTCGCCAATCTGTGATTACTCCGCTTTTCATTAAATAGTCAAATAAACTACGTCCTTCTCCATGAAGTAAAACAGATAATTGGCATCCTCTTTCGGCTGGATTCGTTGGTGTAATTATTTCGAAACTACTATTGACTTCTTTGTCGATTTCCTGAAGAATAAATTCTAAATAGGCAGTGATTTTATCTCTTTTTTCAATAAGCGCGTCCATTCCTATTTCGTCAAACATTTCTATTGAGGCCAAATAAGGTGCCAAAGAAAGTACTGGCAAATTACTTATTTGCCAACCGTCGACCCCATGAACGGGATCAAAAGTAGGTTCCATCTTGAAACGGCGTTCTTTGTTGTGTCCCCACCAGCCAGCAAATCTTGGTAAGTCAGGATTTTTGTGGTGTTTTTCATGAACGAAACATCCAGAAGCATTTCCCGGACCTGAATTCATGTACTTGTAACTGCACCAAGCAGCAAAATCCACATCCCAATCGTGTAATTCTAATTTTATGTTTCCGGCAGCATGAGCAAGATCCCAACCAACTATCGCACCTGCATCATGTCCAGCGAAAGTTATTGTTTTCATGTCAAAAACTTGACCTGTATAGTAGTTTACTCCGCCTATTAAAACTAAAGCCAACTCATCTCCTACTTCCTTAATTTTCGCTAATACATCTTCTAATCGAATGTTATGCTCGCCGTCGCGTCGTTTAATTTCTACAATGGCGTCCTCAGTTTTATATCCGTGGAAATGCACCTGACTTTGAAACATATATTGATCTGAAGGGAATGCTTTTTCTTCACAAATGATTTTGAACCTCTTTTTTGTAGGTCTGTAAAAGGAGACCATCAACAAATGAAGATTCACAGTCAACGTATTCATCACCGTAACTTCTGAAGGAAGTGCTCCAACGATTTTACTCAATGGTTCAGCGAAACGTTCGTGATAGTCCCACCAAGGTTTTTCGGCATAAAAATGCCCTTCTACCGCAAGATTTGCCCAGTCATTCATAACTTCATCGACATAAGCTTTGGTTCGTTTAGGCTGCAATCCCAATGAATTCCCTGTAAAATAAATTACTTTGTTATCATTCACTTTTGGAAAAATAAATTCGTCTCTGTATTTATTTAATTTGTCTTGTGAATCAAGTTGTTTTGCAAATTCTCTAGTATTTTCGAAAGTCATATCTCTAATTTAGTTCTGTAAAAATAACTAATAATTATTCCTACACAAAGTGACACCACTTTATTTTCAGAGTTACAAAAACTCAAATGCATAAGCCGAAGATTACTTCTCAACATTCCAAATACCGTCTTTATTTTATGTATATTTACTGGTATTAAAATCCAAAACAAATGCTAAAAAACAGTCTAAACGTAATTATCCTTTCAATAGCCTTAGTAATCTCTGCTTTTTTGTTTTCGAATGCTTTCCAAAACAGAAATAAAAGTAACGACACTATTAGCGTTACCGGTTTAGGAAAAACAGATTTCGTATCTGATTTAATTGTATGGACTGGATCTTTTTCAAAAAAGAGCAGCACCTTAAAAGATGCTTATGCATCCCTGGACGCTGACCGTGAAAAAATTAAAAGCTATTTATCTGCCAAAGGAATCCCTTCTACTGACATTGTATTTTCGGCAATTTCTTTCAACAAGGATTTTGAGACTACTTACAATGAAAATGGAACCATCAGACAATCTATTTTTACTGGCTTTACATTAAATCAAATTGTTACTATCCAGTCCAAAGACGTAAATAAAATAGAAGATATTTCGAGACAATCCAGCGAATTAATTAACACGGGAGTTGAGTTTTACTCGAATGCTCCCGAATATTATTACACTAAACTTGCGGAGCTAAAAATAAAAATGATTGCTGAAGCTACAAAAGACGCTAGCAACAGAGCTAAAAGTATTGCTGAAAATGCCGATGCCGGTTTAGGCAATCTAAAAAAATCTGACATGGGCGTTTTTCAGATTATAGCGCAAAACTCGTCTGAAGATTATTCTTATGGAGGTTCCTTTAATACCAATTCCAAAAACAAAACTGCCACCATTACAATTAAATTAGTTTATCAGGTGGATTAGATTTTTCAAAAAAATATTATTTTACACTTAGAGTTGCGTGAGGGATAGTCGTGGAAATCCTTTTTTATAATCAAGCGCTAGCGAAATATAAAAAAGATTGTAACAATAGCCCAACCCTTTTGGGGGCATGCCCAAAAAAAAAAATCTCGCCATTGCTGACGAGATAATTAGTGAATTAATCCTTTATTTTTATTAGATGATCAACATAGCATCACCATAAGAATAGAATTTGTAATTTTCTTTGATTGCTTCTTCATAAGCTCTTTTCATTAAATCATGTCCACAAAATGCAGAAACCATCATTAATAAAGTAGATTTTGGCGTATGAAAGTTGGTAATCATACAAGTAGGAATTGTAAAGTCATGAGGAGGGAAAACAAATTTGTTTGTCCAACCATCAAAAGGATTTAGTGTTCCATGTGAAGAAACTGAACTCTCAACAGCACGCATCGATGTAGTACCTACAGTACAAATACGTTTTTTGCGGGCTTTTGCGTCATTTACAATATCACAAGCTTCTTGAGTAATTTTTAATTCCTCAGAGTCCATTTTATGCTTAGACAAATCCTCAACCTCAACAGGGTTGAAAGTACCTAAACCAACGTGTAGTGTAACCTCGGCAAATTTAATTCCTTTAATTTCTAATTTTTTCAATAAATGCTTAGAGAAGTGTAATCCTGCAGTAGGCGCCGCGACAGCTCCTTCTTCTTTCGCATAAATCGTTTGGTAACGCTCCGCATCTTCTGGCGTAACGTCTCTGCTTATGTATTTTGGGATTGGAGTTTCTCCAAGTTCTGTCAATTTTTTTCTAAATTCTTCGTAGGAACCATCGTAAAGGAAACGCAATGTTCTTCCACGAGAAGTTGTGTTATCAATAACCTCAGCTACTAATGAATCATCGTCACCGAAATACAATTTGTTCCCAATTCTGATTTTACGTGCTGGATCTACTAAAACATCCCAAAGACGTTGTTCACCGTTTAGTTCTCTAAGTAAAAAAACTTCAATTCTTGCACCCGTTTTTTCTTTGTTTCCGTACAAACGTGCCGGAAAAACTTTGGTATTATTCAAAATTAAAACATCGCCATCGTCAAAATAATCGATAACATCTTTGAACGTTTTGTGTTCGATAGTTTGCTTCTTACGATCAACAACCATTAAACGAGCTTCATCTCTGTGTTCAGACGGAAATTCTGCCAGCAATTCTTTAGGTAAATCAAATTGAAAATGTGATAATTTCATCTTTATATTTTTATTTAAAAGTTTAAACCACAAGGCCTACTTATTTAGCCTTACAATCAAACTTATTTAAGAATGCAAATATACGACTGTGAGATAGGCGTTGTCAAGTGTTTTACTGTTTAATTTAAACACAAAAGCACAAAGTGCAAATACATTAACTGTGCACCCGCGTAAACATTGATAATTATGCTTTTAGTTCCGTGATATTAAAGTCTAAACTTTTCAAATCTTCCCAGAAATCAGGGTATGATTTAGATACAACCTCGGCATTTTCGATTATTATTGGCACTTTTAGTGCCAAAGGAGCAAAAGCCATCGCCATTCTATGATCGTTATAAGTAGCAATTTTAATATTCGGGTTAATAGAATTTGAAGCTACAAGCGTCAAACTTTCATTTGTCACCGAAATATTGGCCCCTAGTTTTGTAAGCTCAATTCTAAGTGCTTCTAGTCTATCTGTTTCCTTAATTTTTAATGTATGAAGTCCTGTTAAATGACAACCAATCCCTAAACCAAGGCATGTGACAACAATAGTTTGAGCAATGTCTGGCGTGTTATTTAGTTCGAAATCTACATCTACGAATTTAAAGCCAGGAACTTTCGTCAAAGTCATTTTATTTCCGTCGAAATGAGTTTCAACACCTAATTGCTTGTAAATTTCTATCAAGGCTGAATCTCCTTGTAAACTCGTTTCTCTATAACTACTCAAAGAAATTGAGGCCGTTTCTGACAAAGCCACTAAACTAAAAAAGTAAGATGCTGAACTCCAATCGGATTCCACAGTCATTTCTTTTGGTTCCACTTCTTGCTTTGGAAAAACTTTAATTACATTTCCTTCAAAGCTTGTTTTGATATCTAAATCATTCAGCAAAGCCAAAGTCATCTTGATGTAAGGCACAGAAGTTATTTCGCCTTCTAATGTCAATTCTAAACCATTTTCTAATTTTGGAGCCACTAACAATAAAGCCGAAATATATTGACTGCTTACATTCGCAGGAATATTTACCTTAGAAGCGGTTATCTTTTGTCCTTTGATGCGAATAGGTGGATATCCCACTTCTTTTTCATAGGAGATTATTGCGCCAAGTTGTTCCAAGGATTCCACCAAAACTTTTATAGGACGTTCTTGCATTCTGGCAGAACCAGTCAAGACTACATCACTACCTTCATTTACAGCAAAAAAAGCCGTAAGAAATCGCATCGCAGTTCCAGCATGATGAATATCTATTTCTTGGCTCTTCGAAAAGTCTTTACTTGTTAATGCTTTTTGCATCACTTCGCTATCATCAGAATTAGATGTGTTTGCTAACGTAATATTAGGAAACAAAGCTTGCAGCAATAACAAACGATTGGTTTCACTTTTTGAACCGGTTACGGCAATTTGGGCTTTTAAATTAGAGTGGGTGGTTTGTAACAGTAAATTCATATTGTACTAATGAGTGATGAGTAATGAATTATGACCTTTATAATTCAAGCACGCAATTTACTACTCCTTGCCAATAATTCATAATTTATAATCTACAAATTATTTCAGTTTTTCATTGTTTTTGTGACGATCCTTATCTCGTAGTGATTTAAAATCCATTTTCTTATCGAAAGCAGCTTGTAAATCAATTCCGGTTTGATTTGCGAGACACAAAACAACAAAAACAACATCGGCTAGTTCCTCGCCAAGGTCTTTGTTTTTATCGCTTTCTTTCTCTGATTGTTCCCCGTAACGACGAGCAATAATGCGGGCTACTTCTCCTACTTCTTCCGTAAGTTGCGCCATATTTGTCAATTCATTAAAATAACGAACTCCGTGCTCTTTAATCCAGTTGTCTACGTCTAGTTGGGAATTTTTTAGGTCCATTTTATCTATTTTTAAAGAATTTATTTAATCTTGTTTATCTAATCATCAGAAACATTTGCTGTAGTAATCCTTGAGGAAGTTATAATTTGGATATAATAAGCTGAAATATCTGTTCTACCGAAAAAACTTCTACTTTTATCTCCTAAAGCAATATTAATACAAATTGAAAAAGTCTACATTATGTTTCTATTTAAATTAACATCAAACCCATTAAACACTATTTCCCTTATCGACTAGTTCTAGTATGACATTATACAACTCCTCCGTCTCGAAAGGCTTAGACAAGTATCTATTTATTCCAACTGAAGAACTTAACTCAACAATAGAGCCTGTTACAACTGCAGTTAATGCAATAATTGGGATGTTTTTTTTAGTCTGATCTTCCAAATTACGAATGATCGTAGTAGCCTCATAGCCATTCATTATCGGCATCATTATATCCATCAAAATAACATCAAAATCTCCATTAATAACTGCCTCAACTGCTAAGCTCCCATTGCCTACAGTGACACATTCAAAATTAAATTTTGAAAGCACTTTTTCTACTAAAATTTGATTAATACGATTATCTTCTGCTAATAGCACTTTTATCTTTCTCCCGCCACCAACAGAAATTACTGGTTTATCTCTAGTTATTGAAGATTTAGAAATAACTGAATTAAGATTCCCTTTAGAAAAAGGCAAGTTTACTTTAAATTTCGTACCAACATCAAGTTTACTTTCAACCTGAATTTGGCCATTCATAATATCGATAATTTTCTTGGTGATCGTTAATCCTAGGCCAGTACCGCCATATTTTCTAGAAGTATCATTGCTTACTTGAATAAATGGATCAAAAATAGTTTCAATCTTATCGGAAGGTATTCCTATTCCTGAATCTTTTACTGAAACTTGAATACGGTTAAACCCTATTTCCTCTCTATCAAATTTAATCTTTATTCTAATTTTCCCTTTTTCGGGAGTAAATTTAACAGCATTACTTATTAAATTAAATAATATTTGAGAAACACGAATAGAATCCCCATTAAGAATTACAGGAACTTTTTTATCTATTGAAATTTTAAAATCAATCCCTTTTTCCTGTGTCTTAGTACAAAAAGTATCATATATTAACTGAGTAAGTTTAGATAAATTGAAGGGTTTTTCATAGAGAGTAATTTGTCCCGATTCAATTTTTGCCAAATCCAAAATGTCATTGATAATCACCAGAAGAATATCTCCTGACATCTTTATATAGTCTAATTGTTTTTTACTATCGACATCTAATGAAGTGTTTTTTAGCAATAAATCCGTAAATCCTAAAATGCCGTTAAGTGGCGTGCGAATTTCATGACTCATACTGGACAAGAATTGGTCTCTTGCCATGGCTAATTGTTCTGAAAGTTCCTTTTCTTCAACTAATTTTTTATTAATCGTTTCCAATGATTTTTTAGAAACCATCACTGCTTTTAATTCTTCTATATAGGTATTAAATCCCATACAGAAAACATCTAATTCATCCTGTAAATCTGAAATGGGTAAATAATTAAAAAAATCTCCTGAATAACAATCGGAAATATGCTCAATAATAGCATTGGTCCTATTCTTTTTGGATTCTATTTTTTCTGCCAAAAAAAGCAATTCTTTATGCACATCATCTAAACTGTCTCCATAGGTCAATTGTTCCTGAAACTCATCTTCATTAATGGAACGAACTAAAGTTAATATTTCTTCTAATTTAGACATCTTATACTCGTTTTATAACCTTTGTCTTTCTGCTCTTTCATCTCATTGAGCCATTTTACAGCAGCGGTTTCTGAGGAAAATATTTTAACAGGAATTTTTCGTTTTTTCATTCGATTAAAAACGTTAACCAAAAACTTCATTAAATGGGAATTTACAATCATAGCGCAAGCATGCAAAAATTCCTCCCCATATTCATCAATGTACTTCTTAGCTTCATCAGATGTATCTTTTAGATTTCTAAGATCCATGCACCAATATTGATGTTGATTATTTGAGATACTATGCCTTAATTCTATTGCACATTTCGCAACTTCTAAGGTCATATCAGTAGGTTTTATAAAAACACTAAATAATATCCCGCTATCAATCCAAAGTTTATAATCCGTATTTTCAATCATTGCCATTCTTAAATACTATTAATTTCGTTCTTAGCTTTTATTTCCAAGAGCCATTCCGTTGCTTTTTCTTCATTTGTAAATATCTGAAACGGAATTTTCGATTTTTTTAATTTTAGAAATGTATTAAATAAAAATTTCTGAATATGTGAATTTATAACTAAAGCACATGCAAACAAAAATTCTTGACCATAAATATCTACATAATCTCTGCATTCTTTTGAAAAACCATTTGCTTCTTTAACATCATAACACCAATACTGATTGTCATTATTCGAAATAACATGTCTGGTTTCTATTAATTTTTTTATTTTATCTAAATCAAAATTCACTTCGCATTTAAATTTACTATACAAAATTCCATCGTTAACCCAAAAACGGATAAATTCATTCTCTAATTCTGTCATATATCAACCTTTTTTCATGTTCGACATTGACTCTATTAACTCCATATTAAAAGTATCATCTAATTTAATAAAAGCATGTAAGGAAATGGTATTGGCTCCATATTTTTGCTTTTCATAATCGGCAGAATATCCTAAAAAAACTTTTTCTTTATTTAAATCGTTGGCTCTTTTTACCAATTGAAAAATGGCTTGCTTATACAGATTCAACGATTCAACATACTCATAATTCAATCCCATAATTAATGGAGAATAATGCTTGTCTCCCCTGAATGACCAAACGCAGCAGATTGTCTCATCACCTCCTTTTAATTTAATATCCATAAATTCCCAATCTTCATATTTAGAAAGTACTTGGGTAATCTTGGCCGGATATTTAAAATAATTAACGGCATGATTGTCTTTTTTAACGTTTTGAAATAAATTATAATAATGTTCCGCTTCTTGACTCGTTATTGTGTTTTTAAACGTAATATCGAATTGATCTTCGTATTTTAAAACATATCTTTCAATATTTCTTTTATTGTTTTTTGACGGAATCTGACTGAGAAATTCCTCGTTCGTTTTCCAACTTTGAATTGGAATTACATTAACATTTGGCATATTTATTTTAACGAAGCCTTCGTTTTCGAAATGTTCCATATATTTAAAATCGAACTGAAAATCTCTTAACATCACAACCTTTGAATCAGTAGCTTTTTTTAATTTTTCAACCTCAACAAAGAACCCACTCAAAGCTTCATTCACCAAAGGATGTTTTTCATTTACAAACAAATGATTCCCCTCAGTAAACAATGACCCCATAGCCAATGTTTTTGAACATAAATAATAAGGATCCTGCTCTCTTTGTTTTTCAATTTGTTTAGAAACATTTTCCAAAGCCAGCATATCGTCTTTGTAAAGCCCACTCGTAAAAAATGTAGCCAATACTATTTCATTACTATCATCCTTTATTACCACATAATGAAATCCCCAATTTTCTTCTATCTTTTTGTTATTTGAAAAAATTTCTTCAATACATTGCAAACCCTTGTGCGAATAACTACCATTATCCTTAAAAAAATAGTCCCATAAATGAGCATCTATTTCATTGATACTTTTATATATTTCTACAAAAATCTTCTGTGACTCAACTGGCTTTATCGTTTTCGCACCTTTAAAAGGAACATTAAAAGTCTTATAGATTTTCTCTAAATCTTCATTTTCCTCATCAACTGCAATTTGAAAGTTTCTACCTATTGAACTTACTAATTGATCAATATGCTCTTTTGTATTATGTCTGGTAAGCGTAAATCGCAATCCTGTTTTATCATTTGGCACAACTGGGAATGTCGCCGTATTGACATACAATCCGTCAGCCAAAACACGCTGAACTAGATTTTGAGCCACCTTCACAGAGCCCGTGCCTATAAAATAAATTGGCGTTTCATTTGAAGAAGTATTGGTCAAATTAAGCTCTTCTAATTTCTGATTCAAATACTCCATCGAATCCTTCAACTCTTTTTGATAGGTATGAATTTTATCTGAAAGTAAAAGCTCTGCCGAGCCAATGGCTGCACCAACATTAGATGGAGACAAAGGATGCGTATAAGCCTGAATTCCACCATAAATATTAACTTTCCTATGCATTTCTGCATCATTAAAAACAGCGATTCCTCCAATACATCCAAAACCTTTGGCCAATGTACTCATCAAAATCACCCTTTCACTATGCTTGAAATGTTCAAACACAGTTCCACATCCGTTTACGCCAGTCCATCCCACACCGTGAGCATCATCAAAATACAAATGAAGTTTTGGATATTTTTCTAGCAAATAAAGCAGCTCCGTTTTATGAGGCAAATCACCATGCATGGAATAAACTCCATCGGCCATATACCAAATCTTATCGTATTGGTTATAGCCTCTTTTTATGAATTCTTCCAACATTTCCATATTATTATGGCGAATCATTTTGACCATAGTCCCCTGCAATTTTGCAAATTGACAAGGATATTGCACACTGTAATGTACTTGTTGGTCCAGGATAATTAAATCACTTGGTTGAATAATAGTCCCTATTACCGATTGATGGGCAACCGAGGTCGAAGTAAATGTTATTACAGGATGGTTATCAAAAATATTACTAATTAAATTTTCTAATTCATCTTGATATGATGCTTTGACATACGTTCTTGAAATGGAGAAATGAGAACCGTATCTATCCAATAACTCATGACTTTTGGCTAAAATATGCGGATGCTTTTCTAATCCTAAATAACCGCAAGTACCAAAGTTGATTAATTCCTTATTGTTTATTTTTAAAAATTCTCCATTAAATTCTTCTTCCTGAGAAGAAAGATGCATTACATTATTTTTTTTTCCAGTTGTAGCTACATGATCGATTACATCATAAGCACTAGTGTGTTTGATTTTTGCCAAAATTTGAGGTTATTAAGTTAATAGATTTGGGGAAATCTTACTTCAAATATAAAAAAAAAACACTGTTTAAAAAAGTTAGTCTTTCTTCAAAAAAACACATACGGCTGAATAAGAAATAAATAGTTCTTAAAAATAAATTTTAATTGAGAATAATCGTATAAAACTAAGAAGTTACTCCCTGTTTTTACTGTCAATCAATATTGTAACAGGCCCGTCATTCAGAAGACTGACTTTCATATCAGCGCCAAAAACACCTGTTTGCACTTTCTTGGCTAATACTAATTCAATAGATTTTACAAATTTTTCATAAAGTGGAATCGCAATATCTGGTTTTGCCGCTTTAATATAAGAAGGACGATTGCCTTTCTTGGTAGACGCGTGAAGTGTAAATTGACTCACTACAATTATATCACCGTTGATATCCTCAACTGATAAGTTCATGACATGATTTTCATCATCAAAAACACGTATTTTAGTGATTTTCCCCACTAGCCAGTCAATATCTTCTTGACCGTCTGAATCTTCGATACCAACAAGAATTAATAAACCTTTTTGTATTTCGGCAACGATTTTAGAATCTATCGTTACTGAGGATTGTGAAACTCTTTGAATTACTACTTTCAATGGTTTTGATTTTTATTTTAAGAATTTCTCCTTTGAAGTTGGGAGTTTACTTTCTGTTTTCATCACTTATAGCGCGGTCTTCATTGTGGATGTCGGTACGATAATTTTCATCATCACCTTCTAACAGTTTAAGATAACTATTGTAACGCGACCAGGCTATTTCATCTTTTTCTAATGCTTCTTTTACAGCGCACTTTGGTTCGTCTTTATGCAGGCAATTATTAAACTTGCAGTGTTCTTTTAATTTGAAAAATTCAGGGAAGTACCCGCTTATTTCTGCAGGATCCATATCTACAACTCCAAAACCTTTAATTCCGGGTGTGTCTATAATTCGAGCGTTAAAAGACAAATCATACATTTCGGCAAAAGTCGTTGTGTGTTGTCCTTGTTTGCTGGCTTCTGAAATTACTTTTGTCTTTAAATGCAGCGAAGGCTCCATCGCATTGACCAAAGTTGATTTTCCAACACCCGAATGTCCTGAGAACATACTCACTTTATCTATCATCATTTCTTTCAACTGCTCTATTCCCTTCATTTCAGTTGAGGAAACACGAAGACATTTGTATCCAATTTCTTGATATACATGTTGCATATACAATTGTTCCTCTAAGGTAGCTTCATCAAAAGTGTCAATTTTATTGAATACCAAAATAGTTTCTATTCCATAAGCCTCAGCAGTTACTAAAAACCGATCGATAAAATTGAAAGTCGTTGGCGGATTATTTATGGTAACTAAAAGGAAAACACGATCAATATTTGACGCAATAATATGCATCTGATGCGATAAATTCACTGATTTTCGAACGATATAATTCTTTCTCTCGTGAATATTATGAATCGTTCCCGTTACAGTATCTGATGACTCTTCCAGTTCATAATCCACAATATCTCCCACAGCGATTGGATTTGTGCTTTTAATTCCTTTAATTCGGAATTTCCCTTTCATACGGCATTCTATAAAATCACCTTGTTCGGATTTTACGGTGTACCAACTTCCTGTAGATTTGTATACGAGTCCTGTCATTTTTATTTTTTACGATATTCTGCGTTCAATATGGCAATAAGTACTTATTAAATGCTTTGCAAAGATAATTGAATGTTTCACGTTTAAAGTACGATGTCTAAAGTTTTTGACCGCGACACAATCTTAGATAAAAAAATCCCCACAATTCTTAAAAAAGTGGGGATTCATTCCATTCAATAAAATGCTAATTATGCATTAAGCACTTTGTCTTGATGATTAATACTCTCTTGGTGAATTGCTTTAAACATTTTTAAAACAAACTCTTCTGAAAGTCCTTTTTTCTCTCCTTCGAGAATCATTTTTCCTAGAATTTCATTCCAACGCGTATTTTGCAATACAGCAACGTTAGCGTCTTTTTTAACTTGACCTATTTCGTCAGCCACTTTCATTCTTTTTCCTAACAAATCTAGTAGTGTAGCATCTAGCACATCAATATTTGCTCTCAATTTAGACATTTTAGAAGTGTACTCATCAGATACATCATTCAACTTTCTTACTTTCAAATCAACAAAAATTTGTTTCAGGGCAGTTGGAGTCACTTGCTGTGCAGCATCACTCCATGCATTATCTGGATCGTAATGAGTTTCGATAATCATACCGTCATAATTCAAGTCTAAAGCTTCTTGCGTTACTTCAAGAATCATATCACGATCTCCAGTAATATGAGAGGGATCAATTATTAATGGTAAATCAGGAAACTTATTTTGCAATTCAATAGCAATCTGCCATTCTGGAATATTTCTGTATTTTGTTTTTTCGTAGGTAGAAAAACCTCTGTGAATTACTCCTAATTTTTCGATACCTGCATTGTATAAACGCTCCACTCCACCTAACCACAAAGATAAATCTGGGTTTACAGGGTTTTTTACTAATACAATTTTTTTAGTTCCTTGTAAAGCATCGGCTAATTCTTGCATCGCAAAAGGGTTTACCGTTGTTCTAGCTCCCACCCATAACACATCAATATCATATTCTAAAGCTAGTTTCACGTGAGCTGCATTTGCAACCTCTGTTCCCATTAGCAATCCTGTTTCTTCTTTCGCTTTTTTCAACCATTTTAATCCTATTTCCCCAACACCTTCAAATCCTCCTGGACGTGTTCTCGGCTTCCAAATTCCTGCTCTAAAAACACTTACGTCAGAATCTTTCAATTCATGAGCTATTTTCAATACTTGTTCTTCTGTTTCAGCACTACAAGGTCCCGCAATCACAAATGGGTGAGATAAATTGAAATCGTTCAACCATGTTCTCATTTCTTTCTTGTTTTCCATCTTTTTAATTATTTATTTTATTATTTTTTGGTGTTGTTCTTCTTTTGTTAATTCTTGTATTAATAGACATTAGGTCTTTGCATGCATACCATTCAAAATTTCTTTTATTCTATTTACACTTTCCATTTCTTCAAAAATCGCATCGTAATCATCATTTACCAGCAAATCCTTAAAGTGAGAAAGATTCGAAATATACTCTTCTAATGTCTCTACAACTTGTATCTTATTTTGTTTAAAAATAGGTGTCCACATCGCTGGCGAACTTTTGGCCAGACGAACCGTACTTTCAAATCCTGAACCCGCCATATCAAAAATATCTTGTTCGTCCTTCTCTTTATTTATCACCGTTTTACCCAGCATAAAAGCACTAATATGAGAGAGATGTGACACATAAGCAATATGCTTGTCATGCGCATTGGGATCCATATAACGTATTCTCATACCTATTGATTTAAAAAGATCCAATGCTCTTTCTTGCAATTTAAACGCAGTACGTTCTACCTCACAGATGATGTTTGTTTTCCCTTCAAACAATCCTTTTATTGCTGCTGATGGTCCCGAGAATTCAGTTCCTGCAATAGGATGCGTCGCAATGAAATTTCTTCTTTTAGGATGATTACTAACCGCTTCACATATTGGAGCTTTAGTAGATCCAACTTCAAAAACAATTGTGTTTTTCCCAACTACGTCTAACACTTTTGGCAGCACAACTAAAGCAACATCCACCGGAACCGATAGAATTACAAAATCAGCATCTACAACATCCTCAATTGAAGCTCCAGCATCTACAACTCCTAAAACTAAGGCTTCCTGCAAATGATTTTCATTACTATCAATACCGTAAACGGTAGCTTCTGGGTGTAATTTTTTGATGTCTAATGCCATCGAACCGCCTATTAACCCTATTCCTATTATGTAAATTTTCATTTAATTAAAATCTATCAATTGCTTCTTGTACCTTTTCTTCTTTTACACATAATGCAAATCGAATGTATCCTTCTCCGTTGCTTCCAAAAATGGTTCCTGGTGCGATAAAAATATATTTTTCATGTAAAATCTGATCAATAAACTTCTCCGCCGATGTAATTCCCTCAGGCAATTTAGCCCAGACAAATAAACCTACACCTTCCTTATACACTTTACAGCCTAATTTCTCAGCAAGCTTTTCTGTTAAAACACGACGTTTTTTATAGATTTCGTTCATCGAGTCAAACCACGTTTTATCGCTTTTTAAAGCCGCGATCGCTCCTTTTTGAATTCCGAAGAACATTCCGCTATCCATATTGCTTTTTACTTTCAAAATGGCATCAATGGCTTCGGCATTTCCTAAAACCATTCCTACTCTCCAGCCCGCCATGTTAAAGGTCTTACTTAAAGAGTTCAGTTCTAATGCGACATCTTTAGCTCCTGCAATCTGCAACAAGCTCATTGGATTGTCATTTAAAACAAAACTATACGGATTATCATTGATCAGCAATATTTGATGTTTTTTGGCGAAAGCCACTAACTTTTCAAATAAACCTAGACTTCCCCTTGCTCCTGTTGGCATATGAGGATATCCAACCCACATAATTTTTACTTTCGATAAATCTAATTTCTCTAAAGCTTCAAAATCAGGCTCCCAATTTGTATTTTCTTTTAAATCATAATAAACCGGAACTGCACCTACTAAATTTGTTACCGAAGTGTACGTTGGATATCCTGGATTCGGAATCAAAACCTCATCTCCTTCATTCAAAAAAGCTAATGAAATATGCATGATTCCCTCTTTAGAACCCATCAAAGGCAAGATTTCAGTATTGGAATTCAAGGCTACATTATAATTATTCAAATAGAAATCAGCCATGCTCGTTCTCAATTCAGGCAATCCCTGATAACTCTGATATTGATGTGCATTTTCATCTTCCATCGCCGCTTTCACCGCATCAATAACTGATTGGGACGGACGTAAATCCGGACTTCCAATTCCCATGTTTATAATTGGTTTCCCTTCAGAAGCCAATTGCCTTACTTCTCTCAATTTAGACGAGAAATAGTATTCTTCAATAATGTCTAAACGCTTTGCTGTTGTAATCATGCTATTAAATTTCTCTTTTTAAGAGGTTACTTTCCTTTATTATAAATTTCAATTTATGGTCTTTTACAACTACGTTATTACGGCTTTGTATTTTTATATTCTCCTAATACTTTAAAATATTCGGCCATAATTGCAAGCAATGATTTTGCTTTCACAAAGTCAGCATACTTTTCGAAGGTCACATCCACAAAAAAAGAATATTTCCATGGTGTTTCTATTTTTGGTAAAGATTGAATCTTTGTTAGATTCATTTTACAATCACTCATTACGTTTAACACTGCCGCCAGACTACCACGCTTATGATCTAATTCAAATTTTATAGAAGCTCTATTAATATCTTCTTCTGGTATAACTGAGTTTTGTTTTTTTATGATAACAAAACGGGTCATGTTGTTTTTTATCGTCTGAATTTCAGGAGCTAAAATTTCTAAATCATACATTTCAGCAGCCGTTACACTTGCAATTGCAGCGATACCTTTTAACTGATTTTCTTGGATTCTACGAGCCGTTTCGGCGGTATCTTTATCTTCGACTAATTTAATGTTTGGATATTTTTTAAGGAAATCCATACATTGCAACAAAGCCATTGGATGGGAATGAACCTCTACAATATCTTCAATTTTCTGACCTTTGAGTGCCATCAAATTTTGATGAATCCTTAAATAATGTTCTCCTATTATATGTAAATCGTTCTTATCGATTAGTGCGTAATTAGGGATAATAGGTCCCGCAATAGAATTCTCAATTGCCATAACTGCCTGATCTGACTTACCTGAAAGCAAATTATCTACCAGCTCTTCAAAAGACAAACACTCGTCTACTAAGACAGCTTGTGCGAAATATTCTTGTGCCACCTGATGGTGAAAAGAGCCTTTTATACCTTGTATTCCTATTTTCGCATTCATATTATTCACTTTTAAGCAAAAAAAAATCCCGATTTTCATCGGGATTGTATATTTATAATTATCAATTTAATTTTCTAATTAAATAACCATACGTCAATCCCTACCCTGTTCCCAGAAGAAATAATAAGTATTGCTAAAATAAAATCGGTTATTTAACATCGTGTTGTGCATTAATTTTATGCTAAAGTATAAATAAATTCGAGCACACCAAAAAAAAAATCAACATTTACCAAACAAAAAAGGAATTCTCCATAAAACATCTAATAAATTACACAATAGTTAAAAACAAGGCCCTAAAACATTATTTAAGCAATTGACATTAAATAGGTTCTATAACATAAATGGCTGTTTTTGTTTGAATTAAACTTTTGGGCTTTACAGCTACTTTTCTCTTGTCTTCGTTTTAACTCTAATTTGATAATTATAACTATCAAAAAGCAGTTTAGCGTTACACATAAGGCAACTGTAATTATACATTTTTATATATTGTAATGTGAAAAATAATAAACGTCACTTTTTTCTGTTTACTTTTGCAACAAACACCACCTTATGTCAATAGAAGTAAATCAGATATCTAAAAGTTATGGTGCTCAAAAAGCATTAGACAACATTTCATTTTCTGTAAAGAAGGGAGAAATCGTTGGCTTCTTAGGTCCCAATGGAGCAGGGAAATCAACTTTAATGAAAATACTGACTACTTATCTCGCTGCAGATGAAGGTTCAGCCCTTGTAAATGGTCATGACGTAAACTCAAACCAGAAGGCCGTGCAGCTTTCCATCGGTTATTTACCGGAACACAATCCGTTATACTTGGATTTGTATGTTAGGGAATATCTAGCTTTTAATGCCGATATCTATAAAGTTGCTAAATCTAGAATCGAAGAAGTACTGCAAATGACTGGTTTGACTGCTGAAAGTCATAAAAAAATAGGTCAATTATCTAAAGGATACCGTCAACGTGTGGGACTTGCAAATTCTTTACTGCACAATCCAGATGTTTTGATTCTAGACGAACCAACAACAGGTTTAGATCCGAATCAATTGATCGAAATCCGTAATGTTATTAAAAATGCAGGAAAAGACAAAACTGTTTTTCTTTCCACGCACATCATGCAGGAAGTGGAAGCAATCTGCGACCGCGTCATTATCATCAATAACGGAAAAATCGTAGCCGATAAAAAACTGAACCACTTAATTTCTGCCGATAAAGAACAAGTAATCGAAGTAGAATTTGATTATAAAATAGAGGAACAGGCTGTGGCCAAAATAGAAAATCTAGTTTCGTTTAAAAATACGCACGACATGATTTGGGAATTAACTTTCCTATCAGATAAAGACATGCGTCCTGCAGTATTTGACTTTGCTACCGCCAATGGTTTAAAAACCCTACAACTAAATCAAAAGAATAAGAACCTTGAAGCTGTGTTTAGAGAAATTACTAAGAAGTAGTTTTCAGCAATAAGTAAACTGCCTCACGTTTTTACAGTTCATTTCATATATAAAAAGCTCGTTTAAAAATCAGATATATCTGGATTTTTAAACGAGCTTTTTTAATTATGCAAGTGTACATTAAAGTTTATTTCCCATCTAATGGCGCTCCCACAGGGATTTCACAACGATGACCTGGCTGTCCGTGTGGTGGATTCATCCCTTCAGCGGTAGGTGTAACTTCTGCCGAAGGCGCGGTATTGTTTACTGTATAAGTCGCAGCAGGAGCACTCTGCGGCTGACTACTTTGCTGGGTCGTTGTAGCACTTCCTGGGGTTGCAGCCGCTGAATTTAACGGAGCGCCTACAGCAATATCACAACGGTGTCCTGGCTGGCCGTGCTGTGGATTCATACCTGCAGCAGCCGAAGCTCCGGAAGTTGCCTGTTGTTCTCCAGATGGCGTTACTAATGGATTATTAGCCGTCGCTACATTCTGATAAAAAGGAACAACATTTGCTGGATTATTTTCAACCTGTTTTTTACTTTCATCTTTACAAGATGTTAACACAGTTAAAAAAATGAAGATGAAGAAAAATTGAGATTTCATATAAGTGTATTTATTTTTGATATAGATCAAATATAAGGCTTTTTAAAATATTTCTCCATGTTAAATTTTAAACTTATCAGACACCATCGTAAAACAAATTTTCCTTTTTAATTAACTATTAAAAAACCTTGCTAGCAATTTGTCTAATATTCTCTGATTTACCCATAGAGTAATAATGTAAAACAGGCACTCCCGCCGCTTTAAGTTCTAATGATTGTTGAATCGCCCATTCGATACCCACCTGTTTTATTTCGGCATTTGTTTTACATTGATCTACAGCATGAATTAAATCTTCGGGTAAATCGATTCTAAAAATTTGCGGCAATATTTGTAAGTGTCTTTGTACTGCGATAGGTTTTATCCCCGGAATGATAGGAACCGTAATTCCCATTGCTCTGGCTTTATCAACAAACTCAAAGTATTTAGCATTATCAAAAAACATTTGCGTTACCACATAATCGGCGCCCGCATCAACTTTTTCTTTTAGTCTTTTCAAGTCAGAAAGCAAGGATGGAGATTCCAAGTGTTTTTCTGGATAACCCGCAACACCAATACAAAAATCAGCTTTATTATCGATATGCATCACATCGTGTAAATACTTGCCTTGATTCAATAGATCAATTTGTTGAACTAAATCAACTGCAAAGTTATTTCCACCAGATTTTGGAACAAATGATTGTTCGTCTTTCATCGCATCACCACGCAAAGCCATTACATTATTAATTCCTAAATAGTGACAATCCACTAATAAATACTCTGTTTCTTCTTTTGTGAATCCACCACAAAGTACGTGCGGCACAGTGTCAACCGTATATTTATGTTTAATAGAAGCACAAATTCCCAAGGTTCCTGGGCGCATTCTCGTCAACTTTTTATCTAATAAGCCATTCCCTTTATCCACATAAATAAACTCCTCGCGAGAAGTAGTCACGTCTATAAATGGCGGATTAAAGTCCATCAATGGATCAATATTATCGTATAATTCTTGAATACTTTTCCCTTTTTGTGGCGGAATGATTTCAAACGAGAATAATGTTTTCCCTTTCGCTGCTTCTATATGTTCTGTTACTTTCATTATTATGTCTTAAATTTTGAAAGTCGAAGGTCGAAAGTCAAGGTCCGTTACAGACTTTATGACTTTTGACTTTCAGACTACGTTTTAATCTGCTATATTCGGGTTTAGCCATTTCATGGCTTTTTCTGTCGAAATACTTCTACGTTTTGCGTAGTCAATTACCTGATCTTCTTTTATTTTTCCAAGTCCGAAATATTTACTTTCTGGATTTCCAAAATAATAACCTGAAACTGCAGAAGCTGGCCACATCGCCATACTTTCTGTTAAAACCACTCCAATTTCTTCCTCTACATTTAATAGTTTCCAGATTGTTGGTTTTTCTAAATGGTCTGGACAAGCTGGATAACCTGGAGCTGGACGAATTCCTTTATAAGTCTCTGCGATCATATCTTCGGTACTCAAGGATTCATCTGCTGAATAACCCCAAATCTCTTTACGCACTTTTTCGTGAAGATATTCAGCGAAAGCTTCGGCCAAGCGATCTGCCATAGCCTTAACCATTATCGCATTATAATCGTCTAAATCTTTTTCAAATTCTGCCGCCCATTCATCAACTCCAAAACCAGTAGCAACACAAAACGCACCCATATAATCCGTTTTACCACTGTCTTTTGGCGCGATAAAATCAGATAAGGCAATATTTGGAGCACCTTTTGTTTTTTGAGATTGTTGACGTAAAGTCAAAAACTTATCTAATACTTTTCCATTTTCGTCACTCAGTTCAATATCATCATCATTGACTTGATTCGCTGGGAAAATACCGTATATTCCTTTGGCGTCAAGCCTCTTCTCTTTCAAAATAACTGCCAACATCGCCTGAGCATCAGCAAAAACTGCAGTTGCTTGCTCACCAACTACATCATCAGTAAGAATCGCTGGGTATTTTCCGTGTAATTCCCAAGTTCTAAAAAATGGCGTCCAGTCGATATACGGAACCAAAACATCTACATCAACTTCGATTGCTTTTACCCCAATAAAATTGGGTTTCTTAGGAGTATAATTTTCCCAATCCAATTGCAGTTTATTTTTTCTTGCTTGCTCAATAGTTAAGAAGTTTTTATCTCGAGATCGATTTAAAAAAGTCTCTCTAAAAGCATCATATTCTTCTCGAATCGAAGCCATGTATATTTTCTTATCACTATTTAACAAACTTCCAGCGACTGTTACTGCTCTTGAAGCATCATTAACGTGGATTACTGTTTGTCTATATTGCGGGGCAATTTTCACGGCAGTGTGCGCTCTAGAAGTTGTAGCTCCACCAATCATTATTGGAATTTTGATATCGCGTTTGTCTAATTCTTTAGCCAAATAAACCATTTCATCAAGCGAAGGAGTAATCAATCCGCTTAAACCAATAATATCTACGTTGTGTTCTATGGCAGCTGCAATAATTTTCTCTGGTGCAACCATAACTCCTAAATCGACAATCTCATAATTATTACAAGCTAAAACTACTGAAACAATGTTTTTTCCAATATCATGAACGTCACCTTTTACAGTAGCCATCAAGATTTTTCCATTCCCTTGCTTATCGCCTGCTTGTTTGGAAGCTTCGATGTAAGGCAATAAATACGCCACGGCTTTCTTCATTACACGAGCTGATTTTACCACTTGTGGTAAAAACATTTTCCCAGATCCGAACAAATCTCCTACGACATTCATGCCTGTCATCAAGTTGATTTCGATAACTTCAATTGGTTTTGCAGCCGCTAATCGAGCTTCCTCAACATCTT
The DNA here is from genome assembly GCF_008033395.2 of Flavobacterium sp. XN-5. NCBI lineage: Bacteria > Pseudomonadati > Bacteroidota > Flavobacteriia > Flavobacteriales > Flavobacteriaceae > Flavobacterium > Flavobacterium sp. XN-5. The sequence goes on from NZ_VOGZ02000009.1 coordinate 43,011, forward strand.
CTTCAATATATTGATCAACACCTTTTACAAGCGAGTGCGTAATTCTTTCTTGAACTGTTCCTGAACGCCATTCTTGAATTGCTTTCTCATTCCCTTTTACATCACCTTTTACATTTTCAGCAAAGTCCAACAATCGTTCTGTTGCATCATCGCGTCTATTCAGAATCACATCTTCAACATGCTCTAATAAATCTTTTGGAATTTCATCGTAAATCGTAAGCATTTCTGGATTTACGATTCCCATCGTCATTCCGTTTTGAATAGCGTGATACAAGAAAACCGAGTGCATCGCTTCTCTAACAGTATCATTTCCTCTAAACGAAAACGAAACATTACTCACACCACCACTAATGTGTGCGTGCGGTAAATTTTCACGCACCCATTTAGTTCCTCTAAAGAAATCCAAAGCGTTCAGGCGGTGCTCCTCCATCCCTGTAGCTACGGGAAATATATTCAAATCGAAGATTATGTCTTGAGCAGGAAAACCAACTTTATCAACTAAAATATCATACGAACGCTGGCAAATCTCTATTCTGCGCTCATAGTTATCAGCTTGTCCAACCTCATCAAAAGCCATCACAATTACTGCAGCTCCGTAACGCTTTATTAATTTAGCATGATGAATAAAAGCCTCTTCGCCTTCTTTCAAAGAAATAGAATTCACGACACTTTTCCCTTGAACTACTTTCAATCCGGCTTCGATAATATCCCATTTTGAGCTATCAATCATGATTGGCACACGAGAAATATCAGGTTCGGCAGCGATTAAATTCAGGAATTTTGTCATAGCATATACGCCATCAAGCATCCCTTCATCCATATTAATATCGATGATTTGGGCGCCACCTTCCACTTGCTCTTTTGCAATACTAAGTGCTTCTTCGTAATTTTCTTCCTTGATTAATCGAAGGAATTTTCTAGAACCAGTTACATTGGTACGTTCCCCAATATTGACAAATACGCTATCTGGCGTAATGATTAATGGTTCTAATCCCGATAATACAAGGTTTCTTCTAGTTTCTACTTGTGCCATTTTTTATTTTTATTTGTCCTACACTTTTTGAAAAAACCGTGTAGGCATCACTTATTATTTCTTATTATTTTGGGCGTGAACCCAAAAAAGGGTCGGGCTATTCGTTCCCGCTCTTTTTCTTTGGCTTAAAAGCCATAAAAAAAAGGAGCTCCACTATTATCCCTCACGCAGTTTTGTGCATGCGATCTCAATGCGGGGAACGGAAGCAATCTCGGCGGAATGACAAAATCATACAAAATATTTTTATTCCCTTTGTGGGCACGGATTGCAAATCCGCGCTAGCGGGGTTTCGAGTCACGAAGCAAAGCAATCATACTAGTTGCGCACTGTATGCGATTCCTTCGTTCCTCGGAATGACTTTCGTATTACATCGTCGCTGTCGAAACTCTCGGCTTATAATCCTTTGCTATATCAGCAATCAACTTGATATGGTTTGGTGTTGTTCCACAACAACCACCTATGATGTTTACTAAATTATCGTCTAAATACGTTTTGATTTGGGCTTGCATTTCCTCTGGTGTTTCATCATATTCTCCAAAAGCATTAGGCAATCCGGCATTAGGATGCGCTGAAACATTAAACGAAGTATTGTGCGACAAAGTTTGCAAGTATGGTTTTAATAAATCAGCACCAAGTGCACAATTGAAACCTACACTCAATAATGGAATATGTGAAACTGAAACCAGAAACGCTTCCACCGTTTGCCCCGAAAGTGTTCTTCCCGATGCATCGGTAATGGTTCCTGAAACCATGATGGGAATATCGATATTGCGTTCGTCTTTAACTTCTTCGATAGCAAAAAGTGCCGCTTTAGCATTAAGCGTATCAAAAATAGTTTCGACTAATAATAAATCGCAACCGCCATCCATTAAGGCTTCAACTTGTTGTTTGTAGGCAATTCGCAAATCATCAAAAGTTACAGCTCTGTAACCAGGATCGTTTACATCTGGCGACATGCTCGCTGTTCTATTTGTAGGTCCTACAGAGCCTGCAACAAATCTCGGTTTATTTGGATTTTTGGCTGTAAATTCATCGGCAACTTCACGGGCAATTTTTGCCGATTCGTAGTTGAGCTCATAAACAAGATCTTCGAGATGATAATCGGCCATACCGATTGTTGTGCTCGAAAAAGTATTGGTTTCTACAATATCAGCACCAGCTTCAAAATAAGCGGCATGTACTTCTTTGATTGCCTTTGGTTGCGTTATTGACAATAAATCATTATTCCCTTTTAGAGAATGTGGGAAATCTTTGAATCGATCCCCACGAAAATCTTCTTCGGAAAAATTATAGCGTTGTAACATGGTTCCCATTGCTCCATCGAGTATGAGTATGTTGTTTTTTATGGCTTCTTGAATGGTTGACATAACTTTTCATTTCTTGTAAATCACAATTAGAAACTGGGATTTATACTTTTGATTAATAATTACAAAAGCTCACTATATAAACTCTTTAGCCCTGATGGAAGCGGCATCCTATTGTGCCAGGGTTTGGCGCAATAGATATAGCGTACAGCAGGAAGGATGATGGCAAAAAAGCAGCAATCATTTGCTCTAAAAATATATTAAGATGTTGTCAAGAAAAGTTTTTGAGAAATACTGTAGAAGTATTCTTGTGTTATCTATCTTAGATACTGAAGTAAGTTCAATATAAAGTAGAATGTAGCACCTTCTTTATAAGATAAAGGGTTGCTAAGGTTTCATCGGGTCTTTCCCTCCGCCTTTCGTGATAACGATCAATAAATATAGGAACACTGCAAAGTAAAGACATAGCGTTAATAATTCCAAGTATTAACGCTACATTTTTATTTTAGTTTTATACGATGGCTTTAACTACTGCTTTTGGCGCTTCTTTACGAGTTCCATCAAATCCATCAACGCCTGAAACTGTTGTGTATTTTAGTACATATCGCTTACCAGGATTGATGATTTGATAAGCTGCTTGACACATTAATGTCGCTTCGTGAAAACCACAAAGTATTAATTTTAATTTTCCTGGGTAGGTATTTACGTCACCAATTGCAAAAATCCCTGGAATATTTGTTTGGTAATCCAAAGCGTTATTCACTTTAATGGCATTTTTCTCAATTTCTAACCCCCAATTCCCTATAGGACCTAACTTTGGCGTTAGTCCAAAAAGAGGAATAAAATAATCTGTTTCAATAGTTCTGTGCGCTCCATTTTCATCAAGAACGATAGATTCAATATGTTCAGCTCCATTCAAACCTATTACCTCAGCCGGAGTAATTAATCTAATTTTTCCTGCGTCTTTTAGTTCCTGTACTTTTTCTACCGAATCTAATGCGCCTCTAAATTCATTTCTTCTGTGTACCAAAGTCACTTCGGAAGCTATGTTTGAAAGGAAGATACTCCAGTCTAAAGCGGAATCTCCACCCCCTGCAATAACTACTCTTTTATCTCTAAACTTTTCTGGGTTCTTGATAAAATACTTTATCCCTTTATCTTCATAAAAGTTGATTCCGTCAATTAGCGGTTTTCTAGGCTCAAAACTTCCTAAACCTCCTGCAATTGCCACAACCGAAGCGTGAATCTCTGTTCCTTTATTCGAGGTAACAATAAAACTACCATCTTCTTGTTTGTCAATAGTTTCAGCACGTTCTCCAAGTGTAAATCCCGGCTCAAATTGCTTTATTTGGTCCATCAGATTATCTACTAAATCTCCAGCTAAAACTTCTGGAAATCCAGGAATATCGTAGATGGGTTTTTTAGGATATAATTCTGAAAGCTGCCCCCCAACTTGTGGTAACGCGTCTAATATATGACATTTTAATTTTAATAATCCTGCTTCAAAAACAGCAAATAAACCTGTTGGACCGGCTCCTATAATAAGGATATCTGTTTTAATAATTTCTCTATTCTTCATATGCTTACTATTATGCTAAACTAATTTATTGCAAATTAACGATTGCTCCTTTAAAAAATAAATGATAAATGTCATTCCAATTCTTTGTTCTTTATTCTTTTTCTGTTCTCTTTATTCTCTATTCTTTATTCTTCAACGACGCTGTAATTTCATTCATTTTTTGGACTTTGTCCTCAAAATTTCCTTTAAGGGTTTTGCGGTACTCGTTGAGATTCAAAACCATCTGGTTGATATCCTCCGGAATTATTTCTTCAAAAAACTCACGCAATCTTTTGGCTGTTGTTGGTGATTTTCCATTAGTTGAAATTGCAATTTTCACATTTCCTTTGGTTACGATTCCGCCTAAATAATAATCACATAAATCAGGTGTGTCGGCAATATTGCAAATTAAATACCTTTCTCTCGAGAGATCATAAATTCTTTTATTCACCTCCAAATCATCAGTACAAGCAATAACCATATGCCTTTTCTTGAGCATCTTTTTCTTGAATTTCTTCATGGTTAGCTTAACTGAATCGTGTTTATTAATTAAGTCTACTAATTCAGGTATAAATCGAGGTGCAACCACCTCAACATTTGCATTAGGACTGGATTTTAGCATGAAAGTGAGCTTTTCTAATCCTACATTTCCTCCGCCTACAATAAGTACATTGACTTGATGTAGCTTTAAAAATATGGGATACAATTCATTCCTTTCCATACGCTAACACCTTTTGGTTAGATCTTAATTCTTTATAAAAACCTACATTTTTCTTACTGTCTCCTACTACTTCTCCTATAACAATTATCGCTGGAGAACTCAATTTATTCTCAGCTACTACTTCCTGGATTGTATTAATAGTTCCAATTCCGACTTTCTCTTCAGGAGTTGTTCCGTTTTGAATTATAGCAACTGGCATTTCTCCTTTAGACTCTTTTTGGAATAAAGCTACTATTTGATCTAGTTTGCTCATTCCCATCAATATTACCACTGTTGCGGTTGATTGCGCCGCCAAAGCTACATCTGTAGATAATTTTCGTGCAGAAGTTGTTCCTGTTATTACCCAAAAACTCTCTGACACTCCCCTTTTTGTCAAAGAAATTCCTTGACAAGCTGGAACTGCAATGGAAGATGAAATTCCAGGAACTACAAATGTAGGAATTCCAAAACTTTCTACGAACTCTATTTCTTCACTTCCTCTTCCAAAAATAAACGGATCACCACCTTTTAATCGCACTACCTTTCCGTAAGTCAGTGCATTATCGACAATTAATTGATTTATTTCATCTTGAGAATAAGCATGACATCCTTTTCTTTTTCCAACAAATATTTTTAATGCTTTTTTAGGAGCAAAAGACAACAACTCATCATTTGCCAAAGCATCATACAAGACGACATTAGCTTCTGCCAATGCTTTTGCACCTTTTATTGTCAATAAATCTGGATCTCCTGGACCAGCACCTACTAAAGTTACTTGGGCTTCTATTTTATTTTTCATCTTCTAAGTCTTTAGCTCTGAATGCTTCGATAATATCAAAAAAAGCGATAGCTTCTTGAATATACCTTGTAGCGAATTCCTCAGATGGTTCATTCTTATTAATTTGGAACACTAAATCTTTTAATGTAAATTGTAGTGGAATTTTATTTGTTGCCACAAAAACGGTATCAAACAAGTCAATTATTCCAGCCTGATGATTTGTTTTTTGATTTTCTGAAAGCAACAAGGCTTTCGATCCATTTACAAATCCAGCATAAGCATGATAAATAGCATCAGACCATTTTTTGTCTTCAAAAGCTTCTTGAGCAAATGTCAATTTATCTTTGGCTTCTAATAATAAAGTAGCTACCAAATCAATTACAACACCTGCACATTCTCCTACTCCAACAGCTTTCACATAGTTATCAGCATTTCCCCAGTCTACAAAATCAGCTTCGGTAAGATTAGTAACATCGGCCAATGGCTTTAAAAACTCATAGAAATATTTCTCGCCTTTGGCATCATAATAATCTAAAAAAGATTGTCCGTTTGCATTTGATTCGAAGTCATTTAAGATGAAACGCAGAGCATCTGGTCCTCTACGACTTGGAATCTTGATTACTTTATCAGAAAAACGTCCTGATCCGTTTCCTAAATTCCCACCGCCTAATAATACCTGAAGTGCTGGCGCCACTAATTTCCCAGCATTGATTGACATTCCCTGAAAACCAATTGCCGACATATTATGTTGACCGCAGGCATTCATACAACCGCTAATTTTTATTGTGATTTCTCTATTGTTATGGTACTGTGGATATTCAGTTTCTAGTACTCTTTCTAGCTCTACAGCAATTCCCGTACTACTTGCAATCCCAAGATTACAGGTATCTGTACCCGGACAAGCAGTAATGTCAGAAATGGTATTATAGCCTAAATTCACCATTTCTAACTTGGTTAATTCTTGGTAGAAAAATTCTAAATTTTCTTCTTTTACATTTCGAATTAAAATATCCTGACGCAAAGTAAAACGCAATTCATTGGCAGCGTAGTTCTTTATTAAGTCGGCTAATAATCTAGCTTTATCAGTGTAAAAATCTCCTAAAAGAACTTTCACGCCTATAGCTACATAACCCGCTTGTTTTTGCTGAACTACATTCGATTCTTTCCATGCTTCGAATGCAGCTCTATCTTCGATAATTACTTTTGGTGCAACAAGCAACGGCTCTGGAATAGGATTGTCAAATGCAGTGGTGTCGATTTCAAATACTTGATATGACAATGCCTTTTTCTCTGCATCAACTAATCGTAAAAACTCTTCGCTTCCGATATCTTTGATTAGAAATTTCATTCTGGCTTTAAGTCTTTTTGCTCTTTCGCCAAAACGATCAAAAATTCTCAATACTCCTTCTGTAGTTGGAATAATTTGGTTTACAGGAACAAACTCTGATAACAATTCGGCGTGATTAGGTTGTGACCCTAATCCTCCACCAAGCATTATTTTAAAACCTCTTTCCCCATTTACAATCTTTGGAATAAATCCTAAATCATGTAAATAACTCAAAGCTGTATCTTCATCTGAGGAAGAAAACGAAATTTTAAATTTTCTACCCATCTCCTGACAAACCGGATTCCTCAATAAAAATTGGAATAAGGCGTGTGCATAAGGTGACACATCAAAAGGTTCGTTGACATCGATACCAGCCGTTTCACTTGCCGTGATGTTTCGTACCGTATTACCACAGGCCTCACGTAAGGTAACATCGTCTTTTTCAAGCTCTGCCCAAAGTTGCGGCGTTCTATCTAAACTTACATAGTGAATCTGGATATCCTGACGTGTTGTGATATGCAATCTACCCGTGGAATATTCATCTGAAACTTTAGCAATACGCAATAATTGCTCGCTAGTTACTTTCCCAAACGGCAGTTTGATTCGGATCATTTGAACACCCTCTTGACGTTGCCCGTAAACACCACGCGCTAACCGCAGGCTACGAAAACGTTCATCATCAATTTTTCCTTCTTTGAATAAACGAATCTTTCTCTCTAAATCGATGATGTCTTTTTGGACAATCGGGTTTTCAATTTCTGTTCTAAAACTTTCCATGTATTTTTGCTTTTGGCTAGTAGCTTTTGGCTAGTTAGCATATAATGTTTGTTTATTTTCGTGCTAAAGGCTAAAAGCCAATTGCTTATAGCTTATCGAATAAACCCTACTCCTGCTGTTGTATTTGTTGCTGCATCGATTAAGATAAAAGCACCGTTTGATTTGTTATCGTTGTAAGCATCAAAATAAATTGCTTTGCTTAACTTAATATTTACTTCTCCTATTTCGTTAATCGCTAATTGTGACGCTTCTTTTACTCCTGAAAAATCAGTTGCAATTACATTTTTCACGCTATCAATTTTAGCCAAAACTCTGTTGGTATTGTGTTGTACAAAATATTTTGCACCAGGAACTAGTTTCTTACTGTCCATCCAACAAACTGTTGTATTGATATCTTTCTCCACTTTAGGCAATTCAGACGATTTTACAATCATATCTCCTCTAGTTACATTGATATCATTTTCTAATTCGATGGTAATTGAAGAACCTACTGAAGCTTCATCAAATTGCTTATCAAAAAAGTGAATATTAGACACTATCGATTCTGTCAAAGAAGGTAATACCGTAACTGCATCTCCAACTTTAATGTTATTCCCGTACAGTTTACCAGCATATCCTCTAAAATCGTGGTATTCTTCTGTTTTTGGGCGAATTACTGTTTGCACTGGAAAACGCGCTTGTCCTTTTTCATAAACATCAGCTGGCTCTAAAGCTTCAAGGTGTTCTAAGATAGTTTGTCCTTCGTACCATGGCATTTCACCTAATGATTCTACTACATTATCACCAGTCAAAGCACTTAACGGAATGTAACTTACGTTTTGCTCTTTGAAAGTACTTTTGGCATTTAACGCTTCAAAGTCGGCTTTAATTTTATTATAAACTTCTTCAGAATAATCTACTAAATCCATTTTATTAACGGCAACGATTACTTCTTTTACACGCAATAAATTATTGATAAAAAAGTGACGGTAGGTTTGCTCAATAACTCCTTTACGAGCATCAATTAAAATAATTGAAACTTGGGAAGTCGAAGCACCTGTAACCATGTTACGAGTATACTCAACATGCCCAGGAGTATCTGCAATGATGTAACTTTTCTTAGCCGTAGAGAAGTAAATATGAGCCACATCAATTGTGATTCCTTGTTCTCTCTCAGCAACTAATCCGTCAGTAGCCAACGAAAAATCAAGAAAATCGTAGCCTTTTTGCTTGCTACTTTTTTCAATTGCTTCTAATTTATCTGTAGTTAAGGATTGCGTATCATACAATAATCTCCCAATTAATGTACTCTTTCCGTCATCTACACTTCCTGCTGTTGCTATTTTTAAAACTTCCATTTGTTTTTTGTTTAAAGTTTAAAAGTTTACGGTTTCAAGTTTCGTTGAATGTCGCTATACAAACTTTTAAATCTGAATGTTTTTATTTTTATTTTGTATACAGATTTTAATCTGAATTATATCTTAACCTTATGAATGAAGCTGAATCTTACAATATCTCTATTAAAGTAATCAACTCCGTTTGCTCTTTCTTGAAAACTATTTAAGTAACCTAATTCTAATGCAACTGCTGGACTCACTCCTACTTGTACTGCTACATAAACCCGGTTTTGATCAAATGTGTTTTTGATAATTTTGTTTCCGCCATTAATCATTATTTCATCGGATAGTATTACTTTTAGATATTGCTTTTCTTTTTTCCAAAAAGTATAATCTCCCTGAATACGATATCTAAATCTGAGATAAAACGTAATCCCATCTTCAACCATTACTTTACTCGCATTGTGAACAAATCGTTCTTCTATCGTATACCGATGCGTCAAATTCACTTTTCCTAAAGTTTGCTTCACGGTTGCATCTTGCTGCAAACGATATTCGGGAATATGAAAACCAGTTTTAATATCAGGATCTTGTGTTGCTACTGAGAAATAAGCAAAACCTACTCCTAACTCTACCTTATCCGTTATTTTGTCTCTCACTTGAACCCGACTTACAAAGGTATTTTGCGTCACTGGATTTATAAAAACCCTATTATCAATCTCAGTATGAACAGACCATTTATTATTTAATTCCAGCTGATTGTAATATCGGGTCCAGAGTAAACTTTGTTTGTCAACGTATTTGTCTGTTTGAGCTTTTATTCCAATACTGAAAAGAAACAAACACAAAAACATTTTCAAGAACTTCATTCTAAAAGTACCCTTGTTGTTTTCTTTTTTCCATCGCTGCCTCAGAACGTTTATCATCAATTCTAGCACCTCTTTCAGATATAGTTGACAATCTAATTTCGCCTACAACCTCTGATATTGTTGCTGCGTAAGAATCAACTGCTGCTGTACAACTCATATCTCCAACAGTTCTAAAACGAACAATTCTTTCTTCAATTTCTTCGTTTTCTTCTTGGTAAACAAAAGGAGAATGTGACCATATCATTCCGTCTCTCAAGAAAACTTTACGTTTATGTGAAAAATATATTGATGGAATTTCGATTTGCTCTTCTTCGATATAGCTCCATACATCTAATTCAGTCCAGTTTGAAATGGGAAAAACACGTACGTTTTGTCCGTTTTCAATCTTCCCGTTTAACAGATCGAATAACTCCGGACGTTGGTTTTTTTCATCCCATTGACCAAAATCATCACGAACAGAGAAAATACGCTCTTTAGCTCTTGCTTTTTCTTCATCTCTGCGCGCACCACCAATACAAGCATCAAACTTAAATTCTTCGATAGCATCTAAAAGCGTTGTTGTCTGCAAGCTGTTTCTACTCGAATATTTTCCTGTTTCCTCAACCACTTTTCCTTCGTCGATGGCATCTTGCACATTTCGAACAATTAGCTCTAATCCTAATTCTTTAACCAATCGATCTCTGAATTCAATTGTTTCAGGAAAATTATGACCTGTATCTACATGTAATAATGGAAAAGGAATTTTAGCTGGGAAGAATGCTTTTTGTGCTAAACGAACCAATGTAATTGAATCTTTTCCACCAGAAAAAAGCAGTACTGGCTTGTCAAATTGAGAAATTACTTCTCTAAAAATGTATATCGCTTCGCTTTCTAAAGCATTTGTTTTTAATATCGTACTCATTGTTTTTTATTTTATCCTCCCCCAACCCCCTCCTTCGGAGGGGGAGAGAAAACGGAGTTATATTCGTTTTTAAATTTTAATTCGAACCTCTATCTACGTATTTCGAACTTTATTTCCCATGTAAGCCACACTCCTTATGACTTGATTCCCACCACCATCTTCCGGCTCTAATATCTTCCCCTTCTGAAATAGCTCTAGTGCAAGGCGCACAACCTATACTTACAAACCCCTGTTTATGCAAAGCATTTTGTGGCACATTGTTTTTTTCTAAATAATCTTCAACTTCTTTCAAAGTCCACTTTAATAAGGGATTGAATTTTATTATTTCGAACTTGGAATCATATTCAAAAAGATGTAAATCATTTCTATTTTCTGACTGTTCAGCACGAAGACCAGTAATCCAAACTGAATTCCCTTTTAAGGCTTTCGTTAATGGAGCTACTTTTCGAATAAAACAACACTCTTTTCTATTATCAACCGATTCATAAAAACTATTCGGTCCTTTCTCGTTTAATAAATTTTCAACCGCACTCGCTTCGGGAAAATATACCTTTATAGGTATTTTATACTTCTTCTTCGTTTTATGAAAAACATCGTAGGTTTCTTGAAATAACCGACCTGTATCTAAAGTGAAGATGTTAATTGACAAATCTGATGTGGCAATTAATGCCGTTATAACTTGATCTTCCTGCCCAAATGAAGTCGAAAAAACCACCTTATCTTTATATTGGTTTGCTAAAAAAGCTAAGGTTTCTTCGATTGAGAAGTTTTGTGTCTTTTCGATTAATGTTTGTACTATTGTTGAACTCATTTTATTTTATTTATCAAAAAAATCTATTACCCTATCGGTTTAGTAGATTATATCGCAAAAGTAATACTTATTTCCAAAGTACAAAACAAAAAATGATTTTTTTATTCTATCAGACTCAATTCCTTAAGTACTCAAATAAAGCATATTACAATTACAGATACTGTTATTTATTAAATTCTTAAACAAACAAATCTCTTTTATTATATTCCTAAAAAAAGCAACAACATTCTATCAAATATTTATTTCTTCAATTATTTTTCACATAGTCTATCATCCCGATAGGATAATTATAAAATAGTTATTATTTTTGTCCAAAATATTTTTTTATGGATTTCCAAGTTGGATTAGTCATTGCGGGTTTAGCCGTTGGTTTTATAGTAGGATTAACAGGTGTAGGAGGTGGTTCATTAATGACTCCTATTTTACTATGGTTTGGAATTCCTCCAACAACTGCTGTTGGAACAGATTTACTGTATGCCGCATTTACTAAAATGGGTGGTATATATGTGCATCATAAAAAAAAGAATATCAATTGGACAATTACAGCTTGGCTTTCTTTAGGTAGTGTCCCAGCGGCATTAGTAACCTTATGGATTTTACATAGTATAAAAACAGATATTACTGCAATAAATACCGTCATAAAATACAGTTTAGGATGGGCATTACTTATGACATCTATCGCAGTTTTATTTAAAAAGAAGCTTTTGAACTTCTCTCAAAAACATTCAGGAGACAAATTCCACAGTGAGAGTAAGACACAAAACTTGTTAACCGTAGCTATAGGAATTCTATTAGGCGCTACTGTAACATTAACATCTATTGGAGCTGGAGCGTTAGGAACTGTTACCTTATTTTTCTTATACCCACTTTTAGCAACGCCAAAATTAGTTGGTACCGAAATCGCGCATGCTGTACCTTTAACTCTAGTCGCTGGTTTAGGACACGCAACTATGGGAAATTTAGATTTAGAACTGCTAGGACAGTTACTATTGGGTTCACTTCCTGGAATATACGTTGGAAGCATGATGAGTGGAAAAGTTCCTGATTTATACCTTAGAAATGCAATTGCAATTATGTTATTTTTCGTGGGATATAAACTGGTGTTCTAAGTCGACATACTTCTAATACAAAAGCCCCATTCATTGTGATTATTCAATGAATGGGGCTTTTTCTTGTAAATTGTTCTCTTCGTTAAACATTCTAAAATGCAATATCGGCCAGAGAGTTATTTTCTAATATCATCAAGGTATTATCTCGAACCTCGGTCATTAATTTACGTACTGCACACGCAGCTTCGTCAGTACAATCATCGCATTTTTCATAAAAGTTATGACTTGCGCAAGGTAGCAAGGCAATTGGCCCCTCTAGAATGCGATAGACTTTGGCCATATTAATTTCTTTTGGGTCTTTAATTAAATAATAACCACCGCCCTTTCCTTTTTTCGCACCTAAAAAACCGGAATTTCGCAAAAGCAATAAAATACTTTCCAAAAACTTAACCGAAATATTTTCGCTTTTTGCAATATCAGCAATGGCAACTGGTGTTTGATCTTCTTGGCGTGCCAAAAATGTCAATGCCTTAATTCCGTATTTTGTTTTCTTTGAAAGCATTTATAGTGATTTGTGATTCTTTGTCGAAGTCTAAATTATTAAAACCAAATCTACAATCTAAAATCGTTAATCACAAATCTAAAATTTAAGACAATGCTTGCTCTAAGTCAGCTATTACATCTTTAACGGTTTCTAATCCCACAGAAACACGTACTAAACCATCTGTAATACTTACTGCTAGACGCTCTTCAACAGATAATTTACTATGAGTTGTTGATGCTGGATGTGTAACAATCGTTCTGGTATCTCCTAAATTTGGCGAAAGCGAACATAATTTTATTTTATCTAAAAAGTTACGCCCTGCTTCTAGTCCGCCTTTTATTTCAAAAGCTACAATGTTGCCACCTAATTTCATTTGTTTTTGGGCAATTTCATATTGCGGATGGGATTTCAAGAATGGATACTTGACCTTATTAACATTAGGATGCTGTTCTAAAAACTCAGCCACTTTTAAAGCATTCTCACAATGTCTATCTAATCGAATCGCTAAAGTTTCTAAACTTTTCGATAAAACCCAAGCATTAAACGGAGACAAAGAAGGACCTGTAAGTCGGGAAAATAAATAGATTTTATGAATCAATTCAGGATCACCAACAGTTACTCCGCCTAAAACTCGTCCCTGGCCGTCCATTAACTTTGTAGCAGAATGCACCACCAAATGCGCTCCCCATTTTATAGGTTGCTGCAAATAAGGAGTTGCAAAACAGTTATCGATTACTAAAATCAAATTGTGCTTTTTGGCAATATTACCAAGCAATTCTAAATCTATAATATCAACGGCTGGATTCGTAGGTGATTCCGCAAAAAGAATCTTTGTATCAGCTGTGATGAAACTTTCAATAGTTTCGGGTTTGTTAATATCAAAATACGATGTTTGAATATTCCACTTTGGAAAATAATTAACAAACAAGGAATGTGTCGCTCCAAAAACACTACTGGAAGAAACAATATGATCGCCAGATTTCAATAATGCAGCTAAGGTTGAATACACGGCAGCCATTCCTGAAGCAAAAGCAAAACCAGCAGTTGCCCCTTCCATCTTGCACACTTTTTCCACAAACTCGTTAGTGTTCGGATTACTGTATCGACTATAAATATTTCTATCTTTCTCTTCGGCAAATGAGGCACGCATATCCTCAGCGTCTTCAAATACAAAACTAGAAGTTAAGTATAATGGCACGGAGTGCTCTAAATATTGGGTACGTTCTAATTGGGTACGGATGGCTTCGGTTTCAAAACCAAATTCTTCTTCGTTCATTTTATATTTTGTTTAAAGTTTAAGGTTTAAAGTCGTTGGAACTATTAAATTCAACTCACAGTTTTTCTTAAACAACTAATTTTACTTTTAATTTTTAGCTAATTCCACACCATTCAAAACTACCTTATAATGTATGGTTGCTGTAGGTTCTAATGTTTTAGAAACCGAACAGTATTTATCGAAAGACAATTGTGCGGCTTTTGCTGCCTTGTCTTCTTTTATATTTCCTTCTAAGTAAAAAACCAAGTAAATATCTTTAAACGGTTTTGCTTCGCCTACTTGAACACGTTCTCCTTCAACCTCAGCTTTGAAAGAAGTGATTTCTTGGCGTTGTTTCTTTAGAATCGAAATCATATCAATCGCGCTGCAGCCAGCAACTCCCATCAAAACTAATTCCATCGGACTTGGACCTTGATCATCACCACCAAATTCTGGTCGGCTGTCTACGTTAACTATGTGTCCACGTTCGTTTTTCAATTCGAAATGGAAGTTGTCATTTACTCTGTTTAATGTAATTTTCATAATGTATTTTTTGAACGTTGATCACGTTATTTTTGGACGCGGATGCCGCAGATTTAAAAACGATTGCAACGGATTTTTATTTATTTTATTGAATACTAAAAAACTGACCACTGATCATTTTTCTACCCTCTATCAGACAGCCTCAAAATATCTCCAAAAACTCCTCTGGCAGTAACGGCAGAACCGGCTCCAGCTCCTTGAATTACGATTGGGCGATCTCCATAAGATTCAGTATATATTTCGAAGAAAGAATCAGAACCTTTCAAACCACCTAAAGCAGTATCCGAAGGTACGGAAACTAGTTTTACTTCTAGAATTCCTTTGTCATGTTGTAAATCTCCTGATAGTTCCCCTATGTATCGCAACACGTGATTTGGTTTTTGCTCGCTTTTTATTTTATCGTAAATAGAATCAAATTCTTTTAGCTTCGTTAGGAAATCAGTAGCACTTCCTTCGCGTAAATGCTCTGGAATTAAATTCTGAATATCAACTTCCTCAAACTCGTTTTGCAAGTCTAATTCTCTAGCTAAAATCAGTAATTTTCGACCCACATCATTCCCACATAAATCCTCTCTTGGATCTGGTTCTGTGAATCCGCTATCAATTGCTTCTTTTAATATTTCGCTAAACGGAACATCCTTCGAAGAGAAATGATTAAATAAATAACTTAATGTTCCGGAGAAAACTCCTTTTATTTTGGTGATATTTTCACCAGAAAGATGTAGTAATTTAATAGTATCAATTAACGGCAATCCCGCTCCCACATTAGTTTCATACAAATAATTCTTTTGATTTTTCTCTAAGACACTTCTCAATTCTTTATAAAAACCATAACTCAATGTATTAGCTACTTTATTTGACGAAATTAAATCAAAACTACTATCAACCAGCGGAATGTAATTTTCTACAAAAGTTGCAGATGCGGTATTATCAATAGCTATCAAATTCTCTAAATGATTCTCGTTTGCATAAGCGATAATATCATTTAAAGTGTAACTAACTCCATCCGTTTCAAGCTCTTTTTTCCAGTTTGCATTGATTCCGCTTTTATTAAGCAATACTTTTTTAGAATTGGCAATAGCAAAAACATTAAGCTTTATGTCTTTTCGTTTTTCGATGGAAGCCGCCGACTCTAATATTTGGTTAATTAAAGTTCCTCCCACTAATCCATGTCCGAAAATGGCAATGTTTATTTTCTTGGCTACGCCAAAAATCTCTCCGTGAATAACATTTAATGCTTTATAAAGTTCCGTTTTTTTGACAACTAAACTTACATTTTTACCGGTTACAGTATTGTTGAAAAGAATAGGCACAATTTTGTTTTTTATCAATGCCGTGTAAGGCTTATGAAACGTACTTAAATCTTGTCCAATAATCGAAATCACAGATACATTATCTACAACAGTAATCTTGTTGACATCCTTAGAATAGAAATCGTTTTCAAATTCTTTCTCTAATTCGATCATGGCTTTTGTCGCTTTATCAGCCGCAACAACTAACCCGATTCCTCTTTCAGAAGATCCTTGAGATATGATACTTACACTAATATCATTATCGCCCATAACTTTAAAAATTCGAGCATCAACACCCGTTTTCCCTAATAATCCTCTGCCTTCCAGATTTACTAAAGAGACATTTTCTAATATTGAAAGAGTCTTAATTCCCGCAGCATCAGAGTTAGCAGTGATTAAAGTTCCATTATTTTCATGATTAAAAGTATTCAGAATTCGAAGTGGAATATTTTTTTCTAATAATGGAATTATGGTTTTGGCATGTAAAATATTTGCTCCAAAATTAGCTATTTCATTTGCTTCATTATAAGACAAAGTCTCAATCTTTTTAGCATCTAAAACCAATTCAGGATTGGCAGTGTAGATTCCGTTAACATGAGTGAAGTTTTGTAATTCCTCCGCATTAATATAATTTGCAACTAGCGATGCGCTATAATTACTTCCGTTTCTACCCAAAGTCGTGGTCTCGTGTTTATCATTCGAACCAATAAAACCAGTAATTACCAAAACAACATCTTTGTTATCTTTAAAAATTTGGATGATATTCTTCTTCGAAACAGCGTCTAAAGGTTGTGCGTTACCAAAGTTGGAGTCCGTTATAATTAATTCTCTGGTATCTGCTAGTTTTGCAGGAATACCTCTTTCATTCAATAAAAACACCAATAATTTAGCCGAAAGTACTTCGCCATGCGCTAAAATCTGATCTTGAATCTTCACACTATAATCCCCAATCAAGCTAACACCTTCAAAAAGTTTATCTAATTTATCAAATTCAGTCGAAAAATCAACTGCATCAAAACCATCTTTTTGATAGGTTTTAAAACTTTCTAAAAGTGGTTTGTAATTTCCGCTTTTGGCTGCAATAGTTAGAATATCATCTAGCTCATCCGTTGCTTTTCCTCTTGCCGAAACTACTACTGCAATTTTCTCTTCTCTCTTTATTTTACCCTCAATAATATCCAAAACGGTATTAATCCCTTCACCATTTGCTAAAGATTTACCGCCAAATTTTACTATTTTCATCTGTTTTTTATTTTTGAAAACAACTTCTAATAAATTGTCTAATTGTTCGTATTCCATCAAAAAGGCATCGTGCCCGTGCTGTGAGTCTATCTCACTATAGAATACATTATTTTTAAATTTTTTAATCTCATTGTAAGTTTCTCTATTCTCCTTTGCTGTAAAAAACAAATCCGAATTAATTCCAATTATGTATATATTGGCATCCACTCTTGAAATAACGGTCTCAATAGACTCGTGATTCCGAGTGATATCGATCGTTTTTAAAAGTTGGTTCATCATTTTATATGCCGAAAGCTGAAACCTTTTTTCTAATTTTTCTCCATGATAATTCAACCAACTTTCCACCTGAAACGTTTCTAGTTGTACGTTGATGTCTCTATTAAATTTCTCTTTGAAAGATTCTGGCGTGCGGTAACATAACATGGCGTGAATACGCGCATCTTCAATAGGTTTTATTGAATTATTTAGGATTTTCTCTTGCAAATAACAATTAGCAATCAACCAGTCAGTCGCTTTCCAATCTGTAGCAATGGGAATAAAGTTTTGAGCCAATTTAGGCTCTAATGCCAAAATTTCCCAAGCAATTCCTCCACCAACAGAACCGCCGATGAGCGCGAATAAAGTATCAATCTTTAAAACCCGAAGGCCTTCGATGAAAATCCTAGCGATATCTCTTGCTATAAAATCTCTGTAATTTTCGATAGTAGCCGAATTGAAACCATTACCTGGCACATCAAAAGCGACAATAGTATATTTTCTGGTGTCAATGGTTTTATCTACTCCCACTATATCATTCCACCATCCAGATTCACCAATTACTTGTGAGTTCCCGGTCAAAGCATGATTAATTAAAATAATGGGAGCGGTATGCAATGGAGCGCCAAAAACCTGAAAACTTAAGTTTAGGGTAGCATAAAAAGCACCATTATGTGTGGTGAAGTTTTGTAGGGTTATATTTGTTAGTTTATTTTCCAATTTCAAATCTTTAATGATTTTTGATTTGTATTTGGAAATATTAGAAAGAAAAAACTAGGTAAATACTAGAAAAATTCTTGTTGTTATCTTTCCACGTTTGGCGTGGTAGAATGCAGCACCTTCTTCGATAAATCGAAGGGTTGCTAAGGCTTCACTGGGTCTAATCCCTCGTCCTTTCTTTATAACATTTCAATACGTTTGTGAACTTAATACTGCAAATTAACTACATATTTTTATAACAACCAAACTTTTATGATTCTGATTATTAGCTAAAAATATTTTTAACAAAAAAAACGCAAGAGCTCGCTGAATCAAACAATTCAGAAATTCCTCGCGTGTAAAAAACTATATTGAATAACTTTCAATTAAATAAAAAGTGTATCATTTTCTTTTGAATACATCAAAAGTTGTAATGAGTTGACAACATTTTTAGCTTTTTCTCCGTTTGCAATATTCATCCCTAATCTTGGGTTGATTAGTTCATCGATTGCAATTATATTGTTCCTGCTTTTTTTGCTTCTTATGTTTCTAAGAAATCCCCATACTCTTGAAAGTTTGTTTGTTGCACTCATGATATCTGTATTTAAGTTGTTTGTTTTCTATTATTTTCTCAAAAATCACTATAAAAAAAATCCTTTTGGAAAAAATACCAAAAGGATTAAAGTCATAAAAACTTATACTTTTAGTATCAACAGACCTTCTCGCAAAACATTGCGACAAGGATCTGAATCTTTTTATTTGAAAATATCTTCATTAGCTTTTTCTATTGTGAAATAAAACTTTTTTTAAAAATAAAAGCCTCCCAATTATCTTGGGAGGCTCTTGCTATATTATATTTTTATATAATTTTAATGCAATTACAAGCTCCCGAATTTCTTCGATGCGACTAAAAATTGTTTATAAATATTTAAATTCATTTTTGGTATTTTTCTTCAACAAATATCTCATTTAATTCTATAATTTCCAAATGATTCACATTGATTTAACGATAATTTCATGTGACAAATTGAAAAAATGGTCAATATTAACGTTTGCCACTATTTATATCCAAAAATCATCTTTAGAATTAAATAAAACTTTAAAAATGATCTAACTACAATGAATCAAAAACAGCTTTTAGATCCGCCTTTAAATCTTCAATATCCTCTAACCCGACAGAAAGACGAATTAAATCTTTAGAAACTCCAGAAGTTAATTGCTGCTCTTCTGACAATTGTTGATGCGTTGTGCTAGATGGATGAATAATTAATGATTTTGTATCACCAATATTTGCTAAAAGCGAAAACAATTTTGTGTCATCCGCTACTTTTTTAGCAGCATCAAAACCTCCTTTCAAACCAAAGGTCACTAATCCGTTTTGTCCTTTTGGTAAATACTCTTGTGCTAAATTATAATACTTGCTTGATTTCAATCCTGGATAATTCACCCAAGATACTTGATCTTGCGACTCTAACCATTGCGCTAAAGCCAATCCGTTTTCACTGTGCTTTTTCACACGAATAGATAAGGTTTCTAACCCTTGAATAATTTGGAAAGCATTGAAAGGACTCAAAGCCGCTCCATAATCACGCAATCCTTCGATTCTAACTTTTGCTATATAAGCCGCAGCACCTAACGCATCATGATAAACTAAACCATGGTAACCCGGATTAGGTTCTGTGAATTCAGGAAAACGACCACTACTCCAATCGAAAGTTCCAGCATCAATTATAGCACCACCTAATGAGGTTCCATTACCAGAGATATATTTAGTTAGTGAATGAATTACAATATTTGCTCCATGCGCAATAGGGTTTAACAAAGCAGGTGAAGCAACCGTATTATCAACTACAAACGGCACTTTTAAAGTTTTAGCTACTGCCGCTATCGCTTTTAAGTCCAATACATCTAGTTTAGGATTACCTAAACTTTCTACAAAAATCACTTTGGTATTGTCATTGGCAGCTTTTGCAAAATTTTGCGCATCCGAAGGATCTACGAATGTAGTTGTAATACCTAATCTTGGCAAAGTAGCATTTAGTAGATTGAATGTCCCACCGTACAAACTACTTGAAGCTACAATGTGATCTCCCGTTTTTAACATGGTCAATAAACCTGTTGCAATTGCTGCTGTTCCAGATGCGGTAACAATTGCCGCGATTCCTCCTTCAAGAGCCGCTAAGCGTTGTTCTAAAATATCATTTGTTGGATTATTTAATCTCGTGTAAATAAAACCTGCTTCGGTTAATCCAAATAGATTAGCCGCATGCTCTGAATTATCAAACACATAAGATGATGTTTGGTAAATAGGTACTGCTCTTGTCCCTGCGTGTTTTGTTACATCATGTCCAGCATGTAAGGCATTCGTTTCAAATTTAAATGTGCTCATAATTTTAGTTTTTTAGTTTTATTCTTTTTTATTAAATGAAAAACCCTTTCAGACAGCTATCCAAAAGGGTTTTAAGTTGTATTATAAACTTATACTTTCGGAATCACCTGAAACAAACACACATCATGACTTTTGCACAAATCATTGATTTGGCAACACGTTTATTGATTTGCATAAAATTAAGGTTGATCATTTTTGAATTATTATTTATTATTTAAAAAAATATCTTTGTTCAATTTCAAAAAAAAAAAAAGCTTCCCTTTTTGAGGAAAGCTTTTGCTATATTTAAGATTTAAAATTAAAGCAATAGACTACCCCAGGAATTATCCTGCATGGCTTTCATCTTATTACAAACATTTAAACTCATTCTATTTCTTTTTTTGTTGAAACAAATTTCCTCACAATAATTCATATATCCTAATATATTTTAAAAAATAACAAATAAAAAACATTCTGTTAAAATACCAATAATCAAATATTTCTAATAAAATTCAATCTTATTTTCAATAAAAATTGAATTTCGTCTTTGAATCCTAATTGTTTGTTTTATTTTTAAAACACCTTTCAAATTATATAAACAATATATCATTCTCTTGAGAATACATTTGAAGCAACAATAAGTTTGAAGCACTTTTGGAACCAACAATTTTCGTTTTTTTGGCTTGAATCCTTGGATGAACTATTCTATTTTTTGGCTCGCCCTTCGCCTCGTTTTTTGTCGTAAATTGAAAATTCGACTCTACCGCAGTTGTTTTTAAAGTTTCCATGACACTAATTTTTACTCGTTTTATTTTTCCTTTTAATCTTAATCCGTTATCAGAATTTTAACTGCAGTTATTTTTATTTTCAATAGTTTTCAAAAAGCTTTATCTTTTCTTACGAACAGTAAAAAACAAGAATACTATTTATTTTCGCATGGGAACGTCCTACTAATTCATTTTTCAATGGATTCTCAAAAGTTCTAAAATCACTTAAAAAAAGCGTTAACAACCTTCATATTAATTTTAACCACTCTTCTTACTTGTCGCTCGCTTAACATTTTTTTATTGTACGCTTTAAGAAGCCTTTTTTTAACCGCTTCCCATTTTTCTTTCATATACGGATATAAGGACAATGAACGTAAATCTCCATTTTGAGCCATTAAATAGTGCTTATTATATTCTTTAACGTAATTATTATAGTCGTCTAAACACATATCCCATTTAGAATTTCCAACATTGTGTTTTGCAGTTCCTGTATTTTCCATTACTAAAAACTTTTCGTTTGCGCTCATGATAAAATATTTTATGGTTAATAATTAGTCTTTCTATATCCTAACGTCCATTTGTTGTGCCTAACATTTGGAAGATTTTAACAAATTTAACAAACTGCAGGTAATGAATTAAACTTAGTCGATTAACCGTCATAATATCAGTTAGCTAACATTTTTATCAAATAATAATTCAGAAAAAAGCCGCAAAAAATATTGTATCGAAACAACCTTACCAACAATGCTAAAGTAATCTTATGAATCCAGAGGAAAATAAACAAAATATTATTTCAGTTTTAAGAAATAAATTTCACTAACAATACAGATACTAGCTAGTTCCTTTTTTAAATAAAAAGAATAGCTAACTTCTAATTAAAAAAAAAGTTAAGTTTAATTTGCAATTCAAAATGGTTTCATACCTTTGCACTCAATTACAAGAGGAAAAATTTGAACTGATTGCAACCTCTTCATAATGAAATGAATTCATTATGAATGCTGAAAAATTTTCAGTAGAAAAAATGCTAAAGCAGAAACTCTTCTTTAGTATTTCCCGCAATTATTTTTCCTCCCTTAATATTAAAATACTATTTATTATGGCATATTTATTTACGTCAGAATCTGTAAGTGAAGGACACCCAGACAAAATTGCAGATCAAATTTCAGACGCATTAATTGATAATTTCTTAGCATTCGATGCTGATTCTAAAGTAGCTTGTGAAACATTAGTTACAACTGGACAAGTAATATTAGCTGGTGAAGTAAAATCAAATACCTATCTAGATGTTCAACAAATTGCTCGTGATGTGATCAAAAAAATTGGTTACACTAAGAGCGAATACATGTTTGAAGCCAACTCTTGCGGTATTCTTTCTGCGATTCACGAACAATCTGCAGATATAAACCAAGGTGTTGACAGAGCAAATCCTGAAGATCAAGGAGCTGGTGACCAAGGAATGATGTTTGGTTACGCTACAAATGAAACTGAAAATTTTATGCCTTTGGCACTAGATTTATCTCATAAATTACTGCAGGAATTAGCTATTCTTAGACGTGAAAATAAGGAAATCACTTATTTACGTCCTGATGCTAAATCACAGGTAACATTAGAATACAGCGATGACAACAAACCTACGCGTATTGATGCTATTGTAATTTCGACTCAACATGATGATTTTGATGAAGAATCAATCATGCTTGCCAAAATCAAGAGTGATCTAGTTTCGATTTTGATTCCAAGAATCATTGCAAAGAATCCTGCTCACGCTCATTTATTTAATGATGCTATTCAATACCACATTAACCCAACGGGTAAATTTGTAATTGGAGGACCTCACGGAGATACTGGACTTACAGGTAGAAAGATCATTGTAGACACTTACGGTGGAAAAGGAGCTCACGGTGGTGGTGCTTTCTCTGGAAAAGACCCAAGTAAAGTAGATAGAAGTGCTGCTTATGCTACACGTCATATTGCTAAAAACTTAGTCGCTGCAGGTATTGCTGATGAAATTCTTGTTCAAGTTTCTTACGCTATTGGTGTAGCGAAACCAATGGGAATCTTTATTGATACTTATGGAACATCTAAAGTAAACTTGACAAACGGAGAAATTGCTAAAAAAGTAGAAGCTATCTTCGATATGCGTCCTTATTTTATTGAACAACGTTTAAAACTAAGAAATCCTATCTATAGCGAAACTGCTGCTTACGGACACATGGGACGTACGCCAGAAACTGTTACTAAAACATTCTCTGCTCCAGGCGGACATGAAAAAACAGTTACAGTTGACTTATTTACCTGGGAAAAACTAGATTTTGTTGACCAAGTGAAAACCGCTTTTGGATTGTAATTAGATTCAACTGAATATATCAAAACCAGCTCAATTGAGCTGGTTTTCTATTTAAAAGCAACCTCAACAACGTAGTACGAAGTACTTAGTATCAACTACAATTCTACCGTTTTTTTTGTACTTTGCTTCCATTATGAAAAAGCTGTTTTTATTCTTTTCTCTTCTCTCACTTTCATTTGTCTTTGGACAAAACCAACAAATTTTCGTCAAAAAATTAGATTCTCTTGACATAAAAGCCGATAATTACCTGGGGCAAGATCAATTTGATTTCTACTATTATATAAGGAATAATACTTTATTCAAGTTCAAAGATGCGCAGTCCTTTGAATATAAAAACACTTCTTTTGGAGAAATAACCAAAATCGACATTCAAAACCCGCTAAAAATTACTCTGTTCTATGAAAATTTTAACGCGGTTGTATTACTTGACAACCACTTAAACGAAATCCAACAATTAAATTTTTCAGAAAACAAAAATTCGATACTGGCGTCAGCAACTGGAATTGCAGCGCACAATCAGCTTTGGATTTATAATAGTTTAAATCAACAACTGGGTCTATTTAATTATTTAAAAAACGAATATAAAACGATAAGCACCGCTTTTGCAGAAAATATCAAATACTATCAAACTGATTTTAACTCCTTTTATTGGATAGACAACAAAAACAATTGGTATACGTGCGATATTTTTGGAAGGATAAAAACGAAAGGCAAGATCCCTGATTTTGATGCCATCGAAATTATAAATGAACATCAATTTATTTATTCCAAAAATAACAAGTTGTTTCTTGAAGACTTCGAGAAAAAGCAAAAACATGAGATTGAACTATCAGAAAAAACGTTTAAAAAATTCTATTACAAAGACCAAATTTTATCTATTTTTACATCTAAGGGAATTATGAATTATAAAATCACAACACCGTAATGCACATAGCAGTAGCAGGAAATATTGGATCAGGAAAAACGACTCTAACCCGTTTATTAGCAAAACATTTTAAATGGGAGCCCCATTATGAAGATGTAGTTGACAATCCGTACTTGGATGATTTTTATCACCAAATGGAACGTTGGTCATTTAATTTACAGATTTACTTCTTAAACAGTCGTTTCCGTCAAGTAATTCAAATTCGAGAAAGCGGCAAGAAAATCATTCAAGACAGAACGATTTATGAAGACGCACATATATTTGCACCTAACCTTTATTCGATGGGTTTAATGACCAATCGTGATTTTCAGAATTATTCTTCGCTATTTGAATTAATGGAATCTACTGTAAAAGCGCCTGACTTATTAATTTATTTAAGAAGTTCAATCCCTAATTTAGTGGGGCAAATACATAAAAGAGGTCGCGAGTATGAAAGTTCGATTTCTATTGATTACTTAAGCCGATTAAACGAACGCTACGAGGCTTGGATTCACACCTACGATCGCGGAAAATTGCTAATTATTGATGTAGACAATATTAACTTTGTAGACAATCCTGAAGATTTGGGGACTATTTTAAACAAGATCAACGCTGAGTTAAATGGATTATTTTAAACATAATCTTACCTTCTTAATAAAAAAAAACTAATCATAAAAAAATGTCTCGCTGTTCGAGGCATTTTTATTTTATATATCTTTATGTACCAAGCTCATATTGTAACAAAATCTCTTTTCACCAACATTGGTTTAATTCTAAAGAAATGAAATTAAAAAAAATTAAGTGTAAAATTATTTGCGCCCTATTAACTTTAGGACTGCTATTTCAAAGTTGTGTTGTATACCAAAACCAAACTGTTTCATTAGATGATGCAGTAGCTTCTGACAGAAAAGTATTAATCACCAAAGTAGATGGCGCGGAACTAAAACTCATAAAAATAGAAAAATTAGATGGTAAATATTACGGTCATTTAAAAGTTAAAGGCGGCACTGAAAAAGTCAATATTATTGAAAACGATGTAAAAAACGTTCACTTAAAAAACAAAACTGCCAGTACCATTGGAAATATAGGAATAGTTGTTGGCTCCGGCATGGTACTATTTGCTACATTAATCGTAGTTGCTATTGCTACCTATTGACGATTGAAAAAACACCAATAATATAAAGTGAACTATCGTACTCTGCAATTTTATTTTATGTACCTATAAAAAACGCCTCACTTTCATGAGGCATTTTACATTTATAATAAAACGAATAAATATTATTTTAAAGCGTCAATTTTTGCTTGAACTTCAGCATCAGTCCCTTCGAAGATTTGAGTATCTTCCTTACCGTTTGTTATTGTAGTAACAGTTGCTGTCACTTTACCATCAATATTTGATTTTTCTATAGAAACTTCTTTCGAAATTATTTCAGTTGCTACTGGATTTTCAGAAATGGTGTGACTTCCTTCCCCTAAAATTGGCGCCATTACTAATCCTATTAAACAAGTCAATTTAATCAAGATGTTCATAGAAGGCCCAGAAGTATCCTTAAACGGATCTCCAACTGTATCTCCAGTTACGGCAGCTTTGTGTGCGTCAGACCCTTTATAAGTCATCTCACCGTTAATCAAAACACCAGCTTCAAATGATTTCTTAGCATTATCCCAAGCACCTCCAGCATTATTTTGAAAAACAGCCCAAAGCACACCCGAAACAGTGACTCCAGCCATATAGCCTCCAAGCATTTCTGCGATTAATTGATTATTATCTCCATAAACTATTTTCCCAAGAATTACAATCGCGATAGGAAAACCTATTGTCAAAACTCCAGGTAACATCATTTCGCGCAAAGCAGCTTTAGTAGAAATATCTACACATTTTGCATATTCCGGTTTGCCAGTTCCTTCCATGATTCCCGGAATTTCCTTGAACTGACGTCGAACTTCGTACACCATATCCATCGCGGCTTTACCAACAGAGTTCATCGCTAATGCAGAAAAAACAACCGGTATCATTCCACCCACAAATAACATGGCTAAAACAGGCGCTTTAAAAATATTGATTCCATCGATTCCAGTAAATGTTACATAAGCAGCAAATAATGCTAACGAAGTCAATGCTGCCGAAGCAATTGCAAATCCTTTTCCTGTTGCTGCCGTTGTATTCCCTACAGAATCCAAAATATCAGTACGCATACGTACTTCTTTTGGCAATTCACTCATCTCGGCAATTCCTCCTGCGTTGTCAGATATAGGTCCGAAAGCGTCGATCGCTAACTGCATCGCTGTAGTTGCCATCATAGCCGAAGCAGCCAATGCTACTCCGTAAAATCCTGCAAGTGCATACGAAGTCCAGATTGCGGCAGCGAATAATAAAATTGTTGGAAATGTAGAAATCATTCCTGTTGCTAAACCGGCAATTACGTTAGTTCCTGCTCCAGTGCTTGATTTTTGAACAATAGCCATAACTGGTTTCGTCCCTAATCCTGTATAGTATTCCGTAACAGATGATATAACTGCTCCAACTATCAATCCAACTATCGTAGCATAGAAAACTCTCATAGAAGATATGTCTTGTACGCCTTCGCCAAAGAATTCCATTTTCATATTGGCAGGCAACATATATTGGACTAAGAAATAACAAGCTATTGCTGTCAAACCTATGGAAACCCAATTCCCTATGTTTAAGGCTTTTTGTACTTGTGCTTCTTTTGCATTTTGATCTGTAATTTTAACTAACATAGTTCCGATAATCGAAAACAATATTCCGAAACCTGCAATTGCCATTGGCAATAAAATAGGTCCGATACCTCCAAAAGCATCTTGAATACTTCCTCCCATGTCCTTAATAACATAATTTCCAAGAACCATAGCGGCTAGAACCGTCGCTACGTAAGAACCAAATAAATCAGCTCCCATCCCGGCAACATCTCCAACGTTGTCACCCACGTTATCAGCGATTGTAGCAGGATTTCTTGGGTCATCCTCTGGAATTCCTGCTTCTACTTTTCCTACTAAATCAGCACCAACATCGGCTGCTTTTGTATAAATACCACCTCCCACACGAGCAAACAAGGCAATTGATTCAGCTCCAAGTGAGAAACCAGCTAATGTCTCTAAAACGATTGTCATATCCTCCGTATTACTCCATGTTCCATTCATAAAGAAATGGAAGAAAAAGATAAAGAAGGAAGTCAATCCTAGAACAGCTAAGCCTGCGACACCAAGTCCCATTACGGTACCACCGCCAAAAGAAACTTTAAGTGCTTGTGGTAAACTTGTTCTTGCTGCTTGTGTAGTTCTAACATTTGTTTTGGTTGCTATTTTCATTCCCATATTCCCAGCCAAAGCAGAGAAAAAGGCACCAAAAATAAAGGCAACTACTATTAAAATATGTGTTGTAGGAACAAAATAAGACAGCCCTGCTAAAACTATACTCGCTCCAATAACGAAGAAGGTTAATAATCTATATTCGGCTTTTAAGAAAGCCAATGCACCTTCATATATATAATCTGAAATTTCTTTCATCTTACCATCTCCGGCGTCTTGTTTTAATACCCACGATCTCTTAATCCACATGAACAAAAGTCCAACAATTGCCATGACTATTGGCAAATAAATCATAATTGCATTCATAAATTTGGTTTTTTTGGTTTTGGTTAATAATCAATATAGTACAAAAACGAATTTAAACAAAAAAGCAACACTCTTCACAGAATGTTGCTTTTTTTATAAAATACAGGTTTGTTTATTACTTAATACTAAACAATCCTTCTGGTTTATTCTCAATTTGATCAAAACGCTCGGTACATTTTCTAATGATCTCGTATGCTTCATTTACATCTCCCCAACCACCTACATCTACTGTTTTGTTTTCAAGATCTTTATAAACTTGGAAGAAATGTTCTATTTCTTTTAGTAAATGCGGATTCATATCTGATAAATCATTTAATGAATTCCAAATTGGATCAGAAACTGGTACACAGATTACTTTTTCATCTGGTCCTTTATCATCTGCCATGTGAAAAACCCCAATAGGCTTTACTTCCATAACACATCCAGGAAAAGTTGGTTCATTTACTAAAACCAATACATCTAATGGATCTCCATCTAATGCAAGAGTTTCAGGAATAAATCCATAATCAGCTGGATACATCATTGATGAAAACAACATTCTATCGAAACGCATTCTTTTTATTTCGAAATCGTATTCATATTTATTTCTACTTCCTCTAGGGATTTCGATTAAAACATCGAAAGTGTTTATTTTATCTGCAGTCATTTTATCTTAATGTCTTAAATTTTTATGCGACTGCAAAAGTAGGTTAAAAACACATTGTTTACAAGCATTAATTCGCTTAAAACACAAGAAGTCAAAACCATTACGTTTTATTAATAGAAAATTCATCTTCTACTCCTTCTTAGCTAATAATATCTAAATAAAAAAGCGGCTCCAGAATAACAAATACTCAATTTTTAGGATGTGGCATCGTAGTTTGTTTGCAATAAATATCTAATAATTCTTATTTAATAGTGACTACTTCAATATATTCTAGCAAAAAGGGAGTCAGAAACTTCTTCTAGGAATAAGCTATAACCAAGAGCTGGATTTAACTACAGTTAGCTACAGATACTGAAACAAGTGCAGTCTAAGCTAAAAATAAAAACCGAAAGACCCTTTTACAGAAAATCGCTGTGCATCTGGCGTGTTTAAATAATTTCCTCGCCAAGTGAAATCGATACGGAATACTTTGAAAATATTCCCAATTCCGGCACTATATTCCCAATATACGTTTTCAGGAGCATTGTATTGCAGACCCGAAGCGTTAATTGCTCTATTAGCATCAGAAATAGTTCCGTACACTCCTTTTACTCCTATTATTTCTCTCCAATTCAGTTTTCGCATAAATGGAACTCTGGAGAAAATTCGACCTCCAAAATTGTGGTCCCACTGCGCCGTAGCATATTCATCGGCCACAAACTCGTAGAAATTAAGGTTACTAAAGGTGTTTTCGATAGTAAAATAAGTTTGATTTCCCGGAATCACGCTGATCAAACCTAGAGGAATTGTACCAAAAGTTTTACCCATCTCCACCGTCACATTTGATCTTCCTAATGGCCCAATGATGATGGGTTGTTTATAATACAATTGCAATTTTTCATATTTAAAATCACTATCAAGTAATCCTTTAAATCCATGACTATAGTTTACAAAAAATCGGCTATAAGGACTATCTACATTGTCTCTCTCGACAGCATAGCCAATCGTTTTTCGCTTTGGCGTGTATTCAATCTGAAAACTAACTTCTGATTGTTTCACATCACTTTTTGTAGCTGTTTGCCCTGCATCTGTGTAGTAATCCAAACTAAATGTAGGCGAAGCAGATTCTAATGTTCGATAAGAGAAAGCCGTTTGAAATGTCAGGTTTTTAATGGGTTCGATTTCGACAGCAACATTACTTAAATTGATGTTTGTCAACTTCCCGTTACTCCCTGATGAAAATAAAGAAGACGAGGCAAAACTTCGACCCAAAACATCATTTGTAGTCGTTAAACTCGCGCCAATTTGTTCTACGTCACGTCTATTACCAGCCGAAAGAATAATTCTATTTTTCTTTTCGACCATCCATTTTCCTGAAAGTCCGTATTTGAATTTATCGTCTTTAAATCCGTAAGCAGTATATCCTTGTAATCTCCAAGTATCGCTAGTACCAAAATAAGTTCTACCTCCCGCTCTCAAGCGAACTCCCTCTACTTCATTGTAACCAAAAGTGGAAAAAATAGGTCCATAATCAAAATTTCCATAATTGAGATACCCGCTGGCAAGAACAGTAACTAAGCTTGTAATCTGTTTGAATTTGTTAACCGTTTGCAGCGTGTCCAGCATTCGATACACTCCCAGCTCATCTTTGCTCAGATTCTCATAGCGGTTATCATGCCAATATTGATCTGACTTATTGTATATCGAGTCATTTGCATAAGCAACTTCATCCTTATAAAAAGAAGCTGGTTTTTCTTTATTAAATTCATGATTCCCGTAGAAAGAAGTACGTTTTCCATAAAGTCCTTTGGAGTTTTCTTTTTTATTTAATGCAAAATCTGACATTAAATAATCACGTGTTAAAAGAAAAACAGAATCATTAACAACATCAAATTCCTGTTCTAAATAAATGTCCTTTACCCAGTTAATATTGGCACTTTTTGTAACCGCCATATTAATTTTCTTTATGGCAAATGTGGTGTCATTGACCCAGAAATCACCTTTAAAGGTCAATTCATTCTTACGTCTTGGATAGAAAACGATATTATAACACCATTTTTTATTAATGTAAGCACTGTCTTTCAATACATAATTATAAGTATCAACTCCCGTTGTAGAAAGTGGACTCGTAAAACTCTTATCAAAAAAAGTAAGGTGATTATCATAAACATTATAATCAGAATATAAATCTTTTACAAAAGACAACAATTGCTGATTTCCTTTAAAACCAGAGCTTTTATTGGCTTTTTCTTTTTCTTTTACTTTCTTGAGTTTATTGTCTCCATAAACATCTGACAGGGTTTCGTTTATGAAAATAGGTAAATACGTTTTTCCTGTCACATTTGAAGTATCAACATGATCAAAGATAAATTCCATTCCTCTAAATAGTCTGTTTTTCATAAAAGCACTATCGATTGTGTTCATATCAAACTCGATCTTCTCGTATCTTTCCATTTGGTATTGGTCAAAAAGGTACAAACCATTTTTACGTTTTCTTTCCCATATTTTCCTAAGAATATCTAGCGCTGGGTTGTCCTTTTTTGATGTTTTACCTGTAAAAATCACCACTTCATTCAAGCTTTCGGCTTCTTTCAACAACACATTAAAGTTATAACTAACCGCTTTTTCTAAGGCAATTTCTCGATCTGAAAAACCAACGGAAGTAATTACTAAAGTCGAATATGTTTTAGTAGATTCAATGTAAAAACGCCCATCTTCATTGGCAACAGCCCCCTCTTTAGAATCTTTGAAAGCAACATTTGCAAAAGGAACTGGAAGTCCAGATTTATCCACAACGACACCACTCACTTTTGTTTGCGCAAAAATAGCACTCGTGACAGTTAACAAGAAAACAATAAATAAAAAGCTCTTTTTCATAATTCTATTTAAAACAAAAAGCTCCACCAATCGATTGAATGATGAAGCTTTTATAAAATGTTTAGTGTATTATTTATACATTACTTTTTTTACAGCTTTAATCACATCATCAGCATTAGGCAACCATTCTTTCAACAAGACTGGAGAGTAAGGTGCTGGTGTATCTGCTGTTGTAATTCTTTGAATAGGTGCATCAAGAAAGTCAAAAGCACGCTCTTGTACAATATAAGTGATCTCAGAAGCAACACTTGCAAAAGGCCAAGCCTCTTCAAGAACTACTAATCTATTTGTTTTTTTAACAGAAGTTAAGATAGTATCATAATCCATAGGACGTACAGTTCTTAAGTCGATGATCTCACAAGAAATACCCTCTTTAGCTAATTCGTCAGCAGCAATATGGGCTTCTTTTATTATTTTTCCAAAAGAAACGATAGTTACATCTGTTCCTTCACGTTTAATGTCAGCAACACCAATTGGAATTGTGTATTCTCCATCAGGAACTTCACCTTTATCACCATACATTTGTTCTGACTCCATGAAAATTACAGGATCGTTGTCACGAATAGCTGATTTTAAAAGTCCTTTTGCATCATAAACAGTAGATGGAACAATTACTTTTAGACCTGGAGTGTTAGCAAACCAGTTTTCTAAAGCTTGTGAATGCGTTGCTCCTAATTGTCCTGCCGAAGCTGTTGGACCACGAAAAACAATAGGCACATTAAATTGACCACCTGTCATTTGACGCATTTTGGCAGCATTATTTATTATTTGATCAATTCCAACTAAACAAAAGTTGAAAGTCATGTATTCCACAATCGGTCTGCAACCATTCATCGCTGAACCTACTGCAATTCCAGTAAAACCAAGCTCTGCAATAGGAGTATCAATTACTCTTTTTGCTCCAAACTCGGCAAGCATTCCTTTAGACGCTTTATATGCACCATTATATTCAGCAACCTCTTCACCCATTAAGTAAATGGACTCATCATTACGCATTTCTTCGCTCATCGCTTCGCAAATAGCCTCTCTAAATTGTATCGTTCTCATATCTGATATTGTATCTGTATAATTTTCGAAAGCAAAAATAAATATTTTAAATCACTTTAATGCATAAATTTCTTTAAATTAATTAGATGCTTATTCAAGCTCGAATAGTCTACGGACACTATAACTTCTTCTAGTCTAATGTTAAAAAACTAGATGACAATAAAGACTCACCTACTACATGGTCTACGAAAACGAAATAGTTAACTAAAATTTATATGCACGCATAGTATATTATTCGAATTATTATTCTAATTTTGTAGAAGACTATTAGAAAATAAAAACCAATCCTATGAAAATATTAGTTTGCATCAGTCACGTTCCTGATACTACTTCAAAAATTAATTTTACCAATGGCGATTCAGAATTTGATACCAATGGAGTACAATATGTAATAAATCCAAATGATGAATTTGGCCTAACCCGCGCCATATGGTTTCAAGAACAACAAGGAGCAGCAGTAACTGTTGTGAATGTTGGAGGACCTGAAACCGAACCTACTTTAAGAAAAGCACTAGCTATAGGAGCAAACGAAGCGATTCGTGTCAACGCAACACCTACTGATGGTTTTTTCGTAGCTAAACAACTTGCCGAAGTTATTAAAAATGGTGATTACGATCTTGTTATCGCAGGAAAAGAGTCTTTAGATTATAATGGCGGAATGGTTCCTGGAATGATTGCAGGTATCTTAGGTTACAATTTCATTAATTCTTGTACAGGAATTACCGTTGACGGAACTGCTGTAAAAACAGTTCGCGAGATTGATGGTGGAAAAGAAACAGCATCTACTTCACTTCCATTAATTATTGGTGGTCAAAAAGGATTAGTAGAAGAAAAAGATTTGCGTATTCCAAACATGAGAGGAATCATGACTGCTAGATCCAAAGCATTAACTATTGTAGAACCAGTAGGCGCTCCAGTTAATACTAAAGCAGTAAAGTTTGAAAAACCAGCACCTAGATCAGCGGTGAAATTAATTTCCCCAGATAACTTAGATGAATTAATCGACTTATTACACAACGAAGCGAAAGTAATATAATTTTAAATTATGAATTTAAAATTGTGAATTAACGTTCTCAAATACATTTAAAATTTATAATTCAACATTTAAAATAAAAAAACATGTCAATATTAATATATGCAGAATCTACAGAAGGAAAATTTAAAAAAGTAGCCTTTGAATTAGCTTCTTATGCAAAAAAAGTAGCCGAATCTCTCGGAACAACTGTAACAGCAGTAACAGTAAACGCTGGTGATGTTTCCGAATTATCTAAATACGGAGTAGACAAAGTATTAAATGTAACCAACACTAAATTAGCAGGCTTTACTGCTAAAGCGTATGCTGACGTTATCAAACAAGCAGCACAAAAAGAAAGCGCTAAAGTAGTTTTACTTTCATCAACAACTGACAGTATTTACCTTTCATCACTTGTTGCTGTAGCCTTAGAAGCTGGTTTCGCATCAAATGTTGTAGGATTGCCAGTTAGCACTTCTCCTTTTCAAGTAAAAAGAAATGCATTTTCAAATAAAGCGTTCAATATTACTGAAATCAGTACTGACGTAAAAGTTCTTGGCCTTGCTAAGAACTCTTATGGTATTTCTGAAAACCCATCTACTTTAACAGAAGAAGATTTTAATCCAACTATTGGAGAAAATGACTTTGGCGTAAAAGTAGAATCAGTAGAAAAAGTATCTGGAAAAGTATCAATCGCTGATGCTGACATCGTAGTTTCAGCAGGTCGTGGCTTAAAAGGACCAGAAAACTGGGGAATGATTGAAGAGTTAGCAACTGTACTTGGTGCAGCAACAGCTTGTTCTAAACCAGTTTCTGATTTAGGATGGAGACCTCACGGAGAACACGTGGGTCAAACAGGAAAACCAGTAGCAACTAACTTATATATTGCAATTGGAATTTCTGGAGCAATCCAACATATTGCTGGAATTAGTTCTTCTAAAGTAAAAGTGGTAATCAACAATGATCCAGAAGCACCTTTTTTCAAAGTAGCTGATTACGGGATTGTAGGTGACGCTTTTGAAATTGTACCTAAACTAATTGAGAAATTTAAAGCATTTAAGGCGCAACAGTCTTAATTTAAAATTCTCTAGTAATTATAGCTGCCTGAAAACAAGTTAATCGTACCTTTGTTTTCAGGCAGTTTTTTTGTCTGTCATTTTTTTATTAAAATTGCACCAAAATTTCAAACCAAATATTAAATCTTTAAATTAGGTACTTTGTACTTTTCATTTCAGTAAATATGAGCTTAGTTAAATTATCGATAAAAGGAATTTCATACAGCCAAACACAAAATGGAGCATACGCTCTAATTTTGAACGAAGTTGATGGCGAAAGAAAACTACCAATTGTCATAGGCGCTTTTGAAGCACAATCTATTGCAATAGCCTTAGAAAAAGAAATTAAGCCCCCTCGTCCCTTAACCCACGATTTATTTAAAAATTTCGCAGAGCGATTTGACATTACTGTTAAACAAGTAATCATTCATAAACTTGTGGACGGAGTATTTTATTCTAGCATTATTTGCGAAAGAGATAAAATTGAAGAAATAATAGACGCCCGCACTTCTGATGCGATAGCACTGGCATTGCGATTTAACGCACCTATCTTTACTTATAAAAACATCTTAGACAAGGCTGGTATTTATCTAAAAGCAAACTCACAAGAAACAGATAAAGACTCACAAGAAATAGATGACATTCTTTCAAACCCTGAAACTTTTGGCAATGAAAAAGAAAGCAATCAATCTGGCCGAGTTTATATTAAATACAGTCTTCAAGAATTAAGTGAATTACTTGATCAGGCCGTTCAACACGAGGATTATGAGAAAGCAGCAAAAATAAGAGACGAAATTTCTAAAAGAGAATCTTAGTTTTCAACCCTAATTTAGGTTGTTTGTGAATTCAACACCCAATTATCAATTTTCCAAATAAACATATCAATGAAGCAATATTTAGACTTAGTGCAGCACGTTATGGACAACGGTTGTCAAAAAGGAGATCGCACGGGAACAGGAACAAAAAGTGTTTTCGGACATCAAATGCGTTTTGACTTAAGCGAAGGTTTCCCAATGGTAACTACTAAGAAATTACACTTCAAATCGATTGTTTATGAATTGCTTTGGTTCTTAAAAGGAGACACAAATATTAAATATCTTCAAGAAAACGGAGTGAAAATCTGGGATGCTTGGGCTGATGCCAATGGCGATCTAGGACCTGTTTATGGTCATCAATGGCGCAACTGGAACAGTGAAGAAATCGACCAAATATCAGATTTAATTACAGAGTTAAAAACAAATCCTAACAGCCGTAGAATGCTTGTTTCTGCTTGGAATCCATCTGTACTTCCAGACACTACAAAATCATTTGAAGAAAATGTAGCCAACAATAAAGCAGCATTACCGCCATGCCACGCATTCTTTCAGTTCTATGTAGCCGATGGAAAACTATCTTGTCAATTATACCAACGCAGTGCTGATATATTTTTAGGAGTACCTTTTAATATTGCATCTTATGCCTTGCTTACTATGATGATTGCTCAGGTTTGTGATCTAGAAGTAGGTGAATTTATTCATACTTTTGGAGATGCTCACATTTACAACAATCATATTGAACAGCTGCAACTTCAATTATCCAGAGAGCCAAAATCATTACCCAAAATGATATTGAATCCAGATATCAAAGACATATTCAAATTTGAATTTGATGATTTTAAGCTACAAGGATACGAACCGCATGCTCTTATAAAAGGAAATGTGGCTGTATAAAAATTGAAAAATGTTTTAGAGATTTAAATCTCTAAAACACTATTTTCGGCGCCAGCAAATTCATTCCACTTAAAAGAATCAGCTTCAGTTTCATTTACAAAAGCACCGTCAATTAAATATTTAAATTCATAAGAGGTATCTTTGTCTAGATCAAAAACGCCTTTGAAAGTTCCGTTTTTCAATTTATTCAAAGCACCTTCTTTAGGATTCCAATTGTTAAAATCTCCTACAACTGCAACTTCATCGGCTTCTTTTACAGCTACTGAAAAAGTAACTTTACAAACCGGTTTTGTCTTTATAAATTGTTTTTTAATAGCCATAACACTTTCATTTTTAATATTATAAGACAAAGAAAGTGAATAATACAAAGACTGCAACAAAACTATAAAGTTTTAATAAAATGCAACAAACTATGTTAAAAAAAAGCTATTTCATTAATTAAACTATGCTTTACTTTTATTAAATAAAAAAGAAATCGTTTTCTTAATAAATATAACACAGGCTAAATACGAACTTTCCAAATTAAATTTTATCTTTATCATCAAAAATTCAACTTATGGAAAGAGAGCAACATGAACTATATGAATATGCCCGAAAAAGATTAAAACAAAAAAAAGGGTTGTATTTTCATTTTGTCCTACTATTTTTAGTTAGTTTATTTTTGTTTGTAGCAACCAAGCTATTTAATTTTGGAATAGATTCTAATTGGTACATGTATGCAATTACGGCTTGGCTTTTTATTTTTCTTTTACATTTCATTAAGGTGTTCATAACGGATCGATTTATGAATAAAAATTGGGAGAGAGATCAAATTGACAGGCTGGCAGCCTTACAAGCTAAAAAAATAGCTGAATTACAATCAAATATCGAAGAAGAATCTTCAAATTAAGCACTACCACATGATTATAATGATTGCGGCGGCATCCGAAAATAATGCACTTGGAAAAAACAATGAATTAGTTTGGCATTTACCCAATGATTTTAAGAGATTTAAAAGTCAAACTTCAGGACATCATATCATTATGGGGAGAAAAACATTTGAAAGTTTTCCAAAACCACTACCTAACAGAACACATATTGTAATAACGCGCCAAGAAAATTATAATCCCGAAGGTTGTATTGTAGTCAACAGTATGGAGAAAGCGTTAGAAAAATGCCCTTCAAACGAAGCGATATTCATCATTGGAGGAGGAGAAATTTATAATTTAGGGCTTCCTTTTTCAGACAAGATCGAACTTACTCGAGTTCATTACACCTTTGAAGCAGATGCTTTTTTTCCAGAAATTGATCCGAGAGACTGGGAATTAGTAAATTCTGAATTCCAACCAAAAGACGACAAACACCTATTTGATTATAGTTATCAAACTTATGTTCGAAAATAAAAAACACTCCAATTAAAAGGAGTGTTTTTCTTGTAATGATTGAGAAAATGATCTACTCTTGAAACAGTATTTGATAACATAATACAAAAATAACCAATGTTAAAAACACTCCAGAAACGAAGATTATAACATTTGATGTTTTTTGAGAATACATCTCAAAAAAGCCTTTAACACCAAATACCACAAAGGTACTAAAGACAAAAAAAACTAAAATTTCCAAAAACAAATTCAGCCCTAAGAACGTGTGCTGCGCAATTACTTCACTACCGCTTTTAATGACGGCACCGTCAAAACCGCTTACAAGAACAAGTGATATGATTAGCGCAAGAAGCAACCACTTGATTTGGACCATAAATTCCCTTTTAATCATTGAAAAATTATTATAATTTTATACTGTAAAAATGGGCATAAAAAAGATATCACACAATACCCACTTTTAGTGATATTTCAATTAATATAAAAAACTGTATTATTAAAGTCATTTCTATAGAAATCAGGCCAAAACTCTTCTAATTATTTTTTTATTACTATTTTGACATCTAGAATACAGTTCAAAATAGATTGTATTATATTTGTAAAAACTTAAACAAAAAATGTCAAAAAACATAACTCCATATAAAAATTCTACCTTAGGTAAAAAAGAACAGGTTGCAAAAATGTTTGATACCATTTCTGGAAATTACGACAACTTAAATCGTGTCATTTCTTTTGGAATAGATATAAAGTGGCGCAAAAAAGTATTAGATATTGTTGCAAAATCAAATCCTGAAACCATATTAGATATCGCAACAGGAACCGGAGACTTAGCTATTTTGATGGCACAGACTAAGGCTACAAAAATTATTGGCTTAGACATATCAGCAGGAATGCTTGAAGTAGGCGTAAAAAAAATCGCTGACAAAAAACTATCTAATACTATAGAAATGGTTTTAGGAGATTCTGAAAACATGCCTTTTGAAGATAATTATTTTGACGCTATAACAGTTGCCTTTGGTGTTCGAAATTTCGAGACACTTGAAAAAGGATTGAAAGAAATATTACGAGTTTTAAAACCAAACGGCGTTTTTGTAATATTAGAAACCTCTGTTCC
Organism: Flavobacterium sp. XN-5; assembly: GCF_008033395.2. NCBI lineage: Bacteria > Pseudomonadati > Bacteroidota > Flavobacteriia > Flavobacteriales > Flavobacteriaceae > Flavobacterium > Flavobacterium sp. XN-5. The sequence continues at coordinate 82,083 of NZ_VOGZ02000009.1, forward strand.
TGACAAAACTCCTTATAAACAAGGATATAATTTTTACAGCAAAAACATACTTCCTATCATTGGTAAATTATTCTCCAAAGACGATGTGGCTTATGAATATTTATCAGAATCGGCGGCGGCATTTCCTTACGGGGAAGCTTTAAACAATATTTTGAGAAAAATTGGGTTTATAGATGTAAAGGCACTTCCGCAAACGTTTGGAGTAGCTACTATTTATTCGGCATCTAAGAACTAATACTGAAGCATATTCAGTCCAAACATGAAAAAAATTGTTGTCTTACTTTTACTTCTTCTGTCCATTAAAGGAAACTCACAGTTTAAAAAAAGCATGTTTGGGCAAGATCCTATAATTAATTTAGAAAATTTTCAAAAGCAAAGAGTTTACTACGGCTATTTTTTAGGATTTAACTCCTTCGATTTCAAATTTGACTATAAAACGGTAGGTCCAGATATTTTGGTTAAAAAAACCACTGGATTTAATGTGGGAATCGTAGGTGATTTAAAACTTCAGGAATATATAAATCTAAGATTTGAACCTGGGCTTTATTACACCAAAAGAGATCTCTATTTCCCAGAATCTGCGGAAATCGACACTCCTACTGATGTTTTGAGAGAGGTAAACAGCACTTATATTCATTTTCCTCTATTACTGAAATTTTCGTCCCTTAGAACCGGTAACATCCGTCCGTATCTTGTTGGTGGGGTTTCTGCTACTTTAAATCTATCGAGTAATTCGAAAGCAATCGATGATAATTACGAACAAAAATTCAGAGTAAAACCTTGGACAACAAATTATGAAGTAGGTTTTGGGATCGATATTTTTTCAGAATATTTCATATTCTCTCCTTCGATTAGAGGTGTTTTTGGAATTGGCGATGAATTGATTCGAGACAATGACGTAAATAGTCCTTGGACCGGAGACATTCAATCACTAAAAACCAGAGCGGTCTTGATTAACTTTACCTTTCATTAGGTAGCAAGTTTTACCTTCTAAATTCACTAAGAATAATCGCAGTTGCAGTTGCTACATTTAAACTTTCTGTTTTTTGGATTTCTCCAAAGCGAGGAATTGACAGTCTGTTTTTTATCAAATTTTCAAGCTCCTTAGAAATTCCATTCGCTTCATTGCCCATTACAACAATACCTTCTTGCGGTAATGATGTTTTATAAATATTTTCGCCGTCCATAAAGGTGCCAAAAACAGCCAAATTAGTATTCGAAATAAATGCATTCAAATCCACATAACTCACATTAACTCTAGCGATGGAACCCATCGTCGCCTGAACCACTTTTGGATTGTATAAATCTACCGTTTCTTTAGAACAAACAATCTCTTTAACACCAAACCAGTCAGTAAGCCTTAAAATTGTTCCTAAATTACCTGGATCTCGTATCGAATCTAAAGCAATAATTAGCCCAGACTCCTTAATCTGTTTCTCAATAGGAATTTTAAAAACTGCCAAACAGCTATTAGCCGTTGCCAAAGCAGTAATTTTCTTTAAATCAGCCTCGTTGATCAATGTTTTTTTAGATGCCAGAACTTCCTCAAAATCTTGTTTCGTAGAATACAAATGCTCCAATTCAAAGTTTGAATCTAGCAATTCCTGTATTACCTTTACCCCTTCGGCAAAAAATAATTTATTGATGATTCTATATTTTTTTTGCTGTAAACTCGTTATCAGTTTGATTTGGTTTTTACTAACCATAAATTAATGTACTTTTGAATTAAATATATTATACCAGTTGAAGAAGATTTCTACAAAAATAGCAGCATTTATTCTAATAGCAATATTTATTTGCGCCTGTAACGCAGTAAAAAGAGTTCCTGAGGGAAAACAGCTCCTTACTAAGAATCAAATTACGGTAAACGGTAAAGCCACAAAGTCCGAAACCGTATTTAATCAATTGTATCAAAAACCAAATAGTACTTTATTATTGGGCTTTCCTTTGCGTTTGCATTTGTACAATTTAGCAAATCTAAACCCAGATTCAACGTATCAAGCGAAATTCACTAACAATCCCGGAAAATACGAAAGAAAATCAAAATGGCTTTCGGCGAAACAAGTAGATAGACTTGGAAAATCTTTTTGGTATCAGGGCATTCATGATTTCCTTAAAAGAACGGGAGAAGCTCCGGTAATAATAGACACTGCAAAAACCGAAAAATCAATTTTACGTCTAAAGTATTATTACTTCAATAATGGTTTTTTTGATGTAGATGCAGATTACAAAGTAGATACCTTAGGTAATAAGAAAGGCAAAATAAAATATGAAATCACCACTGGAAAACCTTACTTTCTAGACACGATACAAACCTCAATCACTACCCCCGCATTAGATTCTATTTATGAAACGATAAAATCTAACGCCGTCATTAAAACTGGAAATCAATATAAAACAATTGATTTTAATGATGAAAAAAATCGGGTAACTAATCATTTCAGGAATAATGGCGTCTATTATTTTCAGCCTACCTATGTGAATTTTGATATTGATACAATTCAAAAAGGAGATAAGGCTGGTGTAAATTTAATCATCAAAGATTATTCTTTTCAGGATAAAGACTCATCAAGAACGGAGCCTTTTAAAATGTATAAAATAAGCGATGTAAACATCTACACAGACTATTCGTCCAATAAAAGCAATCAACCCATTACGGATAGTGTAACATATAAAAACTTTAATTTATACAGCCATGACAAATTAAAATACAAGCCACATGCTATTACAGATGCCATTTTCATTACTAAAGGCGGACTTTTTGCTGATAACAAAACTATTCTGACCACCCGATATTTGAATAATCTTAAAATATTCAATTATCCAAGTGTTCAATATGAAATTGACACAAGAGATACTACATACAGTTCGTTAATTGCAAAAATATATTTAACGCCAAGAAAAAAATACAGCTTTGGAACTTCTCTGGATGTTACCCATTCTAATATTCAAGACATCGGAGTCGCGTTAAGCGTTTCAGAAACGATTCGTAATGTGTTTAACGGTGCTGAAACACTGGAAGTTTCCGTGCGTGGAAACATTGGATCATCAAAAGATTTAGCCAATCCAAACAATCAATTTTTTAACGTTTCAGAATATGGAGTGGACTTAAAGTTGAATGTCCCAAGAATTTTCATGCCTTTCTCTACCGAAAAAATAATTAAGAAACGTATGATTCCTTCTACCTTGATGGCTATTGGATTTGCCAGACAAAGAAATATTGGATTAGACAAACAAAATTTCACAGGAGCCTTTACCTACAACTGGACTCCAAAGAAAAACAACACCGCTCGTTTTGACCTTTTCAACGCTCAATTTGTACAAAATTTAAATCCGCAAAACTATTTTAATGTTTACGGTTCGTCCTACAAAGCCTTGAATGAAATTGGAAAAATATACAACACAAACCCCAGCTATTTTAATAACGACACGGATCGAGATTTAATAATTGAAACTGGAACAAGGGGATTTATTAGCGATGTACTATCTGGGAATACGCCATTGACTTCTACAGATAGGGATTATGCCGATGTTAAAAGTATAGAAGAACGAAGATTGAGACTGACCGAAAATGATTTTATTCTAGCAACCAGTTATACATTTACAAAATCCACAAAAACGGATCTGACTGACAACACTTTTTATCTATTTAAAACAAAAATCGAATCTGCAGGTTCACTATTATCTTTAATTTCGAATACAACAAACCAAGCAGAAAATAAAAACGGGAAATTTGAACTTTTCAGTCTAGAGTATTCAGAATATATCAAAACAGAGTTTGACTATATTAAACATTGGGATTTGACAAGAGAGAAAGTATTTGCAGTTCGATCTTTCTTTGGAATCGCAATCCCATTTGGAAATTCTGATTACATTCCATTTTCAAGAAGTTATTTCTCTGGAGGTTCTAATGATAATAGAGCTTGGCAACCCTATAGTTTAGGTCCTGGAAGCAGTGGCGCAAAAGATGATTTTAATGAAGCAAACATGAAAATTGCATTAAGTGCAGAATTCAGATTTAAACTTTTAGGAGATTTAAAGGGAGCGCTTTTTGCAGACGCCGGTAATATCTGGAATGTTTACGATAATGTAACTGATGAGAAGTCAACTTTCACTGGTTTTAAAAGCCTAAAAGACATCGCTTTGGGAACTGGATTCGGATTACGATATGATTTAAACTTCTTTGTTATCCGATTTGATTTTGGATTTAAAACCTATAATCCTGCTAATGAAACGGGCGAAAAATGGTTTAGAGAATACAATTTCGGGAACTCTGTTTTAAATTTTGGAATAAATTACCCGTTCTAATGCTATTTAATTCTTATTTTTGCAGTCTTGAACTAAAAATAAAAAAAACCAACAAAAACAATTTAAAATGGGACATAACATCAAACCGGGCGTAGCTACAGGAGATCAAGTACAAGAAATTTTCAATTATGCAAAAGAAAAAGGCTTTGCTTTACCTGCAGTAAACGTTACTGGTTCTAGTACTATAAATGGAGTTCTTGAGACTGCTGCAAAATTAAACGCACCTGTTATCATTCAGTTTTCTAATGGAGGAGCGCAGTTTAACGCTGGAAAAGGACTTTCTAATGCTAATGAAAAAGCAGCTATCGCTGGAGGTATTGCAGGCGCAAAACACATCCATGCCTTAGCAGAAGCATACGGAGCTACAGTAATTTTACATACTGACCACTGTGCTAAAAAACTTTTACCTTGGATTGACGGATTATTAGATGCTTCAGAAGAACATTTTGCTGCAACTGGAAAACCATTATACAGTTCGCATATGATTGACTTGTCTGAAGAGCCAATCGAAGAGAACATTGAAATTTGCAAAGGATACTTAGCTAGAATGAGCAAAATGGGAATGACATTAGAAATCGAACTTGGAATTACAGGTGGTGAAGAAGATGGTGTTGACAACTCTGACGTAGATAGTTCTAAATTATACACACAGCCAGAAGAAGTAGCTTATGCTTATGAAGAATTATCTAAAATAAGCCCAAGATTCACTATTGCTGCTGCTTTTGGAAACGTACATGGTGTTTACAAACCAGGTAATGTGAAATTGACTCCGGTAATTTTGAAAAACTCACAAGATTTCGTTCAAAAGAAATTCAACACAGGACACAATCCAGTTGATTTTGTTTTCCACGGTGGATCAGGTTCTACTCTTGAAGAAATCAGAGAAGGAATTAGCTACGGAGTAATCAAAATGAACATCGATACTGACTTGCAATTTGCATTTACTGAAGGTATCCGTGATTATATGGTTAAAAATATCGATTATTTAAAAACTCAAATTGGTAACCCAGAAGGTTCTGATATTCCAAACAAAAAATACTATGATCCAAGAAAATGGATCCGTGAAAGTGAAATGACTTTCAACGCAAGACTAGAGCAAGCATTTGCTGACTTGAACAACGTGAATACACTATAAAATTAAGAATTATGAGTTATAAAGTAGAAGCATTCTTTCTATTTTACAACTCATAACTTTTAACGCATAACTCATAACTATTAAATATGGCTTGGTTTAAAAGAAAAGAAAAAGGAATCACAACTGCGACCGAAGACAAAATGGATGTTCCAAAAGGTCTATGGTACAAGTCTCCTACAGGGAAAATTATTGATGCCGATGAGTTGGAACGCAATTTATTTGTAAGTCCTGAAGACGGTTTCCATGTTCGAATTGGTAGTAGTACTTATTTCGAAATCTTATTTGACAATAATGAATTTGTTGAATTAGATAAAAACTTAACTTCTAAAGACCCGTTGAACTTTGTTGACACAAAGAAATACGCAGACAGGCTTAAAGACGTTATGGAAAAAACCAAACTAAAAGACGCTGTGCGTACTGGAGTTGGGAAATCCAAAGGTCGTGAAGTTGTAGTTTGCTGTATGGATTTTGCCTTTATTGGTGGATCTATGGGAGCTGTAGTAGGTGAAAAAATATCAAGAGGAATCGATTATTCTATCAAAAACAGAGTTCCATTTGTAATGATTTCAAAATCAGGTGGAGCGAGAATGATGGAAGCTGCTTATTCTTTGATGCAATTAGCAAAAACATCGGTAAAACTTGCCCAGCTTGCTGAGGAAAAAATCCCTTACATCTCTTTATGTACAGATCCAACTACGGGAGGAACAACTGCATCTTATGCAATGTTAGGAGATATCAATATTTCTGAGCCAGGAGCATTAATTGGATTCGCAGGACCTAGAGTTGTAAGAGACACTACGGGTAAAGATTTACCTGAAGGTTTTCAAACTGCTGAATTTCTTTTAGAGCATGGTTTCTTAGACTTTATCACGCCAAGAAAAGAATTGAAAGACAAGATTAACTTGTATATCGATTTGATTCAAAATAATGATATTAGATAGTTTTAAAACTACCTAAACCAAAAAATCCCAAGAATTGCTTCTTGGGATTTTTTTATATCTATCAAAGTCAAAAAGTTCTAACTTTTATTTTAAAGATGCCATATCAATTACAAAACGGTATTTCACATCGCTTTTATTCATTCGATCATAAGCTTCATTGATATAATCCATATTGATTACTTCAACATCTGAAGTGATGTTGTGTTCAGCGCAATAGTCTAACATCTCTTGTGTTTCGGCTATTCCACCAATCAAACTTCCCATTATACTTCTACGTTTCATGATTAATGTCATCGCAGGTATTTCAGCTGGCTTACTTGGAACTCCTACAATTATCATAGTTCCATTTGTATTCAACAAATTTAAATAGGCATTATAATCATGGTCAGCAGAGACCGTGTTTAGGATAACGTCAAATTTATTTGCCAATGATTTCATTACTTCAGCATCAGAAGTTAATGCAAAATGATGCGCTCCTAATTTCTTAGCATCCGCTTCTTTAGAAGGAGAATGACTCAACATAGTTACCTCAGCACCAAAAGAAGCTGCAAATTTAACGGCCATATGACCTAAACCACCTAAACCAAGAACTCCTACTTTATGTCCTTTACCTACTTTTAAATAACGTAACGGAGAATAAGTTGTAATTCCTGCACATAATAAAGGAGCAACTCCTGAAAGCTCTAATTTATCTGAAATATGTAAAATGTAATTTTCATCAACGGTGATGCTTGTAGAATAACCTCCGTAAGTAGGTGTCTTTGTACCTCTTTCATAGCTATTGTAAGTTCCAGTCATTCCTTCGTCACAAAGTTGCTCATCACCTGCCTTACAACTAGGACAAGTTCTACAAGAATCAACAAAACAACCTACGCCTGCTAATTCTCCTACTTTAAATTTAGTAACCTCACTACCTACTGCTGTAATTTTACCTACAATTTCATGACCTGGCACTAAAGGATAAATAGCCGGTCCCCAATCTCCCTTTGCAGTGTGAATATCTGAGTGACAAACACCACTATAAAGTATTTCTATTTGAACTTCATTTTTCGCAAGTTCATCTCTTTCAAATGTGTACGGCCTTAATGGAGTTTCTGTGTCGTATGCTGCATATGCTTTTATTGCTGTCATATTTTTAGTTTTAATTGAATATCAAATCTACAAAAAAGACAGTCTTTCTTTGTTAAGAATATAATAAATGAATTTTTTAAATTTTATTGTTCCAAAAAATGAATTAATAATTATACTAATCATCAATTACATTCCTGTCCTAATCGCTTCCACAGGATCAAGTTTTGAAGCCGAAATTGCAGGCAGAATTCCTGAAATTAAACCAATCAATCCTGCTAGTAGCGTACCTAAAAGAATATTTCCCATTCCTAAAACAAATTCGAAATCTAAAACATTTGTCAACACCACTGCAATAATCCAAACTAAAAACAAACCAATTATCCCTCCAATAACAGACAGTATAACCGCCTCGAATAAAAATTGAAATAAGATAAAACGGTTTTTGGCTCCCAATGATTTTTGAATACCGATTAAATTCGTTCGTTCCTTTACCGAAACAAACATAATATTAGCAATACCAAAACCGCCCACTAAAAGTGAAAAACCACTAATCATCCACCCACCAAATTTCATGTTTAAGATTATCCCATCAATTAAATCTGTAAAACCGGAGAATACATTTATAAAAAAATTATCTATTTCACCTGCTTTAACCCCTCTATACGCTCTAAGTTTTTGCGAAATTTCAGCTTTATAAGCATCCATATCAACGCCCTTATTGGGTTTCAAAACAATCACGTTTACTAAAGACTCATTATTATCTCCATACAACTGCCTAAGAAAATTGACTGGAATAAAAGCCGAAGTATCGTCACTATCTCCAAATAGCCCTGCACCTTGTTTTTTTAGGACTCCAATTACCGAAAAACGCTGACCATATACTCTAACATTTTTCCCAATGGGCTCCACTTCATCAAAAAGTGATTTTGCAATCTCGCTGCCCAAAACAATAACTTTCGATCCTGAATTAGCTTCGGATTCGTTATAAAACCTTCCTTTTTCAAACTCAAGCCCTTGAATATCGATAAATTCATAAGATACAGGAACCATATTAACATCACTTACTGTCTTAGAGTCGTATTTTATTGTTTCACGTTTCGTGAAAATTTGGTAGCCTAATTCCTCCGTATTTGTCATCGCACCTTTCATATACGTATATTCATCGTACTTAATGTTAGGAAACTGCTCTCTTTTCCATTTTGGAACGTCAGAAGGTCCAAAAGAAAACTTCATCAAATAAATAGTGTTTTTATCTAAACTACTTAAATCTTTAGTAATCTTTCTATCTAATGAATCTACTGCGGCAAGCACTGCTATTATTGAGAAAATACCAATAGTTACACCCAGCAGAGAAAGTAAAGTTCGCAATATATTACTTCGCAGTGCATTCATAGCAAAGGCAAAACTTTCTTTCAATAATCGGAGATATACTAGCATAAAGTCTTTTTTGTTTTATTGTAAAAATCTGCAAATATTATTCGAAATCCAAATAATAAAGTACACTACAAGTTGGTATGATTTTTTAAGACAATGTTACAACACTTCATATAAATTTATAATCAAAAAAAAACTATTTTTGCACTTTATAACTAGAACTACATAATGAACACAACTAAAAAGATTCAATCAGCATTAATTTCAGTATTTTCAAAAGAAGGATTAGAACCGATAGTTAGAAAATTACATTCTCAAAATGTAATTTTATATTCTACAGGCGGAACTGAAGATTTTATAAAAAACTTAGGTATTCCTGTAGTACCTGTTGAAGATGTTACTTCTTACCCTTCAATCCTAGGCGGAAGAGTAAAGACATTGCATCCAAAAGTTTTTGGAGGTATATTAAACCGTCAAGACAATGAAAGTGATGTTCAACAAATGCAGGAGTTTAATATTCCTCAAATTGATTTAGTAATCGTTGATTTATATCCTTTCGAAAAAACAGTAGCTTCTGGAGCAAGTGAAGCTGATATAATTGAAAAAATTGATATCGGTGGAATTTCTTTAATTCGTGCTGCTGCAAAAAACTTCAAAGACACCGTTATAGTTGCCTCTGTTGATCAATATAGCACCCTTTTAGATTTGATCACAAATCAGGATGGCGCCACATCTCTTGCCGACAGAAAATTACTTGCAACAAAAGCTTTTCACGTTTCGTCTCACTATGACAGCGCTATTTTTAACTATTTCAATACAGATGAAACTGTTTATAAAGCAAGTATCGCAGAAGGTCAGGTATTAAGATATGGCGAAAATCCACATCAAAAAGGTTTTTACTTTGGTGATTTCGAAGCAATGTTCAACAAAGTTCATGGAAAAGAATTATCATATAACAATTTATTAGATGTCGACGCTGCAGTTAATTTAATTGCTGAGTTCAAAACTGACGCGCCTACTTTTGCTATATTAAAACACAATAACGCTTGTGGCTTAGCTACAAGAACTAGTATAAGTGAAGCTTACAATGCGGCGTTAGCTTGCGATCCAACATCTGCTTTTGGTGGTGTATTAATTTCGAATGCAAAAATAGATGTTGCAACAGCAACTGAAATAAACAAATTGTTTTGTGAAGTAGTTATTGCACCTGAATATGATGCAGCAGCAATTGAAATCCTACAGGAAAAGAAAAACAGAATTATCTTAATTCAAAACGAAGTAGAATTACCTAATAAACAAGTTAGATCTTGTTTAAACGGACTTTTAATTCAAGAAAGAAATAACATTACCGACAATAAAGAAGGTTTAACGACCGTTACTACAACAACTCCGACAACACAAGAAATTCAAGATCTACTATTTGCTTCTAAAATTTGTAAAAACACAAAGTCTAACACCATTGTATTTGCAAAAAACGGAACACTTATTTCATCTGGAACAGGACAAACGTCAAGAGTTGATGCTTTACTTCAAGCAATTGAAAAAGCAAAAACATTTGGTTTTGATTTAAACGGAGCCGTGATGGCCAGCGACGCTTTTTTCCCTTTCCCTGACTGTGTAGAAATTGCAAAAAACGCTGGAATAACAGCAGTTATTCAACCAGGCGGATCTATAAAAGACCAATTGAGCATCGACTATTGCAACGAGAATAAACTTGCAATGGTATTTACGGGAACTCGTCATTTTAAGCATTAATTTGTTTAACTTTGTACGCTCCTAATTTTTAACTTTTTAAACCCCTGAAAAACTTATGGGATTTTTTGATTTCATGACCGAGGATATTGCGATAGATCTTGGTACCGCTAACACTTTAATCATACATAATGATAAAGTCGTAATTGACAGCCCATCAATAGTTGCTAGAGATAGAATCTCTGGTAAAATCATTGCAGTTGGTAAAGAAGCCAACTTGATGCAGGGTAAGACACATGAAAACATTAAGACAATAAGGCCCTTGAAAGATGGTGTAATTGCCGATTTTGATGCTTCAGAGAAAATGATCAGTTTATTCATAAAAAGCATTCCTGCTTTAAAGAAAAGAATGTTTACTCCCGCTCTTAGAATGGTAGTTTGCATTCCTTCTGGAATTACTGAAGTTGAAATGAGAGCCGTAAAAGAATCTTGTGAAAGAGTGAATGGTAAAGAAGTTTACTTAATTCATGAACCTATGGCTGCAGCAATTGGTATCGGTATCGATATTATGCAACCTAAGGGAAATATGATTGTAGATATTGGAGGAGGAACAACTGAAATCGCTGTAATTGCATTGGGCGGAATTGTATGTGACAAATCTGTAAAAATTGCAGGTGATGTTTTCACAAACGACATCGTGTATTACATGCGTACCCAACACAATTTATTTGTTGGAGAAAGTACCGCTGAAAAAATAAAAATTCAAATTGGAGCCGCTATTGAAGATCTAGAAACTCCTCCAGAAGACATGTCTGTTCAAGGAAGAGATTTACTTACCGGTAAACCAAAACAAGTAGATGTTTCTTATAGAGAAATCGCTAAAGCATTAGACAAATCAATTCAAAGAATTGAGGACGCTGTAATGGAAACCTTATCTCAAACTCCTCCAGAATTAGCAGCAGATATTTATAATACAGGTATCTACCTTGCTGGTGGTGGTTCTATGTTACGCGGCTTAGACAAAAGAATTTCTCAAAAAACAGATTTACCTGTTTATATCGCAGAAGACCCGTTAAGAGCAGTAGTTCGTGGAACAGGAATGGCGCTTAAAAACCTAGCAAAATTTAAAAGTATCTTAATAAAATAAGACACTCGCGAATCCCGTTAGAAGCAAAACCTGAAACAAAATAATTATACTAGAGAATGCAGCAAATATTTAATTTTATATTCAAAAACAGTAATCGAATACTGTTTTTGCTGTTATTATCCATTTCGTTTTTTCTAACGATACAAGCGCACTCCTACCACAAAAGTAAAATCATAAGCTCCGCTAATATTTTAAGCGGCGGAGTCTATGAAAAGATCAACAATGTGAGTGAATATTTGAATTTGAAAACTCAAAATGATGCTTTGGCAATAGAAAATGCTAGGCTAAAAAGTATTTTATTTGCTGCTACCGACTCTATTTCGATTACAAAATTAGAAAAAACTAAGGAAACCCAACCTTACGATATTGTCGTTTCTAAGGTGATTCACAACTCTTACAATGTTCACGAGAACTACCTTACTTTGAACTCCGGTAAATTACAAGGTGTAAAATCTGATATGGGGGTGATCAATAATTTAGGACTAGTGGGAGTCATAGACAATACTTCGCCGAGATATTCGACTGTTGTTAGTATTTTGAATGTAAAATCACAAATTAACGCCAAAATTAAAAAATCAAATCATTTTGGTTCTTTAATCTGGAATGGAAAAAGCACTGGTTTTGTTCAGTTAATAGATGTTCCAAGACTAGCATCCGTTAGAAAAGGAGATACTATCGTCACTGGTGGTCAATCGGTGATTTTTCCGGAAAACATCAATATTGGAACGATTGAAAAAATATACATCGACAATAAAACCAACTATTATACTTTAGACATTAAGCTTTTTAATGATATGACAAATTTAGGTCATGTTTATATTCTAAAAAGCAGATACCGAGACGAACTTAATAATTTAGAAAAAGTAAAGAAAAATGAATAGCACATTGTTAGTCAATATTTTTCGGTTCATTTTATTACTAGCCGTCCAGATAGTTATTTTCAATAACATGAATTTTTTAGGATTTGTAATGCCGCTTCCTTACATCCTATTTATCATTTTGTATCCTGTTAACGGCAACAAAACTGGTCTGTTACTAGCTAGTTTTTTATTAGGTCTCACAATGGATATCTTTTCTAATTCAGGAGGAGTACATGCCATTGCCTGTTTAACATTAGCCCACCTTAGACCGTATCTATTTAAATTTTCATTTGGTATAAGTTACGAATACCAAACCATAAAACTAAACGACGTATTAACACCAGAACGATTCTCTTTTATATTACTGTCTGTTGTTATTCATCACTTTACCCTGTTTATAATAGAAGCTTTTCAAGTAAGTTTCTTTCTGGATATCTTAATACGTGCTCTCTTAAGCACTATCTTTACAGTTATCCTTTGCATTATTATAATATACCTTATTAAGCCCAACAAACGATGAGAAAAATTCTGCTGCCTTCCTTAATTATTGTTGCAGCATCATTGCTACTAATCCGGATTTTCTATTTGCAAGTTATCAACGATACTTTCAAATTAAAGTCAGAAAATAACGCTATCAAAATAAAATATGACTATCCCGAAAGAGGTTATATTTTTGATCGTTATGGAAAGCTGTTAGTATCAAATCAGGCATCTTACGACATCATGGTAATTCCCCGAGAGTTAAAAAACATCGACACATTAGAGTTTTGTCAGTTGTTGAATATTACAAAGGAGGACTACATAGAAAAAATAGCGAAAGCTAAAGTATATAGCCCACGACTGCCTTCAGTCTTTCTAGCTCAATTAAACAAGAGTGAATTTGCAGCATTTCAAGAAAAAATCAGAAAATTCGAAGGGTTTTATTTTCAAAAACGTTCACTTCGTGATTATGAAGTTGATTTTGGAGCTAATATTTTTGGCGGCATCACAGAAGTAAACGAAAAAACAATAGAAAAGAACTCTTACTATAAAAGCGGTGACTTAATAGGAGTACAAGGAGTTGAGCAAAGCTATGAGGAAATTTTACGTGGTATTAAAGGAGTAAAATACATTCAAAAAGATAAATACAACCGCGAAATAGGTTCCTACAAAAACGGTAAATACGATACTATTGCAGTACAAGGAGAAGACATAAATCTTACACTAGATGCTGATTTACAAAGGTACGGTGAGCAATTAATGATAAATAAAAGAGGTGGTATTGTCGCTATCGAACCTAAAACTGGTGAGATTTTAGCACTTATAACAGCACCATCATACGATCCATCGATTTTGGTTGGGAGACAGCGCTCTAAAAATTACACCTTACTATATTACGATTCTATCGCAAAACCACTGTATGACAGAGGTCTTTTGGCAGAATATCCCCCGGGCTCTCCCTTTAAGATTCTAACTGGACTTATAGGACTGCAAGAAGGAGTAATAGACGAGCAAACTTCATTTATTTGTCACAATGGATTTAGCTATGGTAGAGGGCGGTTTATGAAATGTCACGCCCATACCCCTAGCCAGCAACTTCATAATGGAATTTACAATTCTTGCAACACTTATTTCGCACAGACTTACATGCGCACCATAAATAAATATGCCAAGCCTTCGTATGCAGTTGATGTGTGGAGTAATCATCTGAAAAGTTTTGGTCTTGGACAATTCATGGGTTACGATTTACCTACAGGAAAAAGAGGAAATATTCCAAATTCAAAAACATACAAGCGCATTTATCCTAACGGAGGTTGGCGAAGCACTACTATTGTTTCAAACTCTATCGGACAGGGAGAAGTACTTATGACACCTATCCAACTCGCTAGTATGATGGCTACAGTTGCCAACGAAGGTTATTACTATACTCCTCATATGATTAAAAAAATCAAGGGCGAGCAAATAGATCCCAAATTTAAGGTAAAGCATCAAACTACAATTGACAAAAAACATTTCAAGCCTCTCATCAGCGGTTTATTTGACGTGTACAACGTTGGTACAGCTAGATCATTACGTGTAGAAGGCATCGATATTGCTGGAAAAACAGGTACCGCAGAAAATTTCGCCAAGATAGGTGGCAAAAGAGTTCAACTTAAAGACCACTCTATTTTTGTGGCCTTCGCCCCTAAGGATAATCCGAAAATTGCGATTGCAGTACTGGTAGAAAATGGTGGATTCGGTGCGACAATTGCCGGACCAATTGCCAGTTTAATGATCGAAAAATACCTAAGAAAAAAGATTACAAGAATTGACTTAGAAACAAGAATTCTAAACATAAGTTTGCGTGATGAATATGCAAAAATGGGCGGAATGAAAGCAGCAGAGGCTATCGAAACTACCCCTAAAGACATTAGTATCAAAAATAATGAGTTTAGCAACTTTACTCGTAAAGACTCGACTACTCAAAATTAAAAAGAGATTCATTTCCAATGAAAAATCAAAGCATAAAGAAAAATCTTGACTGGACCTGTATATTAATTTATAGTGCACTTGTGATAATGGGCTGGTTAAACATCTACTCATCCTCCTTGTCTTCTATAGATGAAACCTACCAGAAACAGCTAATATTTATATTATTGACTATTCCATTGATTTTCATAATACTCGCCATTGACGGTAAATTTTATGAAAAATATGCGAGTATTATCTTTATTGGCTCTTTGATAACATTAGCCGGTCTTTTTCTCTTTGGTAAAACAATAGCAGGTCAACGATGCTGGTACGCTATTGGAAGTTTCACCATACAACCCTCTGAGTTCGCTAAAGCAGCGACCTCTTTAGCTTTAGCCAAATTTCTAAGCGACTCTCAAATTAATCTAAAAGAAACAAATCGTCAGATACAAGCGCTGGCAATTGTATTTTTACCCGTTTTACTTATTCTACCACAACCAGACCCTGGAAGTGCCTTAATCTACAGTATTTTCATCATTGTACTCTATCGTGAAGGACTGCCAGCATGGTATGTGTGGACAGGATTTGCTACAATTACTTTATTTGTACTGTCCTTAGTTTTAGAACCACAATATGTCATTTTAATAGCACTAATAGTCCTCTTGCTCGTTCACTTTAAATCAAGATTAGCAGACAGAAATATCGTTTTGAGCAGCATTCTTTTTGTATTGATATCTGGTTTTGTTTTGTCAGTAAATTATGTTTTTGAAAACGTATTTAAACAACACCATAGAGACCGTTTTAATATCCTATTAGGTAAAACAGTAGATTTAAAAGGTGTTGGATACAATACCAATCAATCTGAGATCGCGATCGGCTCTGGTGGTTGGTTAGGAAGAGGTTTCCTTGAAGGAACTCAAACTAAAGGTGGATTTGTACCAGAACAACATACGGATTATATCTTTACTACCGTTGGTGAAGAATGGGGTTTTGCGGGCTCTATTGTCGTAATAGGATTGTTTGTAAGTTTGTTTCTTAGAGTGATCTACTTGGCCGAAAGGCAAAAAACTAAATTCAGTAGAGTTTACGGCTATTGTGTGGCCGGAATATTATTTACACATTTCTTTGTAAATATAGCGATGGTAGTTGGTATCTTCCCTACTATTGGAGTTCCATTGCCTTTCTTCTCTTATGGAGGATCCGGACTGTGGGGATTTACTATTTTACTGTTTATTTTCCTTAAAATGGATGCTAATAAAGTAAACGAATGGTAGTCTAACTACAACTCAAAACTTATTTTTAATTAAAAATCCAAGCGCTAAAATCGGTGTTTTTCTCTAAGCTGTTCTCTAATTTGTCTTCCAGTTTAGGGAAAAAGTCAATTCCAGTCAATTCCTCAATTCTGTCTACAGAAACTATAAAACTGTATAGCGGCTTTTCACTTCGTTCATTTGGAATTAAAAAAGCAACCATTTTATGCTTCTCATTAGAAATATTTAAAACAATCTTATAAAAAGAATCAGGAACAATTACTTTTTCTTTACCAATTGTTCTGGTTGAATTCTTCAAAACACCTCCGGTTACAACATACACACCGTTATACTTGACAGCCCAATAACGAACTTTTTGTTCGAGTCTGTTCCAAATTCCACTATTAAAGTCACGATCTTGAGGAGAAATATTAGAGGTGTAAAAAGTATCACTAAAAGCCTCTTCATCAAACTCCATGTCAGCAGCGGGACACAAGTGGCCTTTATCATATCCTGAATTCTTATAATTCCTCCAATCAGCGGAGAAAGTTAAAACTTTAGGATCCGCAATAAAATAAGGCCTTATATAATCTCTATTGGTAACATATTCCTTTTTCAATTCATAAGCTAGCCATTCTGCCTGTTCCGCTTGCTCATTATAGGATAGCGTGTAGTATTTGTGTTTTACAACTTCGTTTGAAGAAGTTTCAGGTAAATAATCGAATAAAACTTTAGATTCATTCACATCTCCATTAACTACCAAAGTATGTGAAATACTACTATTATCTATCGCACTGTCCTCTGCTTTCTTACAAGAACATAAAAACATAAAACTTGTAAATACTATTACTCCTCGTTGAAAATATTTCATTTACAAATCATCTTAGATTATGACTATTGCTTTACATCCAAAGCATCACGCAGGGCATTTCCCATCATCATAAAAGCCAATGTGATCAACATAATAGCGATACCAGGAACCATTGCTAAATACGGTTTGCCTAGAATAATATAACTGTAGTGATCTTTTATAATACTTCCCCAACTCGGAATGGGAGGTTGAGCTCCTAAACCTAGAAAACTAAGTCCGCTTTCTACTAATATAGCTGACGCAAAATTAGCCGCCGAAATTACAATTACTGGAGCCATTATATTTGGCAAAATATGATTGAATATAATTCGGAAATCTCCAAAACCTAAAGCTCTAGCTGCTGTTACATATTGCATCTCCTTAACACTTATGATTTGACCGCGAACTACACGTGCCACTTCAACCCACATCGTTAATCCCACGGCGACAAAAACCTGCCAAAACCCTTTTCCTAATGCCAATGTAATTGCGATCACAAGAAGTAAAGTAGGAATGGACCAAATAATATTAACCAGCCACATAATCAGCGCATCAACTTTACCGCCAAAATACCCACCTATTGCTCCGAAAAAGATTCCAACAATTAGAGAAATCAGCACGGCAACAACACCAATCGAAATCGAAACTCTCGAACCAATCAACATCCTACTTAGCAAATCTCTACCATATTTATCAGTCCCTAAATAAAAAGTC
The DNA here is from genome assembly GCF_008033395.2 of Flavobacterium sp. XN-5. Lineage (NCBI taxonomy): Bacteria > Pseudomonadati > Bacteroidota > Flavobacteriia > Flavobacteriales > Flavobacteriaceae > Flavobacterium > Flavobacterium sp. XN-5. The sequence continues at coordinate 99,855 of NZ_VOGZ02000009.1, forward strand.
CTGTTCTTAATAAATTTCTGCTCCACTGTTTTAATTGAACTTTCTCCAGCAAAGGACTTTAGATTAATCTCTTTAACCATTTTTAACGATGGCTCATCATTATACTCCTCATATAGGATGGTATTCCCAACGATCTTATAACTCTCAATAGCTACTTCGGTAACACTATTTGGAAAACCAGAAAAATAATTACTAAACGTAGCATTAGTCTTTTCCTCTAAGGGAATAGAAAGAATATTGACATTAAAACCTGGTGGCTTTGAATGAATGGACAAATGCATTTGATTTGCATTTTCGGAACGATCCGGCGCCAAAACATAAGCAAAAATAGAAACGAGTACTAAAATTACGATAAACGCAAGACTGAAAACGCCCCATAAATTCTTTTTGAATTTATGGAGCGCAATAGCAGTTAATGATTGAGTTGTATTATTATTCATTTAAAGAAGGCTACACTTATGACTTAGCTAGTTTTTCTTTTTTTAATTTCCCAGGATCAGCTTTTTTTAAAACAACCTTAGTCTGTAAATCATCCAAAACATTTAATGCTTCCTCAACATAGATATCTTTAGATAAGCTTTCGTGCCATCTGTCTCTTTTCTCTTTTAAAATACTGTCTTTACTTGTTTGAACAATTTCATAAGGTAAAGAAGAGAACTGTAATGAATTCTTATATTTCGAAATTGGCTTATATCTTTTTGCCTTTTCTTCAACTGCATTCTGAGCAATCTTGAATTTTTCAATATTTAAACTATAAGTATTTTCCTCACTTCTGCTATCAATCCATTTTGCATTTTCTTCGATTAACTTAAACTGATCATTCGCAGCAATTCTAGCTTTACTATTGGCAATAGCTTTATTAAAATTAGCAGTTTTATCCCAAACGGTGTAAGCAGCAGCGTCAATTTTATCCCAAGGCATAGCGTGCTCTACATCTCTCTCTCCCATTTTTAAATAAGCATATCTGTCTGGCATTACAATATCACTACTCACCCCTTCTAATTGAGTTGAGCCACCATTGATTCTATAAAATTTTTGAGTCGTGGTTTTCAATGCACCCAAATCTCCCATTTCATTACTTCTAACAAATTGGTTTAAATCAATAACATTTTGAACTGTTCCTTTCCCGTAAGTTTGTTTACTACCTACGATAATCCCTCTCTTATAATCCTGGATTGCGGCAGCCAAGATTTCTGAAGCGGAAGCGGAGAAACTATTGACCATAATTACTAACGGTCCATCCCACTCGATTTTTTTATCTCTATCAAATAAAACTTCTTTCTTTCTACCAGCCGATTTAATTTGTACAATCGGGCCTTGCTCGATGAATAATCCAGCAATATCAACAACCGTTGATAAAGAACCTCCTCCATCATCACGAACATCAAGTATAATTCCGTCTACGTTTACAGCTTTCAATCGCTCTACTTCTAACGCAATGTCTTTTCCAGCATCTCTACCGTCTTTATTTTCGAAATCAATATAGAATTTAGGTAAATAGATCACACCGTATTTCAATCCGTCTTTATTAACAACGCTTGACTTAGCATAAGTTTCTTCGATTTCGACAATATCTCTAATTATCGAAATAACTTTAATAGTTCCATCTACCTTCTTCACTGTAAGACGAACCTCAGAACCTTTGGGCCCTTTGATTTTTTTCACAACATCATCAAGTCGCATTCCTACAACATCAACAGGCGTTCCATTTCCTTGAGCCACTTTCATCACTAAATCTCCGGCTTCCAATTGTTTTCCTCTCCAAGCTGGTCCTCCAGAGATCAAATCAGTAATCTCTGTAAAGTCATTTTTCTTTTGAAGACGCGCCCCAATACCTTCTAGTTTTCCACTAATACTTACATCAAAACGCTCCTTTTCTTCTGGGGCAAAATAATTAGTATGTGGATCAAATCCAGCCGTTATAGAATTAATATAAACTGAAAACCAATCATCCCTGTCTAAGTCATTCATGAAACCAAAATATTCATCCAAAGATTTTTTTGCACTTTCACGTGTTTCTTTTTCTAATTCGGCAAAAGTTTTTGGTTTTCCAGCATCCTCAATATTGTCAATTTTGATTTCTTCCAAATTATCGTCCATCAAATCTTCTCGAGATTTTGCAGCATTCGTTGTGTCATCGCTACCTTTCGTCTTCTTTTCTTGAACTCTCAAACGCTCCGTCAAAGAAGAAAGTGTCGATAATTTGATTTGTTTTCTCCATCTTTCTGTCAGTTCAGCAGTGTTTTTTGGATACGGTGCTTTTTCGTAATCCGTATTAAAACTTTCATCTATTGAATAGTCAAAAGGCACACTCATAATCCCTTTATAAATACTTTTACTTTCATCCATTCTTTTCATCAAACGCTCAAACGTAAGATTGAAAAAAGTCAAGTCCTTATTAAGTAAAGCGTCATCTAACTGCAACTCGTATTTAGAAAACTCATCAATATCAGATTGTAGAAAAAAACGTTTTGATGGATCTAAAGCCGCCACGTAATCTTTATAAACCCCCTTAGAAAAGGTATCATCTATAGTCGCAGGACTATAGTGTCCTTTTTCAAGTACAAAAGTCAGTAATTCTAATAATAATTTATCTTTATCAGGATTAGAACTCACCCCTGATTTTAAATTAAAAGCAAATAATGTCGCCGAAAGCAAAACAGTCGCAATTAATATTTTATAATTTCTTTTCATAAAGCTAAGAATAATATTCATCCAAATTTTTGAACTAATATACGGTAAAAACTATGCCACCATTAGCAAGCCCTCCATAAATTTTTGTTAAAGATATAAAATTGTTTTTTTGTTTTCCTTTAATCCAGCAAGTTAATAATTTTTGTTTTCTTTGTTTGAAATACAACAACTACCTTCCACAAATGTACTTTTGGAAGCACAAAAAAAACAAAAAATGGAAACAGCAAAACCTTTAATCTTAATAACAAATGACGACGGCGTATCAGCTCCAGGACTTCGAGCATTAATTACTGTTATGGCCGAAATAGGTGAAGTATTAGTTGTAGCGCCAGACAAACCTCAAAGTGGTATGGGACATGCAATAACCACAAACAACACCTTGTATTTAAACAAACTTTCGAAAGATGATGATGCTATTCAAGAATACAGCTGCTCTGGAACACCAGTTGACTGTGTTAAGCTTGCCGTAAATGAAATTCTAAAAAGAAAACCAGACTTATGCGTCTCTGGAGTAAACCATGGTTCTAATTCTTCTATAAACGTAATTTATTCAGGAACAATGAGTGCCGCTGTCGAAGCGGGGATCGAAGGAATTCCGGCAATTGGATTTTCTCTTTTAGACTATGACTGGAATGCCGATTTTGAAACCATGAAGCCTTTTATTCGTAAAATAAGCTTAGAAGTTTTAGAAAACAGCCTGCCCAAAGGAGTAGTTTTAAACGTTAATTTTCCGAAATTAGCAAAGGAAAACATCAACGGAATCAAAATATGTCGCCAAGCGAAAGCCCGATGGATGGAAAAATTCGACAAACGAAAAACACCACAAGGAAGAGATTATTACTGGCTTGCCGGTGAGTTTGTAAACCAAGACAAAGGAGAAGACACTGATGAATGGGCTTTGGCCAATGGTTATATCTCTGTAGTTCCTGTTCAATTTGACTTAACAGCACACCATGCTGCTCAAGAGTTAAACACTTGGAAATGGAATGAATAAAATAAACAGATTAAAACACTTTGTTTAGACCTAGTTCCCTTTAGTGTTTTACTAAAAATAACAACTAATTTGCTTGATTGATGAACATTCAATGGCTAATTTTGAAAGCCGAAAGTTTTTACACTAATTCACATCCTTAAAATGAAATACTACATTCTAGCTGGAGAAGCATCAGGAGACTTGCACGGATCTAATTTGATTAAAGAAATATTCAAACAAGATAAGGATGCACAAATAAGATGTTGGGGCGGTGATTTAATGCAACAAGCTGGCGCAGAATTAGTTTCTCATTATAAAGAGCGTGCTTTCATGGGCTTTTCGGAGATTATAAAAAACATTTCTTCTATATTAGATTTTATAAAGACCTGCAAACAAGACATTCAAGATTACAAACCCGATGCCTTAATTTTCATCGACAACTCTGGCTTTAACCTTCGAATTGCAAAATGGGCTAAACCTGCAGGGTTCAAAACTTTTTACTATATAAGTCCACAAGTTTGGGCGTCTAGAGCAAGTAGAGTCGAGACGATTAAAAAAACAATTGATCATATGTATGTGGTTTTGCCATTTGTAAAATCTTTCTATGAAAAATACAATTATGATGTAACATATGTAGGACATCCTTTAATTGACGCAATCCACAATCACCCCTCAATAGATTCCGCGACTTTTAAGTCTGAAAATCAATTGAGTGAAAAACCAATTATTGCTTTGCTTCCAGGTAGCCGTAAACAAGAAATTACCAAAATGCTTACTGGAATGTTAAGTATTGTTGATGATTTCCCAGATTATCAGTTTGTTATTGCTGGTGCACCAAGTCAAGATTATTCGTTTTATCAACAATTTATTAAGAATGAAAATATAAAGTTCATTTCGAATAAAACGTATGATTTATTAAAAAATGCTACAGCAGCCTTGGTCACTTCGGGAACTGCAACATTAGAAACCGCACTTTTTAAAGTTCCAGAAGTTGTGTGCTACAAAGGAAGTTGGGCATCGTACCAAATTGCAAAACGAATTATAACCTTAAAATACATCTCGCTTGTCAATTTGATTATGGACGAGGAAGTTGTTACTGAATTAATTCAAGAAGACTTCAACACTAAACATATTAAAACTGAACTACAAAAAATTCTGGAATCCAACCACCGAACAAAGTTGTTACAAAAATACGACCTACTAGAACAAAAACTAGGTGGTACTGGAGCAAGTGAAAAAACAGCAAAATTGATTGTTGCCGCCCTAAAATAATTTTAATTACAAGCCATATCCGCTAAAATTTTATAATCCAAAATAAATTGAAAAAGTCACTTTACATAATATCTCTAATTGTTCTTTTCGCTTCTTGTAAATCTTCCTCCGTAATTACCAGCTCATCAGCTGACAATAAAAAGGAGAGTACAAACTACACTGTTGACAAAATAATAAGTTCCGCTTCTGAAAATATTGGTGTGCGATATAAAACAGCTGGAACTACAAAATCAGGTTATGACTGTTCCGGATTAGTGTACTCCACTTTTGGTTTATACGACATCAAACTTCCCCGAGCATCCTACGAACAAGCAAAAATAGGAATTGAACTAGGACAGAATTTAAAAAAGGCTCGAAAAGGAGATTTGATTTTTTTTAGAACCAATAAAAGAGCACACATCAATCATGTGGGAATCATAACTACTGTCGAAGACGACGACATAAAATTCATCCACTCCTCGACCTCAAAAGGGGTAATCATATCTTCTATGAAGGAACCCTATTATCAGAAGGCATTTGTTCAACTGAACCGTGTTTTAAAATAAAATACTGAACATATTCCTTTTTTCGTAGAAAAACGGACATTTTTTAAACGATAAAATCGTAACGTTTTTTATCGCTAAAATTCTGTACTTTAGGACTATGAAAGTACTACAATTCCCTTTATCGCGAATTACTATAGGATTTGTATTGGGGATTCTAACCGCCTCTTACATAAAACCTGCTCCATCATTACTTCTGGGATTATTAGCTGCTGCTTTTTTACTTTTTCCTACAGCATACTTTTTACAAAAAAATATTCTCAAAAACACAATCGTTTTTGGTATAAGCACTTACTTACTATCCTTTTTAATTGGAGCAACTACTCTAGTTACTCATACTGAATCCTACCAAAAAACAAACTATACGCATCATACTACTGTTTTTGAAAAACCTCAGTTTTTGTCTCTGGTGATTAGAGAAAAACTAAAAGGAAGCATTTCGAATGACAGATATATCGCTCTTCTTAACAAAATTGGAACTAAAAATTACACCGGTCGAATATTATTAAATATTCGTAGAGACAGTGTATATCCTACATTTGTAACTGGGAATCTATTACATATTACAGGAGTATTATACAAAAATAAAATACCTAACAACCCCAACCAATTTGACTACGGCGCCTATCTTTCTAAAAAACAAATATATGCACAACTATATCCTGACTCCGAATTAATAAGGATTAGTCCCGAATTAAAAAAAGACATCTGGTATTATGCATCTAACATTCGGAGCACGATTATTGCAAATCTAGAGAAAAACGATTTTCACAAAAAAGAGTTAAGTGTAGCCATCGCCTTAATTCTAGGCCAAAAACAAGATATCTCTCCTGAAATTATTCAAAGTTATCAATTTGCTGGAGCCATTCATATATTATCAGTTTCTGGACTACACGTCGGATTCCTACTACTATTCCTGACCTTTATCCTTCGTCCGATACCAAACACAAAAAGAGGCACTCTAATCAAATTAATTATAATTTTGCTAAGCTTGGCTAGTTTTGCCGTAATCGCGGGTCTTGCTCCTTCTGTTGTGCGATCAGTAACCATGTTCTCTTTTGTCGCAATCGGTTATCAGTTGCGAAGAAGTGTCAATATCTATCACACCTTATTGGTTTCCGTTTTACTGATTTTAGTTTTCCAACCTTCATTCCTATTTGATGTGGGTTTTCAATTGAGCTATATCGCTTTGTTTTCTATAGTTTGGCTACAGCCGCTATTAGTTTCCATTTGGACACCAAAAAACAAAGCGATTAACTATTTCTGGAAAATTCTCACGGTTTCCTTTGCGGCACAAATTGGCACTATGCCTTTAAGTATCTACTACTTCCATCAGTTTCCAGGCTTGTTTTTCATCACCAACCTACTTGTCATTCCGCTACTTAGTTTTATAATGATACTCGGCGTTTTAGTTATGGTATTAGCAGCATTTGATTACGTACCAATTTTACTTTCAAAACCGCTAGAATGGAGTATTTATTTCCTGAACAACATTATAAATTCGGTCACTTCATTCGAACAATTTATTATTCGAGATATTCCCTTTAACATCTACTTATTACTAAGTTCTTATTTATTTATTATAGCTGCTATCGTTTGGCTCAAAAAACCTAGCTTTAATAAATTGGCCATCGTATTAGTGTCTATTATAGCAATCCAAGTTTCATTTATGCACATTAAATGGAACGTGCAAAGCCAACAAGAATGGGTGATTTTTAACTTAAAAAATAACACCATGATAACCGAGCGAAATGGAAATAAGACAGCGCTATATGCCGATGATAGCATCAGGAAAAACTCAAGTAAAAACACTGTTCTTAAATCCTATTTAACGGCTAATTTTAGCGTTTTGAGTACCAAAGAAAAAATTAAAAACACAGCTTTTTTTAAAGAAAATAGAATTCTAATTATAGATAGTACAGGAATGTATTCGGAGGAACTCCGCCCAGATATTATTATGATTACACAAAGTCCTAAGATAAATTTAGAGAGAATGCTCCAAATACTAAAGCCAAAAATAGTAGTAGCAGATAACTCAAATTACAAAAATATTCAGAAACATTGGCGACAAAGTTGTGAAAAACAAAAAATCCCTTTTCACGCTATTGGCGAAAAGGGATTTTTCAAACTAAACTAATAATTATGTTTTTTTAAGTATTCCATTAGCTACAGCCAACCAAGCCAAAGCTCCACCAGCGACATAACCGGTACTTCCTAAACCTTCAAAATTAACTTTTCCATCGGTAGTTTTAGCAGTGGCAAAATAAATAGTTGGAAAACCTTGTATTCCAAAAGCTTGTTGCAATTCACCATTTTGTTGCTTCACTTCTGGGGTTTGAGGCGTTCTTCTTGGATAATCTAACTCCACAAGAATAACATTCTCTTTTGCCCATTTTGCAAATTCGGGCGTCAGCAACACTTCTTTTTGCAATTTAATACACCATCCACACCAATCACTACCAGTGAAAAACATCATTAATGGTTTATTCTCTTTATTCCCAACTGTAATTGCTTCCTTAACATCCGTATGCCATTTCAATTCTTGTGATTGAACTAGCTGCATACCAAAAAATAAAACGAATAGTAAACTTATCTTTTTCATGTATGAGTCTTTAAGTAATGATTTACAAAAGTAATATCTATATTTTATCGAACACCATGCATTAACTTTTTAATAACAGGCGACATCGCAACTGAAAACAAACCAACAGCTACTGAAATGATTGTTAGCATCCAGAAGAAGTAACTCAATCCGTGCTCATCTGCAATTTTATCGATATTCTCACCAAACATACCTGCCCCTTTCATACCAATAGCAACCGCTAAATACCATACACCAAACATAAATGCAATCATTCTAGAAGGTACTAACTTACTTACATAAGACAGTCCAACAGGAGAAATACACAATTCTGCCATAGTGTGGAAAAGATATACTAATACAAGCCAAATCATACTTACAGAAGCTGTTTTTGCACCTGCTTCGATTCCGTCTGCTCCAAAAGCAATACAAGCCATCCCGATAGCTAGTAATGACATCCCAATTCCGAATTTAACATTTGCAGAAGGATTGTATTTACTTTCCCACCATTTAGAAAATAATGGTGCCAATGTAATTATGAATAATGAATTAAGAGTAGAGAACCAGGTCGCAGGAACTTCAGTTAATGCCACAGTTACTTTGTCAATTTTCAAAGAAGCTAAGGTAGCATCAGACAAGTCTAAATAACCCGCCGTGTAATAATCTTTAGCCAACATCCAGATAGCAATTACCCAAATAATTAAAAAACTGAAACTTAAAATGACATTTGCCAGCGCATAATCTTTGAACGTTCTTTTGAACATTAAATACAAAACATAAGTAATAATCGCTAATGGAACTATCGTGATTAAAGAGTTAATAACCAAGAACACCACACTCCAACTACCTTCTAAAACTCGATCAGTATAGTCGTTTGCAAAAATTGTTAAACTGTTAGGTGACTGCTCGAAAATAGCCCAAAAGAAGATTGTTAAAAACGCAAAGAAAGTAACTGCAATTAATTTCTCTCTTGTAATTTTCGAATATTGAGTAAAACGATAAATCAATAATATAATGAATAATAATAAAGCAGTAACAATTGCGATTGAATTACCATTTTCACCTAGAAAACTAAATACATTTATTTTACCTCCCGAAATCTTAGAAGCAGGATCATTTAAAATCCATAATAAACCTAGCGTACTTGATAACCCAATAACAACTAATTGCCATCCAGTAAATGGATTTCTTTTGTCTGTATCTAATGCGTCAGCTTTGGCTACGCTTTCTTTATTGGGCTTTAAGCCAATGTCTCCAAAGATACTTTGAGACAACCAAAATTGTAACATTCCGAAGAACATGAAAATTCCAGCTAATCCGAAACCATAACTCCAACCTACTTTTTCACCTAAGTATCCACAAAGTAAAATCCCGAAGAACGCTCCAGCATTAACTCCCATGTAAAATAAAGTATAAGCACCATCTTTTTTCTCAGGACGATCTTGATACATCACCGATAGAATGGATGTCATATTAGGTTTGAAAAAACCGTTTCCAAATACCAAGAGTACTAATCCTAAATAAATAGCGAACTCTGTTTCAACAGCCATCGATGCATGACCAAGCGTCATTAGCACCGCACCAAGTATAACGGCCCATCTAAAACCAATAACCTTGTCGGCAAAATAACCACCTAACATGGTTGATAAATAAACAAGACCAACATAAGATCCAAATAAAGCAGAAGCATTTTCACGTGTCCACTCCCAACCTCCGTCAACCATCGAAGTTGTTAAAAATAAAATCAATAACGAACGCATTCCGTAGAAAGAGAAACGTTCCCACATCTCCGTAAAAAATAATACGAACAATCCAGCAGGATGTCCTAGAACAGGGTCTTTAAAAAATTCGTCAGTAGTATTTTGATTCATGTTTTTATAATATTAAAATAGATAATTCGCTAACTTTTTATTTTTCGTTATCCTCAGCACCGTGAGTTAATCTTTGTAATGGTTTTAACAAAAGGATAAAGATTCCACCAATTAACATGGTAAAAATCAGTATCCCAAGAAAAACTGTGTATTCTCCCAGATTACTTGCAGACTCACCGATAATTCCAGCGACCTTATTTCCTAATCCTGTAGCAGCAAAATAAACTCCCATCATCAGGGAAGCATATTTAACTGGGGATAATTTAGTGATAAATGACAATGCTACTGGGGAAAGACAAAGCTCACCAATGGTATGAAACAAGTATGCCATTACTAACCATATCATACTTGAAGAACCTGATTTTTCAAACTCCATGGCAGCAAACACCATAAATAGAAATCCAAAACCCATGATTATAATACCTACAGCCATTTTAAATATTGACGATGCTTCTTTTCCTTTCAGTTTACGTTTTGCCCATAAGCCTGCAACCAAAGTTGCAAAAAGAATAATAAATCCAGCATTTAAACTTTGGAACATAACGGTAGGAACTTCCCATCCTAGCAACATTCTGTTCGTTTTAGCATCTGTATACAAATTCATTAATCCTCCAGCTTGCTCAAACGCTCCCCAAAAAATAATTACCATTATAAAAGACAATAACAAAACCACAAAACGATCCTTATCAACTCTGGAAGATAATTCTTTGTAAATCATCATCATCAAGGCTACAATCGTAGACAAGAAGATAAATAATAATCCAAAAGCCCAACCTAAATTAAACCATCCAAAGATCGATAGTACTACAAGTAGTGCTGTAACTAATAATTGAGTTCTCGATTTTAAAAGGTCTCCAAAAAGACGACCATAAGAGGAGTCGTCTACTTCATTTGGTTTTGGTGCTTCAAAATTACCAACATGCGTTAAATATTTTTGTCCCCAAAGATATACTACAAGTCCCAATAGCATCGCAATACCTGCTAAACCAAATCCAGCATGCCATCCCCATTTGACAACAACAAAACCAATAACCATCGTTGCTAATAAGGAACCTGTATTTATACCAATATAGAAAATACTAAATCCTTTATCTCTTCTAATGTCTCCCTCTGGATATAAACCTCCAACCATAGTTGAAATATTAGGTTTTAATAAACCTACCCCCAAAATCACCAAGGCTAAACCAGTATAAAACGCCCAAGTATCTGTCAGAACTAGTACTCCATGTCCTAAACAAAGAATTATAGCACCTACTAATACCGCTTTCTTTTGTCCTAATATTTTATCAGCAATCATTCCGCCTGGTATAGACATTACATAAACTAACATAGTATACCATCCGTATAAAGCCAAAGCTTCTTGATTTGACCAAGCCAAACCGGGTCCTCTACCATCGCCAGTTGTTTGAGTAGTCATATACAAAACCAGTAAAGCTCTCATTCCATAATATGAAAAACGCTCCCACATTTCAGTAAGAAATAGGATAAATAACCCAATTGGATGACCAAAAAGTTCTTTTTGTAAGTGAGCTTCTGTAGTAGTTTTCGACATATTATAATGTTTGGTGAATGTTAGTATTTATTTGACTTCCCGCATTAATTTTCTAATTAGTGGAGAAACTACTATAAGTAGTATGCCAGCAATTAAAGCATATATTGCTAATTGATAATATCCTTCAGTGTATCCTTGCAATTTTGTGACTAAAGAGGCGTTCTCATCTGGTGATGACATACCCGCTCCAAGCAATCCTGCTGCGTACTGACCGTAAGCACTCGCTAAAAACCACATTCCCATCATCATCCCTGACAATCTTTTTGGCGATAACTTTGTCATAATAGACAATCCAATTGGCGATAAACAAAGCTCTCCAAAAGTGATCACTAAATAAGCCAAAGTAAATACATTTAAAGAGGTTAATCCTTCCGCATCTGCAAAAAATCTAGTGTAGTAAAACACATAGAAAGCAGCTGCTAGAAACAAGAAACCGACTCCAAATTTTATCACCGTATTAGGCTCAATTTTTTTCTTGGCCATAGCTAACCAAATCAATCCTACTATTGGGCTAAAAATGATTACAAATAATGAATTTGACGTATTGTTGACAATGTTAGGGTTAATTTCGAAAAATAACAAATTGTGATGTAAGTTGTCTTTTGCAAAAAGCGCGAGAGAACCACCACTTTGTTCGTAAAAAGCCCAAAAGATAATGGAGAAAAGTATGAAGATGAATGCAGCGATTAATTTCTTCCTTGCCGCTTCCTCTTTCTCTTTATAAGTTTCGAAAAGGAAATATAAAACAGCCAGAGGACCAATGGTATACATGAAGTAATCAGTATAGTCCGTGTTTTTGATCATTATAAAAATTAGCGGAATACTTATTAAAGCGCCCACATAAACAGCTATTTCATTAGTTGTTCTTTTTGAAGCCGGTAGATTCATCAGTGGCGAATCACCTATAGGACCTAAAGAATGTTTTGTAAGTATAAAAGTAACTAAACCGATAAACATAACAATTGCAGCCGATAAAAAAGCATAACTCCAGCCATAATCAGGGCTTGTTCCTAAATACACACAAATAGCTCCACCTAATAATGCACCAATATTTATACCCGAATAAAACAATCCAAAACCAGCATCTCTACGACTGTCACCTTCTTTATATAATTCACCTACCATCGAAGAAATATTTGGTTTAAAAAAACCAGTTCCAATGATTGTTAAGGTAATTCCCAAATAGAAAAAATCTTGAGGAGAGAATGCAATAATCAGATTCCCAAGAATCATGACCGTTCCACCAAAGAGTAGTGACTTTTTAAAACCTAAAATCTTATCGGCAAAAATTCCACCAATAAAAGTAAAGGCATATACAAAAGCCTGAATGGCTCCATATTTTAAATTTGAATCCTTATCAGATAATGCCAGACCTAAAAGTTGGTCAGCCATAAATATGGTAAGTACCCCACGCATTCCATAAAAACAGAAACGCTCCCACATTTCAACTAAAAACAAATACCATAATTGCTTAGGGTATTTGCCTTCAAAATTTTGAATTTCTTCTAAGGTTGGAACTTTATTATTCATTTATGATGTTATAAATTTTCTTTAATAAAATTAGTCATCTTATTGTATAACTGAATTCTAGTGTTCCCTCCATAAATACCGTGGTTATTGTCTGGATATACTTCTGAATCAAATTGCTTATTTGCCTGAATTAACGCTTGCATCATTTGCATCGAATTTTGAACATGTACATTATCATCTCCTGACCCATGAATTAAAAGAAATTTCCCTTTCAATTTATCCACATGGTTTATAGGTGAATTATCATCGTATCCACTGGCATTTTCTTGTGGAGTTTGCATGTATCTTTCAGTATAAATACTGTCATAAAATCTCCAGTTGGTTACTGGCGCTACAGCAATTGCCATTTTAAACACATCATTGCCTTTCAAAAGACAATTTGAAGCCATAAATCCACCATAAGACCAGCCAAATATACCTATTCTAGACTTATCTACAAACGAATAGTTTCCGATCACTTTTGCAGCATCAATTTGATCCTCTACTTCGTATTTCCCTAGTTGCAATTGAGTGACTTTCTTGAAATCGGCTCCTTTAAAACCAGTTCCTCTTCCATCGACACAAGCAACAATGTAACCTTGCTGAGCAAGCATCATAAACCAATAGTCATTAGAACCGTTCCATCCATTTACAACTTGTTGAGACCCCGGACCGGAATATTGAAACATAAAAACAGGATATTTCTTAGAGGCATCAAAATCTTTTGGTTTGATGATCCACGCATTTAGCTCATTTCCTTTCTCGGTTTTTAGTACAAAAAACTCTTTTTCTGGTAAATTAAAGTCTTTTAATTTTGTTGCTAGTGCAGCGTTGTTTTCAATAACTTTTAATTGCTTACCTGCTTTCGCCTCATTTAAAGTATAAGTAGTTGGTTGCGCAGCACTAGAAAACGTGTTAATATAGTATTGGAAATTTGGACTGAATGTAGCCGAATTTGTTCCTGTTTTAGTAGATAAAGCTTGTTTACTTTTTCCGTTAAGTGCAATTCTATAGATGGCTCTGTTTATAGATCCATTCTCTGTAGACTGATAAAATATAGTATTTGTTTTTTCGTCAAAACCATAGTAAGAAGTTACTTACCAGTTTCCTTCTGTCACTTGATTGCGTAGTTTTCCATTTTTATCATATAAATAGATATGATTAAAACCGTCTGTTTCGCTTGTCCAAATGAAACTGTTGTCTTTTAAGAAAGTTAGATTGTCAGTAACATCAACATAAGCTTTGTCTTTTTCATTCAACACTACTTTAGATACTCCAGTAGTTCCATCAATAAACAATAAGTCTAAATTGTTTTGGTGACGATTTAATACTTGTGCCGAAAGCACATTAGCATCATTTGTCCACTGCAAGCGGGCAATGTAAAAATCATTATAAGAACCTAGGTTAATTTCTTTAGTCGCTTTAGAAACTGCATCGAAGATATGCAAAGAAACTAATGAGTTTTTCTCTCCTGCCTTTGGATATTTAAAAGTTTCAACCGTTGGGTATAAATCTTTATGAAACATTGACATTGAGAATTCAGGAACTTGACTTTCGTCAAAACGAATATAAGCCAGTTTTTTACTGTCTTTACTCCAGTCGAAAGCTCTTACAAAAGCAAATTCTTCTTCATAAACCCAGTCCGTAATACCATTGATAATCGCATTCTTCTTCCCGTCAGCAGTAATTTGATTAGTTGTTTTGGTTGCTAAATCGTAAACGAATAAATTATTGTCTCTAGCATAAGCAATCTTCTTTCCATCAGGAGAAAAAGTAGGTTCTTGTACTTGAAAATCGAATAATTTTGTCAGTTCTTTTGTTGCGGTATTATATAAGTAGTAATCTGCAGTAAAAGAATGACGGAAGATTTGCTTTGTATTAGCCGCGATTAAAATCATTTTTTCGCTAGCGTCAAAAGTATAACTATCAATCATTGGCATACCTGCATGATCTTTTGTGTTGATTAAAGTTGCCGTTTTTTTAAGGCTTGCAAAATCATATAAATCAATTTGCATCGCTCTAGAAGGACGATCAAAGTTCAATACAGTATATTGATTTGTATTTTTCAAGGACTGTAATTTATCCATTCCTTGGGTACGAAAAGTGCCATTGTAAATTTGCTCAACCGAGACTTTTTGCTGGCCAAAAACCGTGAAACATAAAAATAAAAATAAGACCGAAAACTGCTTAGACTTCATACTATAATTTTAAAAGTAAAAATGACCCCAATTTTAGTGAAAAAATTACAATTATATAACATTTCATGTGTTAAATATTAAAAACAATATTTTAAAAGGCTCTTTAATGACGATAATTTAACGGGGATAAAACGGCTAAAAATGTATATTTGCACCTAATTACATTATAATATACTGAGAATGAATAAGCCTATTGCCGGATTTTCTAAATTATCCAAAGAAGAAAAAATAAACTGGATTGCTGAGGAATACTTTTCAACTCCTTCTGCAGCCATTGCATTGCTAAAAAACTATTGGAATACAGACGAAAAAATACAGAAACTACATGATGAATTCATAGAAAACACCATCACAAATTTCTACATTCCCCTTGGTGTGGCTCCTAATTTCCTAATTAATGGAAAATACAGCACCATTCCTATGGCGATCGAAGAAAGTTCAGTTGTGGCTGCAGCTTCTAAATCTGCAAAATTTTGGTCCACCAGAGGCGGCTTTAAAGCAACGGTAATCAATACTGAAAAAATAGGTCAAGTTCACTTTATTTATACTGGCGATGTTTCAAAACTGGATTTGTTTTTTGTTCAAAACAAAGCAAAATTCTTTAACGACACAGAAAGCATAACCAAAAATATGCAAAAAAGAGGTGGCGGAATTTTGGATATTGCATTAAAGGACAAAACCAATCTGCTACCAAATTATTACCAGCTTCATGCTACTTTTGAGACTAAAGACAGCATGGGAGCTAATTTCATTAATTCCTGTTTAGAACAATTTGCCAAAACATTGAAAGAAGAAGCTAGTACCTACGAACTTTTTAGTACTTCAGAAAAAGATATCACTGTAATTATGAGCATTCTCTCTAATTATGTACCAAACTGCATTGTTAGAGCCGAGGTTTCGTGTCCTGTAGAAGAACTCGCAGAAAAACACATACTCAATCCACAAGATTTTGCAGAACGCTTTGTACAAGCTGTTCAAATTGCCGAAGTAGAACCCTTTCGAGCTGTAACCCATAACAAAGGAATTATGAACGGTATCGATGCTGTAGTGCTTGCGACAGGAAATGATTTTCGTGCAGTAGAAGCAGGAATTCATGCTTATGCAGCAAAGTCAGGTCAGTACTCAAGTTTATCACACGCTAAAATCGAAAATGGCATTTTCACTTTCTGGTTAGAAATACCTTTAGCCTTAGGAACCGTTGGCGGATTAACTAGCTTACATCCTTTAGTAAAATTGTCATTAGAAATGCTAAAAAAACCATCAGCAAAAGAATTAATGGAAGTTGTTGCCGTGGCAGGTTTAGCTCAAAACTTTGCCGCTTTGCGTTCTTTGACCACCACTGGAATCCAAGACGGTCACATGAAAATGCATTTAAATAATATTTTAAACCAATTTGAAGCAAATGATGACGAACGTATTCTCATTCGAAAACACTTCAAAAACAATGCAGTATCACATAGCGCAGTAGTTGAATTTATTGACAATTTGAGAAAGAAAATTCAGCACAAATGAAACAAACATTCTACAGCAACGGAAAACTATTAATTACCGGAGAATACTTAGTTCTTGACGGAGCAAAGGCATTTGCTTTGCCTACAAAATTCGGTCAGAGTTTAATTATCGAAAAAAGCACTAATCCGGGTATCGAATGGAAAAGTTTTGATGCAGACGGTCAGATCTGGTTTGAAGATGTGATTCCGTTTTCGGAAATAAAGAATCCTTTGGATAACGAAGCAGAAACAATAAAATCCACTTTAATATCGATACTACACGAAGGTTATGTATTAAATCCTAACTTTCTAAATGACACTATTGGCTATAGTATAACTACCCAACTGACGTTTCCTAAAAAATGGGGACTAGGAACCTCCTCTACTTTAATAAACAATATTGCGCAGTGGTTGCAAATCGATGCATTTAAACTGCTCAATAACAGTTTTGGTGGTAGTGGTTATGATATTGCTTGCGCACAAAATGACAGTGCTATTTTGTATCATTTGGAAGGAGGAAAATCAATTGTGGAGAAAGTTACATTTACAACTAACTTCACGCAGCATATTTATTTTGTATATCTAAATAGAAAACAAAGTAGCAAGACTGCCATTGCAAATTACAACGCAAATAGAAACAACGATTTAATTAAAAGCATCGCAATAAATAACGCAAATACACTAGAGGTTTTAAATGCGAAAACCTTACAATCTTTTGCGCATGCGCTAGAAAAGCACGAGGCTAAAATGAGTATTATTTTAGAAACCCTAACTATTAAAGAAAGCTTGTTTCCTGCTTTCAACGGAACAATTAAAAGCCTAGGAGCCTGGGGCGGGGATTTTGTAATGGTGGTAACTGAGACTGATCCTACAGACTATTTCAGTTCAAAAGGATTTAATACTATTGTCCCTTATAACAAAATGATACTAAGCTAGCAACTCTCTAAAAACGATCAAGATTTGCTTTAAAAAATAGCAAGCATAAAAAAACCCGATACAAATTGTATCGGGTTTTTCATGAAATTAATAATTACCTAAAAATATATTTAGTAATTGAATTCTTGTCTATTGTCTTCAATTTTAGCATTGTCTTTAAGCGCTGGTAAAACTCTGTTTACATCGCTTGCAGATTGCGCTTTCAATTTAGCTACATAAGGAGAATGATCTTTTAAAGTCGCAGCTTTAACAGTACTGATGTTTTTAACAACATATACTCCAGTATTCCCTTCTATAGGTGCAGATAGTTTAGTTGCTGCTAATGCGAATGCATTTCCAACTACTTTTGGCTCTAGTCCAACACCAGTTAACATTGGGTTTTCCATAGTAACATCAGTTGCTTGAAGCACAGTTGTACCTGCTGCCTTAGCAATTGCTTCTATAGAACTTCCTGTCATTTTAGCTTTGATAAGCTCTGCTTTTTTCTTGTTTTTAAGAATTGACTCTACAAAAGGTCTCGCTTGAGTTAAAGTTACTAAACCAGAATCATCGATGTTTTTAACCGTTGCAATAACATGCCCTACGTTAGCTACTTCAAATCTTTTTACTGTACCTATTTTAGAATCACCTTCAAAAGCCCATCTCACGATAGTTCTTTGAGCTCCCAAAGATCCAAAGTTTTCATCCATTGCTTTCACGCTAACCGCTGGCACAACTGTAAGTCCCATTTCTTTTGCTACAGCATTGAAATTTTTACCATTAGCATCCATTTCAAATTTAGTCGCTTGTGTAAACGATTTGTCAGAAGTAGCTTCTGAAGCTTCTAGTTTTAGAGCTACAGTTGCCAAACGAATTCCGTCTTGTCTATCAGTAACTTTGATAATATGGAAACCAAAAGGAGTTTCAACTAATCCAACTGAACCAATACTGCTATTGAATACATAATCGTTAAATGGTTTCACCATTTGATTTTGGCTAAAATATCCTAAATCTCCACCTTGCTGTGCTGATGAATCATCTGAACTAGTAAAAGCCAACATCATGAAACTATCTGGATTTGCTTTTACTTGCGCTAATATATCTTCCGCTTTTGCTTTTGCTTCTTCTTTAGTTCTTTGTTCTTTTTTGTTTGGCACTTGTGTTCCTTCATAACTAATTAAGATATGACTTGCTTTAGCATTCACTCCTGATTTTTTACCCAAAGATTTTGAAACACAGTAATAATCACCAAAAACGTATGGTCCATAAACTTCTCCTGGAGCAAGATTAAATAACTGATCTGCATTTACAGCAGGCAAGTCGTTCTTAGCAACATAAGTAGAATCATAAGGAACATCTGAATTTGAATTTACAAATTCGATTGTATTCTTAGCAGCTTTAAATCCTGCCAAAGTATCGTTTTTACCAGTAGCTTGATTGTACACCACACTTCCTTTCAACAGGGCGGCTACTTTCTCTTTTACTTCTGCTTCATCTTCTTTCGACGCTTTATCTGCAATTAAAACATACTCTACTTCACGAGTTTCGTCTGCCTTAAATTTCTTTTCATTTTTCTTCATGTAATCTAAAATCTCAGCATCAGTAACTTTAACATCACTGTCTTTGATAGTCGAATACAATCCAGCAACGTAAGCAAAGTTCACTTTGTTTGCTTCCATTTCGTATTTTAATTTACCTTCACTTTGAGTTGTATAAACTCCAGCTTTGATCAAAGTATTATAGATTTGATATTTAGCGTTAAGCTCTGCATCAACTTCTCTATCTTTTAAGAATTGCGCTTGTGCAGGGTTAGATTTAAAGTATTCTTTAAATTTTGCTACATCAAACATACCTGCTGCGTTTAAAAACATTGGGTTTTGACCAATATTAGGATCTGCTTTTAAAACAGCTAATAAATGTTTCTCTCCAACTCTTAAACCTAATTTATCAAATTCAGAAGTTAATAAAGCTACAGAAACCTCTTGCTCCCAAACTCTATTTGCTGCTGCAGTTGCACTAATTCCTTGACTGCTTTTTTCAAGATTACTTACTTTAATTCTGAAATCTTCAAATGAGATATCTTTCCCATTGATGCTTCCCACATCTTTTGATGTACTGTTGAAACCACCACTACTGAATAAATCTCCGATGATAAAGGCAAATAATGCAAATGCGATTACTGCAATCATTAAAGCGGAACGTTGTCTAATATTTGATAAAACTGCCATTTTTATTGTTGTTAATTTTACATTCGATTTGCGAAAATACAATTATCTAATTAATAATTATACTAGTAGCGTTTTATTTTACAAAAAAAATACTTTTATAAAATAAATCAGTCTTTTACGGTCAATTTAACCAATTCAATTTTCTTATTTGTAGCCTCTTCTATTACAAAATGATAGTTTCCGATCACAATCACCTCTCCTTTTAAGGGGATATCGTTATTAAAATCAACAATAAAGCCACCTAGCGTACCATATGAATCACTCTCTGGAATACTAAGTTTATAGGCTTGATTTAAATACTCAACATCAAATCGCGCCGAAAATATATAAGAACCATCCTCTAACTCCTTTTCAATCAACTCTTCATCTGAATCGTGTTCGTCTTCAATTTCTCCAAAAAGCTCTTCAACAATATCTTCCACAGTTATAATACCAGAAGTTCCTCCGTGTTCGTCCAGAACCACCGCAACGCTTTTTCGCTTTTTGATAAGCAAGTTCATGACGTCTTTAATGTAGATAGCTTCAGGAACAAATTCTACAGGAATAACTACAGATTGAATGCTTTCAGGCTTTTTAAATAAATCAAACGAATGTACGTAACCCACAATATCATCTAATGAATTTTGGTAAATCACTACTTTAGAATAACCTGTTTCGATAAACAATTCTTTAAGCTCCGCTATTGAATCATTCAACTCAACAGCCACAAGCTCCGTTCTAGGGCTCATAATATCTCTGGCTCTAACTCCCGAAAACTCTAGCGCATTCTGAAAGATCTGAATTTCTGAGTCTACTTCCTCATCATCTTCAACGCTACTCATTTGCTCTGTAATATAATTTCCAAGCTCCACTTTACTAAAAAAAAGCTGTATCTGATCTCCGTCCGTTCTAAAGAATTTTTTCAGAACAAAATCAGAAACCCAGATTAAAAAAGTTGAAATAAAATAGAATAAGACATAGAAAACATAGGCTGGAAGTGCAAAAAATCGAATGAGAACATTTGCATAAATTTGAAAAAAAACTTTCGGTAAAAACTCTGCTGTTATTAAAACAAGTAAGGTTGAAAGCGTCGTCTGAATAAGCAAATTCAACAAATCCGAAAAATGAAAACCCAGAGCATCTAGCATATTCATTAGCAAGGCCCCCATAAAAAAGCCATAAACAACCAATGCAATATTGTTTCCAATAAGCATAGCAGCAATGAATTTTGAAGGTTTTTCAGTAAGTTTAGTAAGGATTTTAGAAATAAAATTATCTTGTTTTTTTTCTATTTCAAGATATATTTTATTCGAAGAGATAAACGCAATTTCCATCCCAGAAAAAAAAGCACTTAGTATTAGGCATAATATTATAACACTAATTTCCATAAATTAGGATTGGTTATTACGGTCATCCATCTTCTTTGCATATTTCTTCCTGAAGAAAAACATAAAAATCGCTAGTCCGGCAACCATCAAACTCAACCAAGGCGTTGCTTCAGATTCGTTCCATTTCACGATTGCTTCATAAATGAAGAATACAGCAAAAACAAGGTAAAGGTAAGGTGTGTATTTTAAGTAACCCATAGTGTAAATATTTATTTTTATTCTGCCGAATCAAATTCGCCAGTCAATCTTTGTGAATTAATAATCTTGAAATCTTTACTAAAATCTATCCCTTGTCCGTTTGAAGAACCTTTGATATCTGTAAATTTAAACTTTTTTTCAGTAAAAAACCATTCATTTTTTTGATGGTAGTACAACTGCTCCGTTTCCATCATCTGTCCTTTTTCAGAAACAATCTTAACTTTTCCTTGCAAATCAATTATACCGGTAATTTTATAGGAAATAGCATAATTAGAGGTCACTCGGGTAGTTTTCCCTTTTTCATCATACAATGTCACATCTATTCCTTTTGGAAATTCTGTAAATGGAAAATCAACAGTGGCAAAATCTAACATCTTCGGACTCAATAAGACAACTTTTATAAGGCCCGAATCTGTATATTTTAAATTCACTTTATCTGCATCTCCACTAGGTGTAAACTCGGTGAAATTGATTTTTTGAACTTCTTTAAAATTACTTTCACACCCTAAAAAAAACAGAGTCACAGTAAAAACTGTGACAAGGTTAATTATTTTATGTTTTGTAAATAAACTCATACCATCATATTGAGAAAGTGAAAGGCATTGTTATGTATTTATTATTGGAATTTTCTTTGTACAAACCATTTATCATTTAATGAAAAACCTACACTAATATTAGCATAATTCTCCTGAACTAAACCGGAAGCAGTAGTTCCTCTTTTCCCTATTTCGAAACCAATATTCACATTCGAAATAGTTCCTGTAATAGGCAATCCAAGTCCTAATGTAAGACCGCGATCATCAATAGATTCACCATTAACAACTAGACCTGTTTTCTCGAATTTCAAACCTCCTCTATAAACAATTCTTTTCGCATAACTTGTAAACGAATTGTAATTAGGGATATAATAACCCCCTACGCTTACACTTCCAAATTTACCATAACCAACATTTTCATAGTCGTTATAAGAATTTGCTTGTCCTGATGTTTTTTGATAAGCTACTTTTCCAGCGATTAACCATTTTTGAGATTCTCCAATACCCGCACTAAGCGAAATCTTGCTCGGAAACTTCAATTCAACAACACTGTTTTGTTCGTCAAGAACATCCACAACACCAACATCAAATCCTGAATTAAAACCGACAGTAGCTATATTTCTTGAGTTTTTAGAAGTCAAAGTATTTTCTAATGTGTAGTTAACACTGGTATATAGATTTATTTTCTTACCAAGTTTAGCCTTGTACATTGCTCCAATATCAAAATTAACTCCTGACAAATCAGCTCTATTCATCTCGCGAGAACCAATAGTAACTCCAGAAGCAAACTCTAAACTATTCGTCTCAATTTTTCCAAAATTATACTGAGCATCTGCTCCAATACTAAAATTAGGGCTTATTTTATACCCAACCCCCAGAAAAGCCTTATTCATTCCTCCTGAACCATCGTAACGTCTGTTATTGATATTAACATCCGCCGAAATAGATTCTATTTTATAACCTACAGAAGAATAAGGAATCAAACCAAATCCAACACCTACTTTACCAAAAGGCAATCCTACCGCAAGGTAATCTAAGGTCGTTCTTCTAGCATTTTCCTTCTTAGAATCTGTTTTTAATTTAGTAGTATTGTAAGTACCTCCAAGCGCAAAAGTGGTGAATTTTAAATTAGCAAAACTCGCAGGATTTTGCAAATTAATATGGATACTATCCTGCTCGACTGCAATTCCTGCCATAGAGCGGCTTTCAGCTGTTCCTTTAAATCTAACATCTCCAATTCCATAAAAAGAGTACGGTGATGAAGTACCTTCTTGAGCAAAGGAAACTAGCGACAAAAGTAAACAAGCGCTTACTATAATTTTTTTAATCATTTTTGATTTTATATTGAAATGTTTGGTTCAAACTTTCTAAAAGAAAATTTGAATTGGCAAATATGGTATTTTTTAATCGTTTAGCCAAAAAATCTGTATCTCCACCCGTTAAAATTATTATAAAATTTGAATAAAGTGTACGATATTCATCTATAAAACCATCTATCTCATAGACCAATCCATTTACAACTCCGGAATGAATGGACTCCGCGGTTGAATTCCCTATAATATTTTTGGGACTTTCCAATGCCAACAATGGTAAATTAGCAGTAAAATCATGCAGCGATTTATACCGCAATTGCAATCCTGGCGCGATAGCGCCTCCAAGATATTCATTACTGTCATTTATAAAATCAAAAGTAACACAGGTTCCAGCATCGATAACTAATCTGTTTTTACCATGAAACTGTAAAATTGCTCCCGCAGCAAGAACCATCCTGTCAATTCCCAAGGTAAGTGGCGTTTCGTACTCATTAGCAAATGGAAATTGATCTCCATGAGAAACAAAATGAACAGCGATGTCTTTTTCGAACTCTAAAAAAGCCTGTTTTTCGACATTTCCAACCGAAGCAACAACTAAATGAGTGGTGTTTGTGAAATTTTTTAAAATATTTTGAATATTTTTTTGCAGTTCCTCTTTCTTAAAAGCAAAATGTTCTAAAAGGATATCTCCCTCAAAAACAGCAGCTTTAATTCTTGAATTACCTACATCAACTGTTAAAATCATAAATTTAATTTTGATTTTGCGAAGGTACGAATTGATTTTTTTAAAAATATGTTTTGGATATACTAAAAATCATTCTATATTTGCACCCGCAATAGCACGGTACCTTAGCTCAGATGGTAGAGCAATGGACTGAAAATCCATGTGTCCCTGGTTCGATCCCTGGAGGTACCACTTTAAAACCCGAATAGAAATATTCGGGTTTTTTGTTTTAAAAATCAATTAATAACGTTTCAGCACTGGTGATTTTAAAATAAACCCCTCCTGATTGTCTTTAACAACACTTATTTTTTCACGATTGTTATCTAAAAACAAAGTAAAATAATTACCAGAATTTATCAAATTAAAATTCAACTCACTTTCATCACTAAAATCTCTTTTAATCACCCTATACTCTGTGTAGACTTTAGTTTTTTCTACAACTGTTTGAATATAGTAGACTCCCGAATTTAAAACGAAAGGTGAAAGTCTGATTTCAAATCGGTCGTTAAAAATTCTCACTTCTGCCTGATCAATACTTTTTGAAAAAAAAATCCCTTTAATTTTATATTTTCTAAAATTTATTTTCATAGTAGCAATTTTTATACAACGGTACTACTATATCTATTTTTTACCTTACGGCTTTCCTCAATTTGAATAAAATTTCTTAGTGCAAAAACCGATCGATAAAAAGACCAGAACTAAAACTCCATAGATCGAAACTGAAAGATTGAAAATCATTCCGCTTAAAACATTAATACATCCTGAAGCTTGAGGATCATCTCTACTCGAATTAACTCCTACTAATTCTTGACAAAAAAAATCTTTAAAAGCTAAAGCAAGACACGCTAAAACACATTGAATCCACTCTAAAATGAGACCAAAAAAAACTAAATAATTTTTATTCGAATGTCAATACAAGGACAAGCTACGAGAAATATCCCATAGCCTATCATTTTCAAATTGAATTCAAAAAGCATCCTATAATCCACTAAAATTAAAATTTTGTCCTCCCACTGACGCCTCATACATTAGCCCGCCTTTTTGCATGGTAAATACCATCACACCTTCGGCATATTTCACATTTGCCGACGAGCCAGCTGTAACAGCTACCGCCGAAACCTGAGCAGCAAATTCCAATTGGCTATTTTTAAATCGCTCCATCTCCTTTTTTGATTCAAAAAATATCACTTCTCGATAGGCTTGTGCTCCCGCCTGAAAACCTAAACTCAGTTGTGAAAGCTTTGAAAAACCCACCAATTTATCATTTTCATAGACTGCTCCATTCCCAGCCGCTCCTCCTATACCAAATCCCGCCTTACCCACATTAGGAAAGATAACATAACCAAATGCTTTATCAAAAAGGCCTTTCAAAAGAGGGTCAACCTTAATGAACTCCACCTTAGCTTTCTTACTGTCTGCGATAATCTTGTTTTTCTTTGATCGAGATTGCCCAAACATAGGTGCCGTAGTTATCGCACAAGCCATCACCATAATCCAAATAACACTTACTTTTCTCATAACTCTTGTTTTTAAATTGTTTTCAAAAAACTAGCCAGAATAGTACTTATTAATCATCAACTACAAAGCACACGACAGCTATTCAAATTTAGTGTGATTTTTTAAAGTAATAATCAATTTACCTGATTATCATATATTTACAATCCTATTTGTAGATTTACAACGTAAATACTTAATTAAAACTCACTCTGTTTACCACACTTTTCAAATCACAAAAAAAATGCCATTATATTATGATTTTCTAAATTATCTGCATAAAAAACTATTTTATTCACACAAGCAACCAACTATAATTGCTAATTTACTATATTTATGCAAAATTTATATACATGGAGATTTTAGCCTGTCCAAAATGCCAAGGAAATGACATCATAAAAAGCGGTGTAATCAACAATAAACAAAGGTATTTATGCAAAAAATGCAAATACTTTTTTACAGTCAATAAAATCGGAAAAAAGATAGATGATTATTACGTTACCAAAGCTTTACAACTCTACTTAGAAGGATTAAGTTATCGCGAAATTGAGCGTATTATTGGGGTATCCCACGTTACTATTAGCAACTGGGTAAAGTCATTTAATATAAAAAAACCGTCTCACGCTAACTATCATCCTACATACAAGATATTTAATCACTTAGAATTAGTAGAATACATCAAAAACAAAAATTTACTATCGGGTGCTGGCCTGATCATAACCGAGTTAGGAGATAAGTTTATGCTTATAAAATGGGAGCGATTCAAGGATTAACTATAGTGTTTTACACCTATATATATCTTAATTTTTTTTCTTAACAAAAAATTAGACTTTGGCGGTCTAGAAATTAACCATTTCGCCTAACCAACCTAATAAAAATTATGAAAAAAGTGTATTTAATTGCATTAGTCCTGCTTTTATCTTTAAAAGGCTTTTCGCAAGGCTCTCCTGATTATGGTGCCGGGATGAAATTTGACCTAAATGAGGACGGCTCAAAGTATCTTAGAGTACTATCATGGGCACAAATTTGGGGACAATTCAATTCAGACCGTCCACTAGACGGTAACGGCAATGAACAAGCTGATTTAGATTTCAGCGTAAGAAGAGCGCGCGTATTGATGTATGCGCAAATTAACAAAGATTTCTTGATCTTAACTCATTTTGGAATTAATAGTCTAAACTCAGATACAATGAGTCCAACTGGACAAGGAGCTGGTTCCCAATTATTTCTGCACGATGTTTGGGCTCAATACAGCCTTGGGAAAGACAATGCAGTGGGTGGAGGATTACATTACTGGAACGGAATCTCTAGACTAAACAATCAAAGTACTTTAAACCTGCTCACATTGGACAACCAAAGACAAGCGTGGGCTACTTTAGGTTTATCGGATCAATTTGCAAGACATATTGGAGTGTATGCCAAAGGAACTTTTGGGAAATTTCAATATCGTGTTTCGATAAACGGAGCAGCGACTACTAACCTACAAGCAACTGCAACACCTACAAACAATGGTCCGGCAACTTATACTGGCAAGAGATTATTAGGCTCAAAAGAGGCTGGAAGAACGTACTCCGGTTATTTTGAATATGGATTTTTAGATTCAGAAAGTAACTTTTTACCTTATAAAGTAGGAACTTATTTGGGAACAAAAAAAGTATTCAATATTGGAGCCGGTTTCTTTTCACATCCAAATGGAACTGTAATTGCTGATGCTAGCGGAAATCTAAGCGGAGAAAACGTAACTATTTTTGGACTTGATGCTTTTTATGATGTACCAGTAGGAACACAAGGTGCTGCTCTTACCGCTTATGCCTTATACCAGAATAACGATTATGGAAAGGATTACACACTAGGAACAACTTATGAAACCGGATCATTGCTTCATGGACATCTTGGCTATGTTATTCCAGGAAAATCAAAAACGAAGTTCCAACCGTATTTGTCTTATGATGAAAGACAGATAGATGCTTTAAACGATAATGCTTCTCAAATTGGTATTGGTGCAAATGCATTTTTTAGCGGCCACCATTCTAAACTGACATTAGAATATCAAAATTTAAAATATGGTACAAACAAAGCCGTAAATACAATTACGCTTCAAGCCATGATTTACCTATAAGCTATTAACAATTTTAACCATAACTATTATGAGCGATAAACAAGATAACGCCACTGCCTATTGGAAGGAAAACCTAAGATACCTTCTAATATTACTAAGCATTTGGTTTGCTGTTTCCTATGGAGCAGGAATCCTTTTCAAACAAGCATTAGACTCAATAAAATTAGGTGGATTCCCACTTGGTTTTTGGTTTGCGCAACAAGGTTCAATTTATGTATTTGTCATTCTGATATTTGTTTATGTTCACTTAATGAACAAACTAGACAAAAAATACGGCTACGACGAATAATTTAAAAACTATAAAAAAATAAAAAATCATGGATTTACAAACTTGGACCTATATACTTGTTGGAGCCACATTTGCCCTTTATATTGGAATTGCAATCTGGTCTCGTGCTTCAACTACTAAAGAATTTTATGTTGCCGGTGGAGAAATATCTCCTTTGGCAAACGGTATGGCTACCGCTGCAGACTGGATGAGTGCGGCTTCTTTTATATCTATGGCCGGAATCATCTCCTTTGATGGATATGATGGTGCCGTTTATTTGATGGGCTGGACCGGCGGATATGTTTTACTAGCCCTTTTACTTGCTCCTTATCTGCGAAAATTTGGAAAATTTACGGTACCGGATTTCATTGGAGAGCGTTACTATTCTAATAGCGCTAGAACGGTTGCTGTCATTTGTGCACTAGTTGTTTCTTTTACCTACGTAGCAGGACAAATGCGCGGTGTAGGTCTGGTATTCTCGAAATTTTTAGAAGTTGACATTAATACTGGGGTTATTATAGGAATGGTAATTGTTTTGTTTTACGCCACTCTAGGCGGAATGAAAGGAATCACCTATACCCAAGTAGCACAATATTGTGTATTAATATTCGCCTTCATGGTACCTGCTATCTTTATTTCGATACAAATGACAGGAAACCCAGTTCCACAATTAGGAATGGGTGGAACAGTTATAGGAAGCGATACGTATTTACTAGACAAATTAAACGGCCTTTCTACAGATCTTGGATTTGCAGTTTATACTGACGGTACAAAATCAATGATCGATGTCTTTGCAATCACACTAGCTTTGATGGTAGGAACTGCAGGATTACCGCACGTAATTGTTCGTTTTTTCACCGTTAAAAGAGTAAAGGACGCTAGGAAATCAGCTGGATATGCATTGGTTTTAATTGCCATCTTATATACTACTGCACCTGCAATTTCAGTTTTTGCAAAAACAAATTTAATCGAGACGGTCAACGATAAAGACTACTCTTCAATGCCTGCTTGGTTTACTAAATGGGAGAAAACAGGCTTATTAACCTTTGAAGATAAAAACGCAGATGGTAAAATTCAATATTATAATGATCAGTCAAAGGACGCCGCGTTTTTAGCAGCTCAAGAAGCAAAAGGAAACAAAGGTAGTGAGCTGGTTATTGATAAAGACATCATGGTTCTTGCTAATCCTGAAATTGCCAACTTACCTAACTGGGTTATAGCCTTAGTTGCTGCTGGAGCCTTAGCAGCCGCTTTATCTACTGCTGCTGGTTTATTGCTAGTAATTTCAGCTTCTGTTTCTCATGACATTATCAAAAAAATGATTAACCCGAATATTTCTGAAAAAGGAGAACTTTGGGCTGCTCGTGGAGCTGCAGCAGTTGCTGTAATCATTGCAGGTTATTTCGGTATCAATCCGCCTGGTTTTGTTGCCGCAGTTGTAGCACTCGCTTTTGGATTAGCAGCTGCTTCGCTTTTCCCTGCGATTATCCTTGGAATTTTCGACAAAAAAATGAATAAAGAAGGAGCTATAGCTGGTATGGTTATTGGACTTTTACTAATGCTTTTCTACATGTTAAAATTCAAATTTGGTCTTTTTGATGGCGGAAAAGATGCTGTTGCTGGTTTAAAAGAAAGCTGGTGGTTTGGAATTTCACCTGAAGGTTTTGGAACCGTTGCTATGGTTGTAAACTTTGTAGTAGCATTTATAGTTAAAAGTTTCACACCTGAACCTCCACAAAATGTTCAAGACATTGTAGAACATATTAGAATACCTTCTGGCGCTGGCGAAGCAACGCACTAGCATTTATTAAACAGCTAAAAAATTAATTTAAACTATACAATCTTTACATTTATTTGTAGAGATTGTATATTTTTAGGACTATGAAAAAAAGACACGAACAAAAGTTAGCTATACTCTCAATGCTTTTATTATTAGCATTGAATGTTCCACTATTGCTATTATTTGACAATTCAAGTGCTCTTTTTGGCTTTCCAGTAATCTATGTGTATATCTTTTCGGCATGGCTCTTTTCAATTGTGATCTCTTACATAATCATCAAGAAATATTATGAGTAGTATTGGTCTTATTTTAATTTTAGTTCTCTATGTATCGATACTCTTTTACATAGCGCACTGGGCCGAAAAAAGAAGTAATTCTAAATGGACTACAAATCCGTATATCTATTCTTTTTCCCTAGCAGTATATTGTACCGCCTGGACTTATTATGGAAGTATTGGTGTTGCTGCACATTCAGGTTTAAGTTACCTGACTATTTATTTAGGTCCCATTATTATTATTCCCACATGGATCATCATTCTTAAGAGAATTATTCGAATATCAAGAGTCAATAAAATATCTAGTATCGCCGATTTCATCTCATTAAGATATGGTAACAGCCGATTTCTAGGAGCTGTCGTAACCTTATTGTGCGTTTTTGGTATTTTACCCTACATAGCCTTACAACTGAAATCAATTTCAGACACTTTTAACATTGTTACAAACACCCAGTCAAGTTCTAATATTTTTAGTGACACCACTACTTATGTTTGCATTGCTCTCGCTCTGTTTGCATCCTATTACGGAACAAAATATGTAGATGCCTCTGAAAACAGACGCGGAATTGTCACTGCAGTTGCCATCGAGTCGATTCTAAAATTAATCTTCTTTATTATCATTGGCGTTTATGTAACCTATTTTGTATTTGATGGTTTTAGCGACATCTCTACCAAAGCGGCATTACTCGACCATTACGATACAAAGAACAGCATTGGCGGATTAACCGAAGGGATTAACTGGTTTTTTCTCTGCGTTTTGTCCATGTTTGCCATTTTTCTTTTGCCAAGACAATTTCATACCGCAATTGTCGAGAACAATAAGGAAACACATATTCGAACAGCAATTTGGCTTTTCCCTCTGTATCTATTCCTTTTCAATATTTTTGTTTATCCCATAGCTTGGGGAGGCAACATTCTTTTTGAAGGAAAGGGATTAAATGCCGACACTTATTCGCTATTGATTCCACAATTTTTTAACAACAATGTGTTGACAGTTTTAGTTTTTCTTGGCGGGTTTTCGGCGGCAATATCGATGATTATAGTTTCATCAATATCATTGTCGACAATGCTTAGCAACAACTTATTGATTCCTTATGGTTTCGTAGGTTCACTAGAGAATTCTTCGCAGAAAAAAAATAACAAACGAATCATAACTAGTCGTAAAATCGCTATATTTTCATTGATTATTCTAGCCTATTTTATCTACAGGTATTTCATTTTAGAGTATTCTTTATTTTCTATCGGCTTAGTTTCATTTGTTGTCATTGCACAATTAGCACCCGCTTTTTTTGGGGCACTATTTTGGAAAAGAGGATCTAAAAAAGGGGCGGTAACGGGAATTATTCTTGGATTTATTATTTGTTTTTACACTTTATTACTTCCTTACGCCATAGGAATCAGTTCCTCTTCTAGCACATTCCTTCAAGAAGGACTTTGGGGAATTGAATTATTAAAGCCATTCCAGCTTTTTGGACTGGATTATTTAGAGCCTATCCAACATGCTTTTTTTTGGAGTATGCTGGTAAATACGATGAGTTACCTAGCCGTTTCGGTGAGTTTTAGCGGTAATTATAGAGAACGCAACTATGCCGAAATGTTTGTGGATATTGATAAATACATCACTAATCACGAGAACGCATTTGTCTGGAAAGGAATTGCTTATATCTCCGATATTCAAAAAGTGTTACGCCGTTTCTTGGGCGAAGAGAGAACAACTCGCGCTTTGAATATTTTCAATTTAAAATACAACATCGACAAAGACATCACCACTGCCGATGCTCGTTTTATAAAATTTGCCGAAAATTTATTGACAGGTCATATTGGTACGGCTTCCGCCAAAATTTTAATTTCGAGCGTAATTAAGGAAGACGAAATTAGCCTTCCCGAAGTATTGCGTATTTTAGAAGAGTCGAAAGAAAATATTATTATCAATAAAAAATTGACTGATACTTCTAATGAATTAAAGAAATTGTCAGATCAACTAAAAAGCGCAAATCTGGAGCTGATTGAAAAAGATCTTCAGAAAGACGATTTTCTAGACACGGTTAGCCACGAACTTCGAACACCAATCACCGCAATTCGGGCGGCAACTGAGATCCTGCATGATGACCATGACGAAATCCCAGATGAGTTGCGAAAACAATTTCTAAAAAGTATTATATCCGAATCAGATCGCCTGAATCGTTTGATCGATAAAATTCTGGATTTAGAAAAATTTAAAACAGGCAAACATAAAATCTACTTGTCAAAAAATGACATTTCAAAAACCATTAATAGCACGATTGATTCCGTCAGACAACTAATAAAAAATAAAAATATTAGCGTCGTATTCAATGAGCCACCGCAGGAGGTAAAAGCATTTTATGACGAGGAAAGAATAATTCAAGTTATTCACAATTTATTATCAAACGCCATAAAATTTTGTGCGGTGATCGATGGGAAAATAAATATAGCTGTGATTGAAAAGGATAATCATTTAGAAGTGCACATTCAAAACAATGGCAAAGGAATAAAAGCAGAAGAATTTGAACCCATATTTGATAAGTTCTATCAATCTAAGAATCAAAATGTAAAAAAACCTATTGGAAGCGGCTTAGGTCTTGCCATTTGCAGACAAATTATAGAGCACCACAAGGGAACCATTTGGGTAGAAAGTACCGAGGGAGAAGGAGCTACATTTATTTTTACTTTGCCTTATTACAATACAACTGAAAATCAATAGAGATGAAAAAAATTTTAATTGTAGATGACGAACCTAATATTGTTATGTCACTGGAATATACCTTCAAGAAAAATAATTTTGAAGTTTTCATAGCACGTGACGGTCAAGAAGCATTAGACATAATGAACGAGCAACTTCCTGACGTCATCATTCTCGATGTGATGATGCCCATGGTTGATGGATATGCAACATTAGAACAAATAAAAAATGACGCTAGATTACAAAATTGCAAAGTCATTTTCCTCTCGGCAAAAAACAAGGAGAAAGACATTGAAAAAGGACTTTCACTAGGAGCAAATTTATATGTAACGAAGCCTTTTTCGATAAAAAAATTAATAGAGCAAGTACAAGAATTAATTCAATAAGTAAGATTTCACTATTATGAATTACAACGAATATTACACAAATAGCATCACCCAGCCTGAAAATTTCTGGAAAGAACAGGCAGATACAATAGACTGGTCCCGTAAACCTGAAATTATCTTGTCTCAAGATGAGGACGGATATCCATTATGGTATAAAGACGGAGAATTAAATATGTGTTATCTCGCACTTGACAAACACATTGCAGATGGATACGGAGATCACGTAGCGTTTATCTATGATTCTCCAGTAACACAAACCATTAAAAAATATACTTTTTTAGAGGTAAAAACTGAAGTGGCAAAACTCGCTGGAGGAATGCAATCTTTAGGATTAAAAAAAGGGCACACCGCAGTAATTTACATGCCTATGATTCCGCAAGCAGCATTTGCAATGTTAGCTTGTGCTCGAATAGGCGTTACCCATTCGGTAGTTTTTGGAGGTTTTGCACCACATGAATTAGCGATTCGAATAGACGATTGTAAACCTCGACTAATTATAACCGCTTCGTCCGGGATAGAAGTCGATCGTTTAATTACCTACAAACCATTAGTAGACGAAGCAATTGCACTCGCGATTCACAAACCAAAAAAAGTAATCGTATTCAATAGAAAACTAGGAGCTAGAATTCCATTTAAAAAATATGATGTAGATTATAATGCCTTAGTTTACGGCTCTGAAGAAACACCTTGTGTTCCGGTAAACGCTTCACATCCATTATATGTTTTGTACACTTCAGGAACAACCGGAAAACCAAAAGGAGTCGTTCGGGACACTGGCGGTTGTGCCGTTGCTTTAAAATTTTCGATGCAAAAAATCTACAACATAAAAGAAGGAGATGTTTTTTGGGCAGCATCAGATGTGGGCTGGGTTGTAGGTCATAGTTTTATCGTTTACGGTCCTTTAATCAATAGAAGCAGCAGCATTATATTTGAAGGAAAACCAATAAAAACGCCAGATGCCAGTACTTTTTGGAGAATTATAGACGAGCATAAAGTAACTGCGATGTTTACGGCACCAACAGCCATTCGAGCCATTAAAAAAGAAGATCCCAATGGCGATTTCATAAAACAATATGATTTAAGTTCTTTGAAAACACAATTTTTGGCCGGAGAACGTTGCGATCTTGCTACATTAGAATGGTATAACCAACACATTCCGGTTCCAGCAATTGACCATTGGTGGCAAACCGAATCTGGATGGCCAATGATAGCAAACATGATGGGAGTCGAAGTTTTAGCTGTAAAACCTGGTTCTGTAGGAAAAGCAGTTTGCGGCTATGATATTAAAATATTTGATGAAGAAGGGAATGAATTACAAGCAAACCAACAAGGGTATGTAGTGGTAAAACTACCGCTGCCTCCGGGAACTCTTATGGGCTTATGGAATGACCAACCTAGGTTTAATACAGGCTATTTAGAACAATTTCCTGGATATTATTTCTCTGGTGATGGAGGATATAAAGACGAAGACGATTATATTTACATTACCGGAAGAGTTGACGATGTGATCAATGTTGCGGGACATCGACTTTCGACTGCCGAAATGGAAGAGGTAGTTGCCTCACATCAATCGGTAGCAGAATGTGCCGTTATTGGAATAAACGACGCTTTAAAAGGACAAATACCCTTAGCTTTGGTGGTTACAAAATTAAACGACGATATAGAGCATTTTCAATTAGAACATGAAATTATAAAAATCGTCCGCCAGAAAATAGGAGCTGTTGCATCTTTGAGAAACGTGGTTGTCGTAGATCGATTACCCAAAACACGTTCCGGTAAAATTCTTCGAAAACTCATGCAAAGCATAGCTGACGGCGCTAATTACACAGTACCATCTACAATAGATGACGAAAGCATTATTGATGAAATTGAGGCCGTTTTAATAAAAAATGAAATTGGTATTTTTAACAAGCAAAACACACTAAACAACTAAATATATACAATAGATTATGACTCGTTATAAAATTAATAATTTAGAAGAATACTTTAAAGATTACAAAAAATCAGTGCGCGAGCCAAAAAAGTTCTGGGACAAAATTGCTTCCGAAAACTTTACTTGGTACCAAGAATGGGAAAAAGTGGTTGATTTTAATATGGCTGAAGCCGATATAAAATGGTTTGTCAATGCTAAAGTAAACATGACCAAAAACTGTATCGACAGACACCTTGCCAAAAAAGGAGATAAAACTGCGATTATTTTTGAACCAAATGATCCATCTGAAGAGGCCTTACATATTTCCTATACTGAATTGCACGAACGTGTTTGTAAAATGGCAAACGTATTGCGCGAACAAGGAGTCCAAAAAGGAGATCGCGTTTGCATCTATTTACCTATGATTCCGGAACTCGCCATTACGACTTTGGCATGTGCTAGAATTGGAGCCGTTCATTCTGTAGTTTTCGCTGGATTTTCAGCCTCAGCGGTGGCTGCTAGAATTAATGATAGTGATTGTAAAATGGTCATTACCTCAGACGGTGGATATCGCGGAAACAAAACCATTGATTTAAAAGGAATTATTGATGAAGCGTTAGTGGACACTCCTTGTGTTAATTCTGTTTTGGTAGTAAAAAGAACTAACAGCGCAGTAAACATGCAAGTAGGACGTGACCAATGGTTGCAACCTCTTCTAGATGCAGCTTCAGACAATAACACTGCCGAAATCATGGACGCTGAAGATCCATTGTTTATACTTTATACTTCTGGTTCTACAGGAAAACCAAAGGGAATGGTCCATACCACAGCCGGATACATGGTTTATGCTGCCTACACTTTTAAAAATGTATTTAGTTATGAAGACAATGATATTTTCTGGTGTACTGCCGATATTGGCTGGATTACTGGACATTCTTATATTCTTTATGGACCTTTATTAAACGGAGCTACCACAGTAATTTTTGAAGGTGTCCCTTCTTATCCTGATTACAGCCGTTTTTGGGAAGTTATTGTTAAGCATAAAGTAACACAATTCTATACAGCGCCAACTGCTATTCGTGCTTTGGCAAAAGAGAGTTTAGACTATGTACAAAAATACCAATTAGACACTTTAAAAGTTATTGGTTCCGTAGGAGAACCGATAAATGAAGAAGCTTGGCACTGGTACAATGACCATGTAGGGAATAAACGTTGTCCAATAGTTGACACCTGGTGGCAAACCGAAACAGGAGGTATTTTAATTTCGCCTCTCCCTTTTGTTACTCCAACAAAACCAACCTATGCTACGCTACCATTACCGGGAATCCAACCCGTATTAATGGATGAGAAAAGAAACGAAATAGAAGGCAATCAAGTTGTGGGTAGTTTGTGTATTAAATTCCCATGGCCAGGAATTGCCAGAACGATCTGGGGCGATCATGAAAGATATAAAGAAACTTATTTTTCGGCCTTTCCAGGCAAATATTTCACTGGTGACGGAGCTTTACGTGACGAAGTAGGCTACTATAGAATCACAGGTCGTGTCGATGATGTAGTTATCGTATCTGGTCACAACCTAGGAACCGCTCCTATCGAAGACGCTATTAACGAACACCCAGCAGTTGCTGAGTCAGCGATTGTAGGGTTTCCTCATGACATTAAAGGAAACGCATTGTATGGCTTTGTTATTCTAAAAGAAACGGGAGAATACCGTGACCGAGAAAATCTAAGCAAGGAAATTAACCAACAAATTTCTAACCAAATTGGGCCTATCGCCAAATTAGATAAAATTCAATTTGTATCTGGATTACCTAAAACACGTTCAGGAAAAATTATGCGTAGAATATTGCGCAAAATTGCTGAAGGTGATTATTCTAATTTTGGAGACACCTCAACTTTATTAAACCCCGAAATCGTGGAAGAGATAAAAAACGGTAAAGTGTAATATATAATTAGATTTAATTTATTGAAAAACTGCTTCCTTTTTGGAGCAGTTTTTTTTGTATAAAAAAAGCTGCCTTTTTAGGGGCAGCTCATTCACAAAACAAACCAAAAAACACTACTTTTTTATGAGTTTCATCACTTGAACTTCATTATTTTCATTTATTACTTTTACAAGGTACGCTCCCTTACTCAATTCCCCAATAGCGAAAGGAGTGTCTTTAGTATTACTAGTTTCAAAACTTTTGACTAATTGTCCGCCCATAGAAAAAACCTGAACTTTAGTAGTATCCGTATTTAAAGTAAAATAAGTAGCTGCCGGATTAGGGTACAAGTAAATTCCAGACTTGCCCTCATAATTGTCTATTGCCAAATTAGCGACTTTGTTCCCGTAAATTCTATAACCTCCAGCCTCGATTGTAATAGGTGCCGAGGCATCCGTAACATTAATCGTAGTGTTATCCATTAAATTATACCACTCACCGGTATTTGGAAAACCGGTAGGCACAGCCTTGGCCGTCACATCAAAATTAGCGATTATCAGGACGTCTTTTAATTGCGTACTTGCCAGTGCAGCATTTGTTATTTTAATATTTTGTGATAAGGAAGAAACGCTGTTTATTATTGCAGTTCCGCTAAAAACAGGTTCCGTTGTTTTTAAAGTAATCATCTTTGCCCAATCCGTATAAATCTTACTTCTACTGTTAGTAGTCGTCCAATTATTAACCCATTGTGGGTGCGGTTTTGTATCTAACTTACAATCACCTGAAGCAGGATCAGTAGGAGTATTTACACTTCCGTCTTTACAAGAAAAAATAGATAAATCCCATCCTAACTCTCCAAAATGCCATATCATTTTTGGTCCTGGAACCAATAGAGAAACAGCTCCAATTGCTGACATTCTTGATAGAGCAACATCAACTGTTTTTACATTATGCGCTGGGTTTGTCGTATTCCCAAACTGAAGGTTTTTATACATTAAGCGCTCTTCATCATGACTTTCAGCATATCCCATCAATCTATTGGCTGTAAATCCACGACTAGCACTTGTCATTCCAGAAATATTGGCAGGATAACCCATCGACAATTCATTATAATTATCCGTCATTTTTCCCCACATCATGATTCCCTTACTGATTCCGTCAGCATCACCAGAAATACGGTAATTAGCCCATTCTTGTTCCTCAGTATTACCTCCTAAATGTTCGAAAATAACATAATGTGTTGGATCCAAGCTCCAAGAATAATCAGCGTACATTTTTAATACTGCCACTCTATCCGCTTGAAATTGATTTGTACAATTATCTTGACCGCCCGCAACACTAGATGGACAGTTTTGTGTAAATCCTTTGGTTAAATCCCAACGAAAACCATCAATTTTATATTCTTGAATCCAATGTTTAATTACACGTTTTACATAATCTTGAGTCAGTGGTAACTGATGATTAAAATCCTCACCCACATTATAACTATGCTTCGCTTCGGTATTAAAATAAGGATTCTCCGCCGTAGGAGTTCCCCAACCATCACCGTCAGCATCATTCATCCACATCCGCACCATCGGATTTCTTCCAAAGGCATGGTTCAAAGCAACGTCAAGAATTACTGCAATCCCATTCTTATGGCAAATGTCAATCATTTCTTTAAGTTTATTTGAGCTTCCATAAAACTTATCTAAAGCCATGTGAAAGGAGGTGTTGTATCCCCAACTTTCATTGCCTTCAAATTCCATTACGGGCAATAACTGAATCGCATTAATCTTTAAATTCTTAAAATAATCGATTCTGTCAATTATACTTTGGTAGTTTCTAGCAGCATCAAAATCCCTCACTAAAAGTTCGTAAACCACCAATTTATCTTTCTCCGGCTTTACAAAATTTGTTGTTGCAGAGCTCCAAGGATAAGGCATTTGTCCCGTTTGCAAAACAGTAACTTCTCGCTGTTGACCTATTGGATAGACAGGCATATTAGGATAAGTAGCACTTGGAATTCCTGGATCATCATAAGTTGATAAAACTAAAGTAGAAAAAGGGTCTGCTGTTTTTACTAATGCTGGCGAATTAGCAATTGGAGTTGATTCTCCTACCCAATATTGATACGTATAATTGATTCCAGAAGTTAGACCTGTAAGCTCTAACCAAAACTTTCCTGAAATAGGGTCTTTTTTCATCGCATAGTTTGCGTCCGGTAGCCACGAATTAAAACTTCCAGCCACATAAATAAAATCTTTCAATGGTGCATTAAGAACCAAAGTAGCTCTGGTAGCATCTACAGTATTATAATTAATTCCACCTAATAAACCAGCCGGCATCGCTGCTGAAACTGCGCTAGGATTTACAATAACCGTAAACTTTTTAACAATAGTTATTGCTCCTTGCGTTACTTCCAGCTGATAATTCTGATTCGAAGTTACAGCAGTTTGTGTATAGCTATAATTGGTAGTTGCTGTATTAGAATTAATAGTAGCGCCATTAGACTTAAGCACATAACGTGCATTCCCGCCTGTATTTGTGGCAGCAATACTAAAGTTACTTCCAGAAGTAATTATAGTAGAACTATTTTCTGTAGGTGTGTTTAAAGTAAGCTGAAAAGTGCCAACCTCAGCTAATATATCTTGCGATTTCTTATCGCCGGTTCCGTCCTTGGCCTTAATCAAAAAACCTATTTTCCCTATTCCCGTCGTATTATAATAGGTAGTAGGCGTTATGGTTTTGGTATAAGTGTCAGATCCTGCGTTATAAGTAAATTTACTCGCCTCGCTTGATGCGGTCCAGGAACCATTAAGAGGTGTTCCTTTTTCAGTTGTATCATTAGTGTCAAATGCCCATGCCCATAAGTACAAAGCATTTCCACTTACTCCCCAAGTGGCTTCATTTATACTACTCCCATTAATGGTAATAGTTATAGAAGTCGTTTCTTCGAAAGTAGCTGGATTAATGCTATAGCTAACTGTTTGTTGCTGCGCAGAAACAACAACCGAGAGGAAAAATAACATTAAAAGTATTGGTTTTTTCATAGTTAATAGGTTAAAAAAAAGGCTATCTGAATCAGATAGCCTTTCAATATGTTTAAACTTTATTCTTGGTTAGGAATCAATAAATAGCTTCCGTCTAAATCATTAAAATAAATTAAGTATTTCGATTTTCCTACTGGAATATTGTCTCCTGTTCCTCCACCAGAGAAAGCAGTTTTGCCTCCCCAGCTGACATCCCAAGCATCATTTGCTCTAAATTTAGCTTCACCTTCAATTAGTGCAGTTACACCCAATGACCAAATGTGCGCATCAAAAGTAGATTGTTTCATGGCTGTTGAAGCATCCCAACCTTTAGGAGTACTGCTACCAATAATTCCTACTGTTGTGTACGTTGCTTTTGCTGAAGCATCAAAAGCCACCAATGTGTACTCTAAGGTTTCAGTATTCATGCTAAAGGTGTAAAAACCATCAGCAGCAATTTCAAAACTTGCTGGATCTGCGTCGGCATCTGTATTTCTAGGAGCCATTTTTGTAGCATCTGCTTTACCTAACATTGGAACCCAACTTCCTAATTTAGAAATTACTTTGAATGCTCCTTTTTTGAAGAAACCAGTGAATTTGTAGTCACTTGCACTTGTACCACTTCTAAACATTGGTTGATTTCCTTTGTTATTATCCCATCCAGAAACTGTAGCATCACCCACTAAATACCAATCAACAAAGTCGTAAGTAAGTCTTCCTGTGTACGGAGTTACTGTCACAGTTATTGGCATTTTAGATGTCATTGCTAATCCTTTTGAAACATCAGAAATAACTTTAACATCAAATTGAGCTGCTTGATCAGGAATTGCTCCTAACTCAATCGCTGCTTGATTTAACGTTTTTACTGTAACGGCAAGTTCGGTTGCATTAGTGATAGTTCCAAGGTTTACAGGAGCCGAAAAATCTCCTCCTTTTTTATCTATTAAGACAGTGTAGTTCACCACCACGTTTTGGTCATATTCTGCTGCTGACCAAACAAAAGTTTCTGCAACTTTTGAAGCGTCATTTTCATCTAAAATATATTGTTTTCCAGATAAAGGCGTCTTAAATTCTGGCCCAGCAATTGCTGTAAGAACCGTTCTGTTGTCTACATCATCTGCATTACATGAAACAGCCAATACACCAACAAATGCGATTAAAATTTTATATATGTTTTTCATTTTAATGTTTTTATAAGATGTTAGTATCCTGGATTTTGCTTTAACGTTGGATTTGCCTGAATATTTCTTGCCGGAATTGGCATTAAATCTCTGTATGATTCAGTAGCTCTACCATTTATTGAACCGCCTTTCCATTGCCATAATTTATCACCTCCGGTGAATTTACCAAAACGAATTAAATCCGTTCTACGGTGACATTCCCAAAACAATTCTCTTCCTCTTTCATCTAAAATAAAATCAAGAGTTAACGTTGAACTAGCAACTTGTAGCGCATTTGCTCTAGTTCTTAATTTATTGATGTATCCCACTGCTGTGTTTATATCTGCACCAGCAGCACCTCTTACGGCACATTCAGCGTACATTAAATACACATCTGACAAACGGAACATTGGAAAATCGATATCTGGAATATCATTTCTTTGAGCCGCAGAACCATTCGCATTTTTATTGATGAACTTTGTTACAGCATAGCCATCTGTAAAAGTACCAACATTATTAATGTCTTTTGATTGACCGTCTGTGTAAAATGTTCCTCTTTTATCTGCAGTTCCAGTAGCATCAGCAAAAAGATTTACAAACTCCCTACGAGTTCTAATTCCTTGCCATCCACCGTCCATACCGCGAGAAGCAGCGTCCATACTACCGCCGATAGAAGCGTGCATGATAAAACTCATTCCTCCACCAGTAGCTCTAATGGCATTTCCATCTCCAACAATTGGAAAGATAACTTCGCTTTGAGCACCGTTTGTATTGTTATCAGCCGAAAACAGGTAGGCATAAGGAACATTTGCAAAAGTATATCCTGAGTTATCAATTATCTCTTTAGATAATGTCGCCGCTTCACTAAATTTATCAGTTCCTGTATATACTTTGGCATTTAGGTAAACCTTAGCTAATAAAAATTTAGCTGCAGTTTTATCAACTCTACCGTATTCATTACTCTTTGAAGCAGCTAGACTTGCGTCGATGTCTTTCAACTCAGACTCAACATAAGCAAAAACTTCAGCTCTTGTTTTTTGTTCAGGATAATAAAACCCAACAGGATCATTTTCTGTCGTGATAGGCACGTTTCCGAATAAATCCATTAAATTATAGTAAGAGAAAGCTCTTAAAAAACGAGCTTCAGCTCTAAAAGTGGAAATCTCTGCTTTCAAATCGGCATCAACACCTCTTGCTGTTAATTTCTCATCGGTCGTTTGTCTTAAAAACTCATTAGCAACACTAATGTGATAAAACGCTCTAGAGAAAGTTCCCTCCAAAAATTCGTTTGCTGGCGACCACGTTTGTGCATTTAAAGTTGGTAAAGCACCATCTGCCCAAGCAATAATAGCCTCATCTGTAGAAAGCTCTTGCGTTACAAAAAGCAATCGCAAATAACTACTAAAATCACCACCAAGACCAGCAATATCTGCTGCTCCATCTCCGTCATTCCCTCCTACATACAAACCTGCATATAACTTTGCTAATACTTCTTTGTACGAAGCTGGATCTTGAAAAAAGGTTTCCGATAAAAATTCATCATCATCCTTCGGCGTCACATCTAAGTCGCTCGTACACGAGCTAAGCGTCATATTTAATCCTAAAATGAATAGGAAAAAATAAGATATATATTTAAATGATATTTTCATTTTCTTAATTTTTTAAATTTAGTTTTCAGTCTACTATTAGAAATTGGCATTCACACCAATCAAGAAGGTTCTTGCTCTTGGGTAAACGTTATTATCAATTCCGTTGAATTTCTCTGGATCTAAACCACCATATTTTGTTAGAATTAAAACGTTTTGAACTCCAGCTGTAAATCGTAAAGAAGCTGCTTTTAATAATGTTTTGTCAAAAGTGTATCCAACAGTTACATTATCCAATTTGATAAAAGAAGCGTCTTTTACAAAATAATCAGATAAATAACGTTGTGTACCATTGTCTTCAAAAGTAAAACCAGTATTAAAATAATCTGAACTTACGTTAGATAAATCGGTTTGTCTTCTTAAACCTGCGTCAGAATATCCTAAATTAGAACTTACGTTATCAAAAATATAGTTCCCTAAACTTGCTCTCCAGTTCATAGTAAAATCAAACTTTTTGTAGTTTAAAGTCGAGAATAAACCAAAAGTGTAATCTGCTGCTGGTTTTTGGTATCTGTATCTATCTGCTGTATCAATTTTTCCATCTTCATTTCTATCCACATAAGCACCTTGTATTGGTCTTTTTTCAGCGTCGTACAATTGCTCATAAACTAGGAAT
Source organism: Flavobacterium sp. XN-5 (assembly GCF_008033395.2). Taxonomy (NCBI): domain Bacteria; kingdom Pseudomonadati; phylum Bacteroidota; class Flavobacteriia; order Flavobacteriales; family Flavobacteriaceae; genus Flavobacterium; species Flavobacterium sp. XN-5. The sequence continues at coordinate 143,111 of NZ_VOGZ02000009.1, forward strand.
GAATTTGGTGTAAACCCTACAGAATTGATTTGCACTTTATTTCCGTTACCTCCAGCAATATTATCTCCTGCTAAATACCCTTGAAAACCAGGAACTGTAATTCCTAATTCAGTAATTTTTTGGTCAATGTAAGTAGTATTGAAAGCTACATTCCAAGTTAAGTCATCCGTTTTCACGATATCAGATTCGATACTAAACTCAACCCCTTTCGTTCTTACACTACCAATATTAAAGAACCCTTGATTTCTTAAATTCGCTCCATCTGGAACAGCAATATCTGCTAATAAATCTGAAGATTTTTTATCAAAATAGTTAATAGATCCCGTAATTCTGTTGTTTAAGAATCCGTAGTCAATACCAACGTTAGTCTCAGCCAATTCCTCCCATTTAATGTCTTCATTATATCCTTCAGGTCTGGCCGTTGAATAAATAGTATTACCAAAAATATACTGAGAATTGATTGTTCCTGTAGTTACCCTTTGCAAATAATCATACTGTGCAGAAATATCTTGTTGACCAGTAGTTCCATAACCAACTCTTAATTTTAAAGCCGAAAGGGTTTCATTGTCTTTTAAGAATTCTTCTTCAGATAAATTCCATGCTAAGGCAGCTCCACCAAAATTACCCCATCTGTTTTCTTTAGAGAAACGAGAAGTTCCGTCTCTTCTGTAGTTTAAAGTCAGTAAATAACGGCTGTCGTATCCTAAATTCAAACGTCCGAAGTACGATTGCAAGTTGATGTCTGGATCTGTAGCAACATCTTCATTAGGATTTGGTTGTCTGGTTTCTCCTGATTGGTATTTTTCTTTTTGAAACAATTGGTAGTTGTAACCAGCAGTTGCGTCAATTTTTAATTTCCCTAAATCTTTACTATAATTAAAATAAGCATTTAAGTTTTTATTCTGAAGTGCATCTGTGTAGTTAGAATAGTTGCCTAAATTCACATAACCTGGGTCAGAAAACGCTTTTGGCTGATATCCTAAAGCACTTTGAGTACTTACTTCTGTAAATCCGCTACTATCAAATCTATCAATACCTGCTTCAACTACAGCTCTCAAGTCTTCAAAGAAATGAAGTTTATAGTCTAACCTTACATTACCCCATTTTCTGGTAGAAGTTGCTCTTCTTTCGTCTTGATTTAGTCTTGCTACAGGATTTCTCGCTGGCAATAATGGTAAATTTCCGTTAGGCTCTAACCATTCAAAATAACCTCCGTAACGAGAACCTGCCTCATATACTGATTGCGTTGGATCAAATCCGATAGCACTTCCAATAACACCACCTTCATCTTGAAACTGGTTTTTACCGAAAGATAAATTTCCGCTAACATCAATTTTCAAATGATTATCAAATAAAACAGGGTTTAAAGATATCGATGTCGTAGTTCTCTCAAAAGAAGTGTTTCTTAAGATTCCTGGATTATCAACATTTCCAACAGATAAACGAACTGGTAATTTATTAAACAAAGCACCACTTACCGAAATATTATTGTTAGTAGTTAAAGCTGTATGAAAAATTTCATCTTGCCAATTTGTGTTTGCTGTTCCTAATAATGCTTTTTGAGCATCAGAACCTTTTTCATTAACTAAAGCGCGAAATTCATCTGCACCTAACACATCAATTGTGTTGGCAACAGTATTGATTCCAACTTGAGAGCTAAAATTTACTTTTACTTTTCCTTTAGAACCTTTTTTAGTTGTAATTACAATTACACCATTTGCGGCTCTAGATCCATAAATTGCAGCGGCCGAAGCATCTTTCAAAACCGTAAAAGACTCAATATCGTTTGGATCGATTGTAGATAAAACACTTGTAGAACCACTTGGAACTGAGTTACTCAAAGGCAAACCATCCAAAACAATTAAAGGCTCATTGGAAGCATTTAATGAAGATCCTCCACGAATACGAATATCGGCTTTTGCACCTGGAGAACCTCCCCCTGTGACGTTTACACCAGAAATACGCCCACTAATTAAGCTTTCTGGAGTTACGTTTTGACCTTTATTAAATTCTTTTGCAGAAATCTGTGATACTGAACCTGTAGCATCTTTTTTCTTAACCGTACCGTAACCCACTTGAACAACAACTTCCTGAAGTACATTTTGATCTTCTTGTAGTGAAACCGTTATTGTTTTTTGTTCATTGTAAGTAATGACCGTGTTTGCATAACCTATGAAAGAAAATACGATTTTCGCGCCCTTCTTAACATTTGGCATTTGAAACTTTCCGTCAAAATCTGTTGAAACACCAGTTGTGCTACCTTCTACATTTACGTTTACTCCCGGAATAGGCTGTCCTGATGATTTATCAAGAACAGTTCCACTTAGCGTATTCTGAGCCAGAATACTTAAAGGAAATAACAGTACTAAAAATAACAACTTTTTATAAATTGTTTTCATACTTTTTGTTTAAATTAATTTTTGTTTTGAGCTGTCTTTTCTAACTTTTATTTTTACTTCGAATGTTAAATCTATGCAAATTTTGTTGCATCTGACAAACTATGAATTATATTGGGTTACGAAAACGTGGTAGTGTTGAAAACTTTATTTATTATCCAACTTTTTAAGGGTATAATTGCCATTAATAAAAACAAACTATATCTTTATTAAGAAAATAATTTTTATCAATTTCACAATTCTAAACTCGCTACTAATTAAAAAATTAGACGCCAGCAAGCATTAAAAAATAAATACCACTTTATGAAAAGGAAAGTAACGCTTAAACAAATTGCTAAAGAACTTGACGTTTCCATCTCAACGGTTTCAAAATCATTAAGAAATAGCCTCGAAATAGGGGAAGACACCCGACTAAAAGTTCAGGCTTTTGCTAAATTTTATAACTACAGACCTAACAATATTGCCCTAAGTTTAAAGAATAGAAAAACAAAAACAATAGGGATTATAATTCCGGAGATTGTCCATTATTTTTTCTCGACTGTAATTAACGGAATCGAACAAGTCGCTAATGAAAACGGTTACAGCGTGATTATCACTCTATCTGACGATTCATTTGACAAAGAAGTCCTTAATATGGAGATGCTTGCTAACGGAAGTATTGACGGATTCATTATGTCGCTATCAAAAGAAACGCAATTTAAGGGCGACTATCACCACATTTCTGAGGTCATTGATCAAGGAATGCCTGTGGTTATGTTTGATCGAGTTTCGAATGAAATTCTATGCGACAAGGTAATTATTGACGATAAACTCGCAGCTTATGAAGCAGTGCAAAGCCTTATAGATAAAGGGCGAAAAAAAATAGCTCTAGTCACTACCGTTGACTATGTTAGTGTAGGTAAACTAAGAACCGATGGCTATACCAAAGCACTATTAGATAATGGACTTCCTTTTAATGAAGATCTAATCATCAAAATTGAAGATGTTGACACCTGCGAGATCATAATTGGCAAATTATTAGAAGACAAAGCGATTGATGCTGTTTTTGCGGTAAACGAACTTTTTGCTGTGACTTGCATAAAAGTCGCAAATAAAATGGGGCTGAATGTACCTAAAGACCTCGCAGTAATTGCATTTACAGATGGAATTATTTCAAAATACTCCACTCCTACGATCACTACCGTGAGTCAAAGCGGTAAAAAAATGGGAAATCGCGCCGCACAAATGCTGATCGACAGACTGGAAGAGGAAGAAGAAACCGGACTTGAAGAAGTTGAAGAAAATTATAGAACGGAAGTAATTGAAACCCATCTTATCGAAAGAGAATCTACAAATTAACCACTTTTTTAAAGAACTTATCAAACTACCTCGTTGTAGTAAGGTTGATTAGATTTATTCTAATACTTTGATTTCCAATTACTATTTTCTTTTATATATTTACAACATCGAAACTTTTACTTTTACTTCGAAAACAAGTTAAGTTTTGATAAGCATCGCGCTTATCGTTAATATATAAATTACGATAATGGAAAAGCGTAAATTAAATTTCTGGCAAATTTGGAACATGAGTTTCGGGTTTCTGGGAATTCAAATGGGTTTTGCCTTGCAAAATTCTAATGTCAGTAGAATATTTCAAACTTTAGGTGCAAATATTGACGACATCCCTATTTTATGGGTTGCCGCTCCTATGACTGGATTAATAATCCAACCTATTGTTGGTTACTTCTCAGACAGAACCTGGACAAAACTAGGGCGAAGAAAACCTTATTTTCTAGTTGGAGCAATTTTAGCTTCAGCTGCATTATTTATAATGCCTAATTCTCCTGTTTTATGGTTTGCAGCTGGAATGCTCTGGATTATGGATGCGTCGATCAATGTTTCAATGGAACCCTTTCGCGCATTCGTGGGAGACAATCTTCCAGAGAAACAACGTACCATGGGATTTGCCATGCAAAGTTTTTTTATCGGAATTGGCGCTTATTTTGCATCAAAACTTCCTTTAATTTTTACTCATCTTGGTGTGCAAAACACAGCTCCGTTAGGTATCATTCCTGACTCTGTTAAATACTCCTTCTATTTTGGTGGAGTAGCATTTCTAGCTACTGTTTTATGGACCGTAATCTTTTCTAAAGAATATTCGCCCGAAGAACTGGAAGCATTCGAAAAGCACAAAGAAACAACATTTGTAAAAGAAGAATATTCTGCTGATTGGTATCTAGCTAATGGAAAATCGCATTTCACAAAGGGAATTCTGTTTCTTGTTGTAAGCGCCTTGTTCTCTTTCGCGATTTACGAATATGATCTAAAGAAAGACTTGTATGTTTTAGCTATCGGTCTTATTGGTTTAGGAGGATTAGCAATGTTAGTTTCGGGTGTAATGCAAAAAAACAATAATACTAAAAATGGATTTGTGACCATCATGAATGATTTCCAGTTCATGCCAAAAATCATGAAGCAATTAGCCTGGGTACAATTTTTCTCTTGGTTTGCGCTTTTCTCTATGTGGATTTACACCACTTTAGCCGTTACCCAACATATTTACGGAACAACAGACACAACATCTGAACCGTATAATACAGGTGCGAATCAAGTGGGTGAAATGTTTGCTAATTATAATTTGATTGCGGCAATTGCGGCATTTTTATTACCTGTATTAGCAAAATACACCAGCACAAAATTCACACATTTTATTGCTTTAGTTTGCGGTGGACTTGGACTTATATCTATATATTTTATCCAAGAACCAACCGCGTTTACTATGGAATGGCTTCCCATGATTGGTGTTGGAATTGCGTGGGCTAGTATCCTGTCCATTCCCTACGCTATGTTATCTGGATCATTGCCTTCTAACAAAATGGGGTATTACATGGGAGTTTTCAACTTCTTTATTGTAATCCCACAATTAGTAGCTGCATCTATTTTAGGATTTTTAGTTTCTAAATTCTTTGACAGCGAACCCATTTATGCTCTTTTAATTGGTGGAGCATCGATGATTATTGCAGGAATTCTTTCCTTAACCATTAATGAAGAATCAAAAATTACAATAAATGAATAAGAAAGCATTCATCTTCGACCTTGACGGAGTAATTGTCGACACCGCTAGATATCATTATTTAGCATGGCAAAAAATTGCAAATGAACTAGATATTGATTTCACATTAGAACATAACGAACTATTGAAAGGCGTAAGCCGAGTTAGATCTCTTGACATAATTTTAGGATTAGGAAATGTAGAAGCTTCGCAAGAAGATAAAAACAGATGGCTAAATGAGAAAAACGAAGAGTACTTAAGATACTTGGTCGATATGGATCAAAGCGAGTTACTTCCCGGAGTTTTAACAATGCTTCAATATTTAAAAGAAAACAACCAACCGATTGCTTTGGGTTCAGCTAGTAAAAATGCAAGACCTATTCTTGAAAAAACGGGAATCAGACATTATTTTGATGCTGTTGTGGATGGAAATGATGTTTCGAATGCAAAACCGGATCCAGAAGTTTTCTTAATTGCAGCTAAGCTATTGAATGTAAGCCCTGAGAATTCGATCGTTTTCGAAGATTCAGTGGCGGGAGTTCAAGCGGCTAATATTGGAAAAATGACAAGTATCGGGATTGGAGAAGAATCTGTTTTGTATGAAGCAAAATACATCTTTCATGATTTTACCAAGATCGAAAAAGGATTTATAGAAAATTTAATTAGTAAATAAAAAAACAAGTATTCGAATAAACCAAGCTTAATAAGAGCTGTTTTATTTTTCGAAACTTTAAAAATATAGAGTAATGAACCAAGATTATATAAAAGCAGACAATTGGTCCATCATAGAAGAAGGATTTGATGCCGAAAGCGTAAAATCATCTGAAAGTCTTTTTAGCATTGGTAACGGCGCTATGGGACAACGCGCTAATTTCGAAGAAAATTATACAGGCGAAACCTTCCAAGGAAGCTATATCGCTGGAATATATTATCCAGATAAAACTAAAGTAGGATGGTGGAAAAACGGCTATCCTGAATATTTTGCTAAAGTATTAAATGCACCAAACTGGATAGGAATAGACATTGAGGTAAATGGTGAAAACTTAGATTTAAATACCTGTACAGCTGTCAAAAACTTTCGCCGCGAATTGAATATGCAAGAAGGCTGGTACAATCGTTCTTTTGAAGCTACACTGCAAAACGGAACTGAAATAGCTGTAAATATTCGTCGTTTCCTTTCTATCGTTTTAGACGAAGTAGGAATCATTAATTATGAAATCACTCCTTTAAATAAGGATGCCAAAATAATTTATAAGCCTTATATTGACGCTGGAGTTACCAATGAAGATGCAAACTGGGATGAAAAATTCTGGGAACCTCTTGAAGTAAAAAAATCAGGAAATGAAGGTTTTGTAACTGCTCAAACTTTTAAAACGCATTTCAAAGTAACTACTTTCATGCATAATAGTATTTTAGAAAATGGGGTGAACGCATCTATTTCTCCTTCCTCAATAGATACGACTGCAGATAAAGTGCAATTTGAATATGATGTAATTGTTGGCCAAGGTCAAAAATCATCGATTCAAAAAATTGGAGGTTATACTGTTTCTTTAAACCATAAAAACACACTTGCCGCTGCTGAAAAAGTGATTCAATCCGCTTTAGCTTTAGGTTATGATCAGCTATTGGAAGACCAAAAAGAAGCTTGGTCAAAAATCTGGGAAATGTCTGATATCACTATTGAAGGTGACGTAAAAGCACAACAAGGTATTCGTTTCAATATTTTTCAGTTGAACCAAACCTACTTAGGAAAAGACAGCCGATTAAATATTGGACCAAAAGGATTTACCGGAGAAAAGTATGGTGGATCAACTTACTGGGACACGGAAGCTTATTGCATTCCTTTTTATATGGCTACAAAAGACCAGCAAGTAGCTCGTAATTTATTAACGTATCGTTACAATCACCTTGAAAAAGCGATTGAAAACGCTCAAAATAATCTAGGTTTTAAAAACGGTGCTGCTCTTTATCCAATGGTTACCATGAACGGGGAAGAATGTCATAATGAGTGGGAAATCACGCATGAAGAAATTCATAGAAATGGTGCAATCGCTTTTGCAATTTTTAACTACTATCGTTTTACCGGCGACTATTCTTATATTCCTGAAAAAGGACTAGAAGTTTTAATCGGTATTGCACGCTTCTGGCACCAAAGAGCAAATTTTTCGAATGAAAAAAATCAGTATGTAATTCTAGGTGTTACGGGACCAAACGAATATGAAAATAACATAAATAATAATTTCTACACTAATTACATTGCAAAATGGTGTATCGATTATGCGTATGAACAAATTCAGAAAGTTTCATTGGAATTCCCTGTAGACCACAAACGTATTATTGAAAAAACAAAACTGGCAGATTCTGAATTAAAAGAATGGAAAAAGGTAGCTGATAACATGTACTTTCCAGTATCTAAAGACTTGGGAATCTACTTGCAACAAGATGGCTTTTTAGACAAAAACTTAGTACCTGTAAAAGATTTAGATCCAGCACAACGACCTATTAACCAAAAATGGTCTTGGGACAGAGTATTGCGTTCTCCATATATCAAACAAGCTGATGTTTTACAGTGCTTTTACTTCTTTGAAGAACATTTCACTAAAGAAGAATTGAAACGCAACTTCGAGTTTTATGAATCATTTACCGTGCATGAAAGTTCACTTTCTCCATGTGTACACTCGATTCAGGCTGCTTCATTAGACAAGATGGACATGGCGTATACTTTTTATTTAAGAACATCACGTTTAGATTTAAATGATTATAATAAGGAAGTGGAAGAAGGTTGTCACATCACTTCTATGGCTGGAACTTGGATGAGTATTGTTGAAGGTTTTGGAGGAATGCGAGTAAAAAAAGACACTCTTAATTTCTCTCCAAAAATTCCAAAAGAATGGGAAGCCTATTCCTTTAAAATCAATTTTAGAAACCAGATAATAAAGGTAGCGATTAACCATGTTGAAACTACTTTTTCAGTAGATGGAGCTAAAGATTTGGCTATTGTGGTAAACGGAAAAAATATTACGGTTACGCCAAATAACCCGATATCTGTATCACAAAATTAATGGTAAAGAAATTGTAGACAACACTTTCATTTAATTACAAGTCCATTATCACTAACAAGCAATCCCAATTTCTATTGGGATTGTTTACTTAATCTAAGGCGTGTTTCAAAGATTGACATCAACAAAACGAGAATAAAATACGCATATCAAAAAGCCTCATTCATCGTTTCATTACGGGAAAATAAATTGAATAGTAATCATTATGTGCTTAAATATGAATAAATTTACCACAATTTCACTAGAAGATATTTCTTTTATGAAAAGTATAACCCTAATCCTTTTTTTTATGTCTCTAACCATAAATGCACAAATCGACAGGGTTGAACCTCCCTTCTGGTATGCCGGAATGCACAATCCAGAATTACAGATTATGTTTTATGGTAAGAATATAGCGCAATATGAAGTCACCGCTTTAAGTTCTATTGCAATCACTGAAGTAAAAAAAACAGAAAATCCAAACTATTTATTTGTTACCGTTAACACTAAAAATGTTGCGGCAACTGACATTGTTTTTACATTTAAAAAAGATTCCAAAACAGCATTTACCCAAACATATTCGTTAAAGAAAAGAAGAGAAAAATCAGCAGAACGTAAAAGTTTTGACGCATCAGACATGATGTATCTTATCATGCCCGATCGTTTTGCTAATGGAAACCCGAAAAACGATAGCAATAGCTCAACTGTAGAAAAATACAACCGTGACTTACCCGGCGGAAGACACGGTGGAGACATTCAAGGAATCATTAAAAACTTAGATTACATTTCGTCTCTTGGAGCCACGGCAATCTGGAGCACGCCACTTTGCGAAGACAACGACAAAGCCTTTTCGTATCATACCTACGCCCAATCTGACGTTTATAAAATTGATCCTCGTTATGGAACTAATGAAGATTATGTGCGTTTATCAGCCGAAATGCATAAGAGGGATATGAAATTAGTGATGGATTATGTTACTAATCATTGGGGAATTGAACACTGGATGATGAAAGATTTACCTACTAATGATTGGATTCATCAATTTGAAAAATATACGCAAACCAATCATAAACGCTCTACTATAAGCGACATTAATGCATCTAAAATAGATACTGAAATTTGTCTTGACGGTTGGTTTGTCCCTACAATGCCCGACTTAAACCAATCGAATCCTTTAATGCTAAACTACTTAAAGCAAAATGCTATTTGGTGGATCGAATATGCAGATCTAGACGGTTTCAGAGTCGATACTTATAACTATTCTGACCCCGCAGGAATTGCATCTTGGACCAAAGCGATAACGGATGAATACCCTAATTTCAATATTGTAGGCGAAATATGGATGCACGATCAAGCCCAAATGGCTTATTGGCAAAAAGACAGTAAAATTGGTGCCATTCAAAACTACAATTCCTACCTGCCAAGTGTTATGGATTTTACATTGCACGATGCCATAGGTACTGTTTTCAATGAAGACGATGGAACTTGGGATCAAGGAATGGTAAAGGTTTATGACAATTTTGCTAATGATTTTTTATATCCAAACATTAACAACATGCTTGTTTTTGCTGAAAATCATGATACGAACCGCATAAATAAGGTCTATCATAATGATTTTAAAAAATACCAGATGACCATGGCTTTGATAGCTACTGTCCGCGGAATACCGCAATTGTATTATGGAAGCGAAATAGGTATGAGCGGTGATAAAGAGAAAGGAGATGCCGACATTCGTCAGGATTTTCCTGGAGGTTGGTTAGGAGATAAAAACAATGCTTTTACCAAAGAAGGCCGTACTATTGGTCAAAACAAATATTTTGACTTTACTTCTAAATTGTTCCAATGGCGAAAAACTAACGAAGCAGTACATTTCGGAAAAATGACGCATTACATTCCTGAGAATAATGTCTACGTCTATTTTAGATATACTGACAAAAAAACGGTAATGGTAATAATGAACAATAGCAAGGAGAACCAAACCATAAATACCGCTCGTTTTAAGGAAAACATAAAAGAATTTACAAGGGCCAAAAACATTCTAACAGATTTCACTTTCCAAATTTCTACTGAAATAACCTTGGAACCCAAGTCGGTTGTGATTTTAGAACTAAAATAAAGAATATTTAAACCCGCTGTAATAACAACATTTAAAAATCAGTTACACCATAATGAAAAAGTATTCAAAAGCATTATTACTGTTAAGCCTATCCATTTTTGCGAGTTGCACCACAACTCAAACAGTACTAGAAAAAAAAACTACTCAAAAAGCACCCTTTGTTTGGGAAGCGGCTTCGGTCTATTTCTTAATGACTGATCGTTTCAACAATGGAGATAAATCGAATGATATCAATTTCGACAGAAACAAAACTGCAGGCAAACTACGCGGTTTTGAAGGCGGAGATATCAAGGGAATCACAAATAAAATTGAGGAAGGCTATTTCGACAAATTAGGAATAAATGCCATTTGGTTTACCCCAATAGTCGAACAAATTCATGATGCTGTAGACGAAGGAACTGGATTAAGTTATGGCTTCCACGGGTATTGGGCAAGAGATTGGACGGCATTAGATCCTAACTTTGGAACAAAAGAAGACTTAGCAAACCTAGTTAAAAAAGCACACGCACACGGAATAAGAATTATTCTTGATGGTGTTATTAATCATACTGGTCCAGTTACTGAAACAGATACGGTGTGGCCGAATTACTGGGTACGAACTGGTCCTGTTTGTGACTACCAGAATTATAAAAACACAACGGAATGTACCTTAGTAGCTAATCTTCCTGACATTAGAACAGAAAGTACACAGAACGTGGATCTTCCTCCTTTTTTAATTGAAAAATGGAAAAAGGAAGGACGATACGATCAAGAAATGGAAGAGTTGAATGCGTTTTTCAAACGAACTGGCTACCCAAAAACACCTCGATACTACATCATAAAATGGCTTACGGATTACATCGCTGATTATGGAATTGATGGCTACCGCGCTGACACAGTCAAACATACTGAAGCAAGTGTTTGGGCTGATTTTAAAACGCAGAGTGATTACGCTTTTGCTCTTTGGAAAAAAAACAATCCTACAAAAGTGTTAGACAACAATCCTTTTTTCACTATCGCCGAAGTCTATAATTATAATGTTAGTTCTGGCAAAAACTTCGATTTTGGAGACAAAAAAGTCAACTATTTCGAAAATGGTTTTAACAACATGATCAATTTCGAATTTAAATATGACGCCCAAAAAGACTATGAATTTATCTTTTCAAAATATTCTGCGATTCTAAATGGGGAATTGAAAGGAAATAGTGTCACGAATTATTTATCGTCTCATGATGACGGCGCACCATTTGATGCCAAAAGAACCAAAACTATCGAAGCGGCTACAAAATTACTGCTTTCTCCCGGAGTTGCTCAGGTATATTATGGTGATGAAAGTGCCCGTCCTTTGGTCATTGAAGAAACACAAGGTGACGCAACTTTGCGCTCGTTTATGAATTGGGATGACATAAAAGTAAATCCTGAGACAAAAAAAGTATTATCACATTATAGAAAACTAGGGAAATTTCGCAAAAACCATCCTGCCGTAGGTGCTGGTGTGCACAAAGAAATTTCAGCACAACCTTATACTTTTTCAAGAAGCTATTCGAATGGAAATTATAAAGACGAAGTTTTTATTGGATTAGATTTACCTATCGGAAGAAAAGTACTGGAAGTTTCGGCAGTATTCGCAGATGGAACCCGTCTAAGAGATGCTTATTCTGGAAAAGTCGTAGAAGTCTCGAAAGGCCTAGTTAAAATCAAAACTGATTTTGACATTGTACTATTAGAAAAAAGATAAATATCCATTGTTATAGAAAAAGCACGAATCGATTCCGGTCCGTGCTTTTTTATTTTAGCTACCTTTGTAAAAAATCAATCGAATGTTCAAAATAGGTCATCGCGGTGCCAAAGGTCATGAACCTGAAAATACCCTTATTGGTTTCCAAAAAGCAATTGACCTACATGTAGATCGCGTTGAACTGGATGTACATTTGAGTGCAGACGGTGAATTAATGGTCATCCATGACGAGACAGTTGACCGAACAACCACTGGTAAAGGCGCTGTAAACCAATTCTCATTGCTGGAATTGAAACGCTTTAAGATAGAAAAAGACCAGAGCATCCCCACTTTAACCGAAGTATTAAACCTCATTGATCAACGTTGTGATGTTAATATTGAATTGAAAAGCTTTGACACTGCTGATAAAGTAGTTGATTTAATCGAAAAATTTATAGTCGAAAAACATTGGAATTACAGCCAATTTGTGGTTTCTAGTTTTGATTGGACAGCCCTGCAACAAGTGGCGCTCTTGAACGGGGAAATACCTATTGGTGTACTGACCGAGAAAGATTTAGATTTGACTCTGGCTTTCGCCAAATTTATTCAGGCAAAGTCAATTCATCCTTATTTCCATTTATTAACGGCCGAGAACACGGCACGATTACAGGAAAAAGGATTCGAAGTTTTCCCTTGGACAGTCAACGAGCCCGAAGACATAAAAAAAATAAAATCATTTAACGTAAACGGAATCATAAGCGATTTTCCAGAAAGAATATGAATCAAAATTTTGATATAATAATAGTAGGTGGTGGAGCAGCAGGTTTTTTTACTGCAATCAATATTGTAGAGAAAAACCCAAAGTTAAAAGTAGCTATCCTAGAACGTGGTGCCGAAGTACTTCAAAAAGTCCGTATTTCTGGCGGAGGTCGTTGTAATGTTACTCACGCCTGTTTTATACCAAACGAATTAGTGAAATATTATCCGCGTGGTGAAAAAGAACTCCGTGGTCCTTTCCATCAATTTTGTTCTGGAGACACTATAGAATGGTTTGAAAAACATGGGGTAGAGCTAAAAATCGAGGACGACGGACGTATGTTTCCCGTTTCTAATTCGTCACAAACTATTATCGAATGTTTTCTTACTGCTACTCAAAAACTAGGAATCGAAGTCTTGACAGGACAAAGCGTACAATCTATTTTCAAGAAAGATGCCTTATGGAAAATAGAAACCCAAAACGAAAATTATATCGCTGAAAAATTAATTTTAGCAACGGGAAGCAACCCAAAAGTATGGGAAATGCTACAAACTTATGGTCACGCGATTGTGAGCCCTGTCCCTTCCCTATTTACCTTTAACATCAAAGATTCTCGAATAAAGGAATTGCCAGGCGTGGCGGCACAAGTTACCGTTAAAGTAAAAGACACTAAACTGACTTCTACAGGCCCACTATTGATTACGCATTGGGGAATGAGCGGTCCAGCAGTTTTGAAATTATCCGCTTGGGGAGCTCGAATTTTACATGACAAAAATTATCAGTTTACCATTTTTGTGAATTGGCTTAATGATATAGAAACCAGTGAAGCCGAAAAAATATTAAAAGACTTAAAACAAGAACACGCTAAAAAAGCAGTTTCTAAGAAATCTCATTTCGATTTCCCAAATCGTTTGTGGGAAAGTCTGGTGCTCGCCTCCGGAATCGAAGCCGTAACAAAATGGGCTGATCTTTCGAAAGTGCAATTGCAAAATCTATCCAATCAGTTGACCAAAGGAACTTTTCAAGTAAATGGGAAAAGCACTTTTAAAGAAGAATTTGTCACCGCTGGCGGAATCGATTTAAAAGAAATCAATTTCAAAACCATGGAAAGCAAGCTACACGAAAACCTTTATTTTGCGGGGGAGATTGTAAATATAGATGCAATTACCGGCGGATTTAACTTCCAGAATGCATGGACAAGTGGGTTTATATTGGCTAATGCAATTTAGTGAGCAGTTGCAAGTATTTACTGTTCAGCCTACCTTTAAGGAAATAATACTTGCAACTAAGTTTAGTACTTAAAAACTTTACTGCACTCACAAAATAGGAAAGAAACAATCAATTAACAAGAATTTACATATTTACTAAGTTTTCATTAAGACGAATCTAATAAATTTACTATCAAGTTATTAGATTCGAAACTTATGAAAATAAAACTACTCAGCGCACTAATTTTATTCACTTCTCAATTTAGCTTCTCACAAACAATTAAAGGCAAAGTTGTATTTAATAATTATGCAATTCCGAATGTGGAAATTATAAACGCAAATTCAAAAATACTTACGGTCTCTAATAGTAATGGAGAATTTTCGATCAATGCAAAAACCAATGATGTGCTGGTATTTGTATCGAAAGAACATCAAGTAAAAAAAATCACAATCAACCCTAAACTATTCACAAAAGACGAATTAGTCGTTGAATTAATTCTGAAAGCAGAAGAATTAAATGAGGTACTAATCACTAATTTGCCCACTATAAAATTAAGTAAGGATACAAAATGGGAACAAATGAAAATCGACCAATATGCAACAGAAAAAAATGCAGGTGCTCTGAAAGTTACTGGTGTTAATATGGGAACAATTGAAAACGGAATGAATTTGATGCGCATTGGTGGTATGCTTTTAGGTCTACTTAAAAAAGAAAAAGAGGAAGTAAAAAAAGCACTCCCTGAAATTGCATTTTCTACACTAGCAAAAAACAGCTACGATCAAAAATTCTATCTTGAAACTTTAAAGCTACAAGCTGATGAAATAGAGCTGTTCCTTCAATTTTGTGAAACAGATCCAAATTCAAAGATAGTTGTAGCAAACAATAACACTTTAAGTACAATGGATTTTTTAATTACTAAAAATGTAGAATTTAAAAAATTGAGATTGTAAGAAAACAACTAAAGCATCAAAAAC
Source organism: Flavobacterium sp. XN-5 (assembly GCF_008033395.2). Lineage (NCBI taxonomy): Bacteria > Pseudomonadati > Bacteroidota > Flavobacteriia > Flavobacteriales > Flavobacteriaceae > Flavobacterium > Flavobacterium sp. XN-5. The sequence goes on from NZ_VOGZ02000009.1 coordinate 158,328, forward strand.
AAACTACTACTATAGCTAACGTATATGTTATACACGCAATTTACAAAAACTGCAAACTGTATTATTCCCCTTCGGGGGTTAAGGGAATACTATTTATTAAGCCACCAAATACTGCCATTTAATACCATCGCAAAACTCACCCACGCCAAATACGGTATAAGTAAATAAGCTGCGATTTTATTAATTTTCGAAAATTGAAGATAGGTTTCATAAATTACCAACCATAGAATAATAATTTCTAGACCCGCTAACATAGGATTGTGCAACCCAAAGAACAAATACGACCACAAAGCATTAAGTGCGAGTTGAATTGCAAAAATAATCAAAGCTTTCTTTACCACTTCTTTATTGGAATCCATACGGTCCCAAACTAGTCCTGCAGCTACTCCCATCATTACATACAACATACTCCATACGGGTGCGAAAATCCAGTTTGGCGGATTAAAACTTGGTTTTATTAAGGTTGGATACCAATCTGTAATCGCAGACTGTGTTACAATTCCAGAAAAATAACCAATCACAAGACAGGTTACAACGACGCTAAGTATTTTGGTAATCTTATTCATTTTATTTTCTATTTCTTACAAAAATAGTTAAAAGTATACAATGAAATAAAAAACAACCTTAAATTCTGTCAAAACATAAAGACGGAGTATCATTTATTCCGACAGAGGTAAAATCTCCGTGAACTGAGCCGCTTGTGAAGATTCCTCCTTCGTCGGATGACAAGATTATAAGATTTAGCATTACGACAGCTCCTATTAAAAAAATAAATATGGAAGCTATAAATCAAAAAAGTATCTTTGCGTAAATTTTATATTTCATGTTGACAGCAAACGATTTTATTCCGAAAGCATATTCTCAAACTATAGAAAGTGGCAGTTTCCAGTGGAGCGCTCCCAGCAATATCGCCTTGGGAAAATACTGGGGAAAAAAGGACAATCAGATTCCGGCAAATCCATCGGTGAGTTTTACTTTAAATAATTGTAAAACGATTACTAAATTGGTTTTCGCCAAAAAAGAAAAGCAAGATATTTTTTCATTTGATTTACTTTTCGAAGGAAAACCAAAAGAAGATTTCAAACCGAAGATCCAGAAATTCTTAGAGAGAATCGAAATATACCTGCCATTTTTGAAAGAATATCATTTTACGATCGATACCGAAAATACTTTTCCGCATAGTTCTGGAATTGCATCATCCGCATCAGGAATGGCGGCTCTGGCAATGAACTTAATGAGTTTAGAAAAAGCCTTAAATCCTGAAATGACCGAAGCTTATTTTTACCAAAAAGCATCTTTACTGGCGCGTTTGGGTTCTGGAAGCGCTTGTCGTAGCGTAAAAGGACAAGTTGTAGTTTGGGGAAACCAAGCAAATATTGAAGGAAGTTCAGATTTATACGGAGTCGAATTTCCAAATGCCATTCACGGTAATTTCAAGAATTTCCAAGACACAATCCTATTAGTCGACAAAGGCGAAAAACAAGTTTCGAGTACTGTAGGTCATGACTTGATGCACGCGCATCCTTACGCTGAAAGACGTTTTGAGCAAGCACACGAAAATCTAGACAAACTAAATGCTATTTTTGAAAGCGGAAACTTAGAAGAATTTATAAAAGTGGTCGAAAGTGAAGCCTTGACTTTGCACGCGATGATGATGACTTCGATGCCGTATTTTATATTGATGAAGCCCAACACCTTGCAGATAATTAACACGATTTGGCAATTCCGAACTGACACTAAAATTCCTGTTTGTTTCACGCTAGATGCCGGAGCAAACGTACATGTTTTATATCCCGAAAACGTTAGCGAGAAAGTTTTGCAATTTATTAAGGACGAATTAGTTGGCTTTTGCCAAAATGGGCAGTACATTTGTGACGAAATTGGAAATGGAGCTATTCAGTTAGCTTAATAATTACTACATTTACGTACCAAATCTATTTTCAGGCATTAACCTAGCAATCAAATCAATGAAAGGACCTTTATTTTACTCAAAAATACTACTCTTTGGAGAATACGGAATTATTCGTGACTCTAAAGGCCTATCAATCCCTTATAGTTTTTATAACGGTGCATTGAAAAGAAATGAAGATCCATCACCAGAAGCTATTGCATCTAATGCAAGCTTAAAACGATTTGCTGATTATCTTGAAACCTTACAGCGTGAGCAACCGGAATTGGTTACTTTCGATTTAGCTGAATTAAAAAGTGACATCGAAACAGGAATGTATTTTGATTCCAGCATTCCACAAGGTTACGGTGTGGGTAGTAGTGGAGCTCTAGTAGCCGCTATTTATGATAAATATGCTCAGGATAAAATTACTGTTCTTGAAAATTTAACTCGAGATAAATTATTACAGTTAAAAAATATATTCTCTCAAATGGAAAGCTTTTTTCACGGAAAAAGTTCAGGACTTGATCCTTTAAACAGCTATTTGAGTATTCCTATTTTAATCAATTCTAAAGACAACATTGAAGCTACTGGCATTCCGAATCAAACTTTGGATGGAAAAGGCGCTGTATTTTTGTTAGATTCAGGAATTGTAGGAGAAACGGCTCCAATGGTAACCATATTCATGGAAAACCTAAAAGACAAAGGATTTCGCACGATGTTGAAAAATCAGTTTGTAAAATATACTGATGCTTGTGTAGAAAATTTCCTAGGCGGCGACATGAAAGCATTGTTTATGAATACTAAAAAACTATCAAGCGTAGTTTTAAATAATTTCAAACCGATGATACCAGAACAATTTCACGCTATATGGCAAAACGGAATTGACACTAATGATTATTACCTTAAACTATGTGGTTCTGGTGGTGGCGGCTATATCTTGGGTTTCACCGAAGATTTAGAGCGCGCAAAACTATCCTTGAAAGACTATAAATTAGAGGTAGTATACCAATTTTAATTAGCGCTAAAAAATAAATTAAAAGCTTAAAACTCTTCGTGGTTTTAAGCTTTCATCTTTTTAATACAGTAAGATGTTAAGTAGAAAGCAAAAGCTTTTAATAATGAAGATCGTAAGTTTATTCTCTGTAGTTAGAGGATACAACATTCCAATTATTATTTTGGCGCAATACCTTTCCGCTATCTTTATTCTGGCTCCCGAAAAAAGAGCACTTGAAATCCTACTAGATCTCAATTTATTCCTTCTTATTTTTGCTTCATCATTAACCATTGCTTCAGGCTACATCATCAACAATTTTTATGATAGTCAAAAAGATCTGATCAATCGCCCCAACAAATCCATGCTGGACCGACTTGTAAGTCAGAAAACAAAGCTCAACGTTTACTTTACATTGAATTTTATAGTAGCCTTAACGGCACTAATAATATCTTGGCGTGCTTTTCTATTCTTTTCAACGTACATATTCTTGATTTGGTTTTACTCCCACAAAATAAAAAAATATCCCGCAGTAGGAAACCTCACCGCAGCTTTATTAGCAGTCATTCCATTTTTTGCAATATTATTGCATTACTACAACAATCTTTCTTTTGAAGAAATCGAGAACTACAAAGGGCATTTTGCCGTAATTTTTGCACATGCTAGCTTCCTTTCGTTGCTATTACTCATTAGAGAAATGATCAAAGATTTAGAAAACATAAAAGGTGATCTAGCTAATGATTACAAGACAATTCCTATTGTCTATGGCGAATTGATTTCTAAAAAAATCATCACAGCACTCACTGCCCTAACCATATTTCCTGTGTATGTACTTATCGAAATTTATGATGTAGGCTATATGGACATTTATTTTTATATGTGTTTGATTATCTTAATTTTCTTTCTTCTTTACTTATGGAAGTCCACTAGAAAAGAGCAATATTTATTACTTCATAACGTCCTTAAATTCTTAATTGTCTCTGGTGTATTTTGCATCGTCCTGATTAATCCCACCGTTTTATGGAGCGGAAAAAAACTCCTATTGCTTATTTAAGCAAAAATCAATTTGACAAAACCTGATTTTTATATTTTACTAGCCCCGATTACTTCACATATATTTATTTTAATTGGAGTTCAGTGAACCATGTTTGTAACGGCATCCTTTTTATCTTGAACATGTTTCAGGATTCTCAAACATGTTCAAGATAAAAAGATACAGTGGAAAGCGGGACATCGAAGATTCAGCGTAGCTAAATAGCTCCCAAGAAACAAAACAAGAACTTCTTAATTAGATAGTTACCGTATTATAATTAGCAAATATCGATTAGCAATAATATAAATACTATCTTTGCACAAATTATGGAATATTATGAATAATAAGGAAGGCAATAATAAAAAAAGCGGTGCTAGACCAACGAGTTCTAGACCTAGCTCTAATAAGCCAAAACCTGCGATGCAAAAAAGGGCACAAGGGCCAAAAAAAGTAAAAATAAACACTAAAGTTGCAGAAGTAGTTTCTGACAAGGTTGAAAAAAAACCGAATCAGGCACCTAAAAGACCTAAAGTTAAAGACGAAATTCGTTTGAATAAATATATCGCCAATTCTGGTGCTTGCTCACGTCGTGATGCCGATATTTACATTCAATCTGGTAACGTAAAAGTAAATGGAATTCCTGTTATCGAAATGGGATACATGGTTAAACCGGGTGATGTAGTGAATTTTGACGGAGCAGTTTTAACTCCTGAGAAAAAAGTTTACATTTTATTAAACAAACCTAAAAACTTCACGACAGCTCTTGATGAAGGTCAAGAATTTCGTAATGTTTTAGAATTAGTAAAAGGGTCTACAACGGCAAAAATTGGAGCTGTAGGAAGAATGGATAAGAACACGACAGGTCTTTTATTGTTTACAAACGATACTGACATGTTGCGTAAATTCACTTTACCAAGTCAAAAATCATCTAAAATATACCACGTATCTTTAGACAAAAACCTAAAATTTGAAGATTTAGAAAAAATCAACAAAGGCTTAACTCTTGACGGACACCGTGTTTTTGTAGAAGACATAAGCTATATTGAAGGAGAAGCTAAAAGCGAAATAGGTCTAAAATTAAGATCATCAAATGTAAAAGTAGTTCGCTCTATTTTTGAACATTTTAGTTATGATGTATTAAGAATTGACAGAGTATCGTTTGCAGGTTTGACTAAGAAAAACTTACCAAGAGGAAACTGGAGATTGCTTACAGATCAAGAAATTATCAACTTGAAGAACGTATAATTCTTCATTGAAATTATTGCATTAAAATCCCTTTCGTGTCAAACGAAGGGGATTTTTTTAATTAAATAGAAAAAACAAATACCATGACGCCGGAAAAATTACAATCAATCGCTTTTAAATGGTTTGAGTCGTTTAACAATAAAGAATTAGAGAAGCTATTATCGCTTTACGACGACGATGCAGAGCATTTTAGTCCTAAACTAAAAATACGCCATCCAGAAACAAATGGCCTTGTTAAAGGCAAGCAAGCGCTTAGAGAATGGTGGCAAGATGCATTCAATAGACTACCAAGTTTGAATTATAAGGTAACCTCCCTTACAGCAAACGGTGATCGTATTTTTATGGAATATACGAGAACAGTAGAAGGAGAAGAAGAAATGTTTATAGCAGAAGTACTCAACATAAGAGAGGATAAAATAGTTGCTTCACGTGTTTATCACGGATAGAGACAATTATTTTATATCTGAAACATTTTTTGATCTCTCTTAGAGTCACCGTTATAATTTAGAGACCAAATAAGACACTTTGAACTTAAATCTATATCATAGTAGAATAAGTTGGTTATTATGTTCAACCTCCAATTAAATCAATGCAGTCACATTCTGAACTTGTCTAGCACTATTCTAATACCAATAGAAACTCAAGCTTCTATTGGTATTAAAATAGTTGTTAAAGCATATAGATACGCAATAACTATCAAACTAGTCAAATAGCAAGACCTCGGATTTTCAATCAAAATTCAAAAAGCTAACAACTATAAAGCTTCATTAATTTTGATTAATAAAATACAACGGTTGCTGATAGTTAGCAATTTCAATTAGAGCATTGTATATGTATTTACAGACCAATGCACCACCTTCGCTATTAATAAACTCAATATCATCTTCAGGCGTGTGATATTGTGGGTGCCCACCTGTATGAAAACCTACAGCCGAAATATTACTTTTATAAAATGAAACGTGATCAGAACCTCCAACTTCACCCGCATGAATAATCGGATTTAGTCCACTTCCCATTGTCAACCTTTTCATCAATTCCACACCACCAGGAAACGTTCCAGCACCTCCCATATACAATTGCTTTTCTGCATTTAACCTACCTACCATATCCATATTAAACATCACCTTCACCGCACTTTTATCAACTGGTAGATGATCTACAAAATATTTAGAACCCAATAATCCTTCTTCTTCACCACTAAACGCAATGAAAATGATGCTCCTTTTGGGTTTGTTTTTAGAATTTGATAATTCTTCTAAAATTGAAAGTAAGGCTGCAACACCCGATGCATTGTCATCTGCTCCATTATGAATTGCAACTGTATCCTTTATTTTACTTCCAGATTCTTTTCCTCCCCATCCCCAATGATCATAATGAGCTCCTACGACTATAAATTCCTTCTTAAGCACATCATCCGACCCTTCTATAAATCCAACCACATTTTGAGTGGTAACAGTGTCAGATTTCATCTTATTTATACCTGGCTTAACAAATAATTTAAACGATTGGTAATAATTTTTATCGAATTTTTCCATACCATATCTCTTAAAATGTCTTTTAATATATCTGGCCGCTTTATTACTTTGCTTTGTTCCTGGAAATCTCCCTTCCATTTTATCAGACGAAAGATATTTATCGTGTTTATAAAATGTTTTAGCATTAATGTTATTCTGTGCAATTAAATTTGCATTCAGAAATAATGCTATAACTGTAAAAACAATCAGATTAGTCTTTTGTAATAATGTCATGATATTAATTTTAAAGGATTTTCATTTATAATTATAAAACTTTAACGCCGACAGTTTACTATGAGAATAAAGACAAATAACAATTCCACAGCCATTCCTATCTTCGTTTTATTGGATCAATACATATTGTTGTGGGGAAATATTAAAATCTAGATATTTGTATTCCTAAA